>NZ_CP132204.1:309878-619757 GCF_030718995.1 Arthrobacter oryzae
GCCATCAGGCCCGGTTGCCTCATCGGTGGCGAGCAGTACTGATCCCGCGACCTCCCCGAGCCTGACCTGCTGTTCGGAGAAGTTCAATGCCACGTGGACGTCTCCGCGCCGGAACCGCAGCCAGCCATCGGCTTCGCTGTAGTCCACGTCCGTATCCGCGAACCCCAGGCCGGCGAGTTCCGGGGTGGAACGGCGCAGCGCCGTCAGCGCACGGTAGAGCTCCAGGAGGCGGGCGTGGTCGCCCTGCTCGGCCTCGGCCCAGTTCAGTTTCGACCGGTTGAAGGTCTCCGGGTCCTGGGGATCGGGCACGACGGCGGGATCCCACCCCATCCGTTCGAACTCCTTGATGCGGCCTTCCGCCGTCGCCTTACCCAGTTCCGGTTCCGGATGGGACGTGAAGAACTGCCACGGCGTGGTGGCACCGTATTCCTCCCCCATGAAGAGCATGGGGGTGAACGGGGACGTCAGCGTGAGAACGGCGGCCAGGGCAAGCTGGCCGTAGGACAGCGACTGGGAGAGCCGGTCCCCGGTGGCGCGGTTGCCGATCTGGTCGTGGTTCTGGCTGCAGACCACCAGGGCGGCCGGGTGCACCAGTTCGGTGTTGATGGGCCGTCCGTGGTGCCGGCCGCGGAAGCTGGAGTAGCTGCCGTCGTGGAAGAAGCCGTCGCGCAGCACCTTGGCCAGGGCGCCCAGCGAGTCAAAATCGCTGTAATACCCTGCGGTCTCGCCGCTGATGTTCACGTGCACGGCGTGGTGGAAGTCGTCGCTCCACTGCCCCTCCAGCCCGTACCCGTTGGCGTCGCGGGGATACAGCAGGCGGGGGTTGTTGAGGTCGGACTCCGCGATCATGGTGATCGGACGGCCGGTTTCCGCCGCGACGGCGTCTCCCAGGGCCCCGAATTCCTCCAGGAGATGGACTGCCCGCTCGTCCTTGAAGGCGTGCACGGCGTCGATCCGCAACCCGTCCACGTGGTAATCGCGAAGCCACATGGCAGCGTTGTCCAGGATGTAGCGACGGACCTCGTCGGACCCTGCCGAATCCAGGTTCACCGAGTCGCCCCAGGTGTTCCCCTCCCCTGACTTCAGGTAGGGACCGAACTTCGGCAGATAGTTTCCGCTGGGACCGAGGTGGTTGTAGACCACGTCCTGGATGACGCCCAGGCCTGCCTGGTGTGCGGCGTCCACGAAGCGCTGGTAGGCGGCGGGGCCGCCGTATCCTTCGTGGACGGCGTACCAGAGGACGCCGTCGTAGCCCCAGTTGTGGGTCCCGTTGAAGCCGTTGACGGGCAGGAGTTCCACAAAGTCGACGCCGAGGTCCTTGAGGTACCCCAGCTTCCCGGCGGCAGCTTCCAGGGTGCCCTCGGGAGTGAACGTGCCGATATGGAGTTCGTAGATGACGGCGCCCTGCAGTTCCCGGCCCGGCCAGTCCCCGTCCGCCCATTCATGGGCGGACGGATCAAAGGTCCGCGACAGGGAGTGGACGCCCTCAGGCTGGCGGCGGGAGCGGGGGTCCGGCAACGGGGTGGTGTCCGCCTCCGGCAGGTAACCGTAGAAAACTTCCCCTTCGGCCGGAGCGTCCGGGGCCGTCCACCAGCCCTCGCCGCGCTGGCTCATGGCGTATTCAGCGCCGTCGGCCAGCAAGGTGATGGCCGTGACGTTGGGGGCCCAGACGTCGAAGCGTCCGCTTCCGTTCACGGAAGGCGTCATCCGTCATTCTCCGATCCAGTGGTAGGTACCAGCAGTGCAACGGGGTAGGTTGCCAGGAGGTCCGCAACAGCGACGGGCCCGGGCCCGAAGCTGTTGCCCGTGAATTCGTCCGTCATGGCTGCCGGCATTTCCACCGACGTGTCCTGCCAGCCGCCGGACTGTTCCAGCCCCCGGGGCAGCCTGGTTGCCAGAGTCAGGGCCCCGGCGGACGCACCGGCGCCCCGGCTGAACGCGACCAGGTGCGCCGCCGCAGCACCGGTGGCCGTGATTGCCGTATAGCCCGTGAAGAGCTCGGTCCGGTCGCGCCGGAGCCGGAGCGCGCGGGAGGTCACCAGCAGTTTGGCCGCCTCGTCCCTGTACGACGCCGGACGCTCACCGGCGTCGAGGGCGTCCAGTGCCCGCTGCCGGGCGGCAAAGTCGACGGTGCGGCGGTTGTCCGGGTCGGTGAGGGAACGGTCCCAGAACTCGGTGCCCTGGTACACGTCCGGGACGCCCGGCATGGTCAGCTGCACGAGTTTCGCGGACAGCGCGTTGGCGGCGCCGTACGGTTCCAGGAGCGCCACGAAGGCCTCCAGTTCCGCACGGACCTCGGGGTTGTCGAACGCGGCGTCGACGGCGGCGGCCAGCTTCTGCTCGAACGCCTCGTTCGGGTCCAGCCAGTCGGTCGAATTACCGGCTTCGCGGGCCGCCTTGGTGGCGTACTGCTGCAGGCGTTCCCGGGAGGCCGGCCATGCGCCGGCAATGGCCTGCCACAGCAGGCTGGCCAACGGTCCGTCAGGAAGCGGCGCCAGTTCCTGGAGTCTGGCCAGGACACGGTCCCATTCGGCCACGAACTCGGAGATCACGGAAATCCGGGCACGGGTGTCCTCGCTGCGCTTGGTGTCGTGCGTGCTGAGCGTGGTCATCGAAAGGGGCAAGTGGGCTTCCCGCCGCACCATCCGCCGGTGGAACTCCGCCGGGTCCAGTGCGAACTCGGTGGGATCGGCGCCCACCTCCGTCAGGGTTCCCAGCCGGGTGTAGCGGAAGAACGCGGTGTCCTCCACGCCCTTGGCCATCACCATGCCGGAGGTCTGCTGGAACCGCTGTGCCAGCGGTGAGTCGGCATCCAGCAGCAACGGCTGCAGCAGGTCCACGGCCCGTGCAAGGTCGGGGCGCCGCCGGGCGGCGAGGCTGCAGGCTTCCTTGAGGACTTCCTCGCCGTACGGGAGGTAGGTCCGGTACACGGGAAAAGCTGCGATGATCTCGGAGATCGCGTCCGCTGCGAGCTCGGCATCCACTCCGGTCGCGGCGGAAACCGTTCCGGCGGGAAGAAGCCGCGCCAGCCGGAGGATCTCCGAATGCAGGATGCCGTCGGTGATCCGGCGTTTGGTGAGCCGGATCATTTCCTCGTAATCCGCGGGTTCCCCGGCGCGCAGCCTGCCGTCCAGCTGGTCGAGGGCCTGCTGCGCAGAGGCGTCCACGAACAGCCGGTCCACGTCGGCCAGTGCGTCGTAGCCGGTGGTCCCTTCGCATTCGAAGGACGCCGGAAGCTCCTCCCCCGGTTCCAGGATTTTCTCGATCAGCAGGTACCTGCCGCCCGTGGCTTCGCGAAGGCGCCGCAGGTAGCCCTCCGGGTCGGCCAGGCCGTCAGGGTGGTCAATCCGGAGGCCGTCCGCCAGCCCTTCGCGGAACCAGCGGACCACCTCCTCATGGGCTTCGTCGAAAACCCGGGGAACTTCCACCCGGACACCCGCCAGCGTGTTCACGGCGAAGAACCGGCGGTAGTTGAGGTCGTTGTCCGCGCGGCGCCAGCCCACCAGCTCGTAGTTCTGGCGGGCGTGGACGTCACGGGGGTCGTCCCCGTCGGTGAAACTGCCGTCCGCCAGCGGGAACCGGTGGTCGTAGTACCGCAGCTCGCCGTCGCGGATTTCCAGCTTGTCCAGGTCGTCGTCGCTCCCCAGCACCGGGAGCCGGACGCGTCCGCCGCCGAAGTCCCAGTCGACGTCGAACGCCTCGGCGTAACGGGACTGTTTGCCCTCCTTGAGCAGCGACCACCACCAGGGGTTCTGGTACGGCGAGGCCACGCCCACGTGGTTGGGCACAATGTCCACGAGCACACCCATGCCGGCGTTCCGGGCTGCCTTGGACACGGCGGCGAGGCCTTCCGGGCCGCCGCGGTCGGGATCCACCGCGGACGGGTCGGTGACGTCATACCCGTGGTCCGAACCTTTTTCCGCGGTCAGGATCGGGGACAGGTAGATCCAGTCCACGCCCAGCGACTTCAGGTACGGGACCTTGGCGGCCGCGTCCTGGAGTGTGAAGGACGGACGGATCTGGAGCCGGTAGGTGGAGACGGGCGTCCTCATGAATCAGCCTTGCCCTTCGCCTTGACCTTCCTTATTTGGGCAGGTTCCGCGATGGCCGGGGTGGTCAGCGACTCGGTCTCGCTGGTGCTGGTCTGCGAGAGCGCCGCCAACGATGCCGCCACCGAGTGGTCCGGTTCGGTCTCCGGAACGCTGTGTGCGCGGAGCACCACCAGGGATTTGGCGGCAACGGGCAGGGCATCTCCGGCTTCTACCGGTTCGGTGTCGGCGTTCTGGCCTGCCGTGTCGATGATGATGTCCCAGGCGGGAGCGTATTCGTCGGACGGCAGCGTGAACTTCACTTCGTCGTCGTGCGCGTTGAAATAGAGCACGAAGTTGACGTCGGTGATCCGGCGGCCGCGTTCGTCACGGCCGCGGATTCCGTCGCCGTTGAGGAACATGCCCACCGAACGGCCGAAGCCGCTGTCCCAGTCCTCGGGCTTCATGGTGGAGCCGTCAACGTCCAGCCACTCGATGTCCGGAAGCCGCTCGCCCTCGCCGCGGAGCACCGGCCTGCCGTCGAAGAAGCGGCTGCGGCGGAAGGTGGGGTGCTTGTGCCGCAGCGCGTTGACGGCCGCGGTGAATTCCACCAGCGGCTGGTCCACGTTGTCCCAGTTGATCCAGGTCAGTTCCGAATCCTGGCAGTAGCCGTTGTTGTTGCCCTGCTGCGTGCGGCCCATTTCGTCGCCATGGAGGATCATGGGCACGCCCTGCGAGAGGAGCAGCGAGGCGATGAAGTTGCGCTGCTGCCGGGCACGGAGGGCCAGGACCTTGGGATCGTCCGTGGGGCCTTCGGCGCCGCAGTTCCACGAGCGGTTGTGCGATTCGCCGTCGTTGTTGCCTTCGCCGTTGGCATCGTTGTGCTTCTCGTTGTAGGACACCAGGTCCGACAACGTGAAGCCGTCGTGGGCGGTGACGAAGTTGATCGAGGCGACCGGGCGTCGGCCGGAGTGCTCGTAGAGGTCGGCGGAGCCGGTGATCCTCGAGGCGAATTCGCCGAGGGTTGCCGGTTCTCCGCGCCAGAAGTCGCGGACGGTGTCGCGGTACTTGCCGTTCCATTCCGTCCACTGCGGCGGGAAGTTGCCCACCTGGTAGCCGCCGGGGCCAACGTCCCACGGCTCGGCAATCAGCTTGACCTGGGACACTACCGGGTCCTGCTGGATAAGTTCGAAGAAGGTGGACAGCTTGTCCACATCGTAGAATTCGCGGGCCAGGGTGGAGGCGAGGTCGAAACGGAAGCCGTCAACGTGCATCTCCGTGACCCAGTAACGGAGCGAATCCATCAGGAGCTGCAGGGAGTGGGGGTGCCGGACGTTGAGCGAGTTGCCGGTGCCCGTGTAGTCCATGTAGTGCTTCTCGTCGCCGTCCATGAGCCGGTAGTAGGCGGCGTTGTCGATGCCCTTGAAGGACAGGGTGGGGCCCAGGTGGTTGCCCTCGGCCGTGTGGTTGTACACAACGTCGAGGATTACCTCGATGCCCGCCTGGTGCAGCGAGCGGACCATGGCCTTGAAGTCCTGCACCTGCTGGCCGGTGTCACCGGTGGAGCTGTAGCTGTTGTGCGGGGCGAAGAAGCCGATGGTGTTGTAGCCCCAGTAGTTGTTCAGTCCCTTGTCTTCCAGGATGCCGTCGTTGACGAACTGGTGCACCGGCATGAGCTCGATGGCCGTGACGCCCAGCTTCTGGAGGTGGGAGATGACCGAGGGGTGGGCCACGCCGGCGTAGGTGCCGCGCTGGTCCTCGGGGACCTCGGGGTGCAGCTTGGTGAGGCCCTTGACGTGGGCCTCGTAGATCACGGACTTGTGGTACGGAACCCTGGGCAGGTGGTCACCGTCCCAGTCGAAGAACGGGTTGATCACCACGCCCATCATCATGTGCGGGGCCGAATCTGCATCGTTGCGCGAATCGGGATCGCCCATGTTGTACGAGAACAGCGCAGGGTCCCAGTCGATCTGGCCGTGAACGGCCTTCGCGTAGGGGTCCAGCAGCAGTTTGTTCGGGTTGAACCGGTTTCCGGACGCGGGATCGTACGGCCCGTGGACCCGGTACCCGTATTTCTGGCCGGGCTGGATGTGGGGAAGGTAGCAGTGCCAGACGTAGCCGTCTACCTCGAGGAGTTCGATCCGGGTCTCAGCACCCTTGTCGTCGAAAAGGCACAGTTCCACCTTTTCAGCCCTTTCGCTGAACAGCGCAAAGTTCGTGCCAGTGCCGTTAAAGGTGGCTCCCAGCGGGTAAGCCGATCCGGGCCAGACTTCCATGTGTACTCCTCGTGCGTAACGAATAAATCTCTAGACAGACTACTAGTAAGCAGGTTTACTATCGGTGTTCCTGCGCCCTGCGCCAAATCATTACAAAGTCCGCATCACCTCGGGAAGGCAGGCCGCGATGGCACCGGCGGTCACCGGTCCGCCATTCGAGGCAAGGGTTCCGGCGCGGCCGTGCAGGCTTGCAGCCACTGCCCCAATGGCCGCCCAGCGCTGGTCCGCGGAGATCCCGCAGGCTTCAAACTTTTCCTCGTCGTCCGAATGCTGGGCCAGCAGGGAACCAAGTACTCCAGACAGCACATCACCGCTTCCGGCCGTGGCCATCCACGGCGTGGCTTCGGCCTGGCTGAAGACGGGGCCCGACGGCGCGGCCACCAGGGTGGTGGCGCCCTTCAGCAGCACGGTGGCACCGGTCCTTTCGGCGGCCCGGCGCACAGCGTCAAGTGTTGCCCCGTCCACGCCCTGCCGCCCGAGGTCGATCCCGTAGCGCTGCAGGAGGCGGGCCAGCTCACCGCCATGCGGCGTCAGCACCACGTGGCGCGCCAGGACGTCAGGGAGGGCCGGCAGCGCTCCGGCGTCGGCGGCCACCGGCAGTCCGGTCTCCACCGCGTCTCGCACGCGCTGCAGCTGCTGGTCGTCGCCGTCAGCGATCCCCGATCCAACCAGCCAGGCCTGGACATGCGCGTCGGCAACGTTGTCCGGGCCGCACACCACCTCAGGGCAGGCCTGCCGGACCAGCCGGGTTGCCTCCGGCGGGCCCAGGTACCTGACCATTCCGGCGCCCGCAGCGAGGGCACCCCGACAGGCGAGGACCGCGGCACCCGGGTACTGTTCCGAGCCAGCCACGACACCCAGGACTCCCCTGGTGTACTTGTGGGAGCGGCGCGCCGGCGGGGGCAGCAGCCGGGCAAGGTCGGCGGATTCGAGGCGCCGCAATGCAGGCGGCGGCAGTTCGCCTTCGATCCCGATGGGGATGACCAGCACGCGTCCGGCATGGTCGGCGCCGGGATCGGCGAGCAGGCCGGCCTTGGCCCCTCCGAAAGTCACGGTGGCGTCTGCGGAAAGCACGGGGTCAAAGGCTTCGCCGGTGTCCGCGTTCACGCCGCTGGGAATGTCGCAGGCCACCACAACTCCGTGCGGTCCGCTGTTCAGCTTCCCGATCAGGGACGCCGCGGCGCCGCGGAGGCCTCCTTGGGCGCCGGTCCCCAGCACGGCATCAATCACGACGTCGGCGCCGGCGGCGGCCGCTGCCAGCTCGCCTGCGTTGTGGTCGGTGAGGATCCGGGCCCGTCCGCCGGCCCGTTCAAAGGCGGCCAGCCCGTCAGGGTGTGCTTCGCCGGCGGTGAGAACCGCCGTCGTGCGCATTCCGCGGGCAGCCAGGAAAGCGGCGGCGAAGAGCCCGTCTCCGCCGTTGTTGCCTTTGCCTGCCAGCACCGCAACGCTCGCGCCGTAGGGGCGGATCCCGCGCGAAACAAGCTCACGGATCACGGCGTTGGCCAGGCCGTAGGCTGCGCGTTGCATGAGAACAGCGCCCGCACCAACAGTAAGAAGGGGCCTTTCGGCTTCGCGAATCTGTGTGCCGGTGTAGGCGCTGATCATGGGTTCAGTCCAATCGGTGCTGGGTCCGCTGCGGGCTGTCAGGTGGTGAGTCCGCGCTTACCCTTCCGCGAGGACGGTCGCCGTGGCGATTCCGCCGTCGTGGCTCATCGAGAGGTGCCAGCGTTTGACGCCCTTGGACTCGGCGACTGCCAGCACGGTGCCCTTGACCTGGACGGTGGGACCGTTCTGGTCCAGGCCGATCCAGCAGTCCTGCCAGTTCATGCCCGCGGGTGCGCCAAGGACCTTGGCCACGGCTTCCTTGGCCGCGAAACGCGCGGCCAGGGAGCGGGTGTTCAGTTCGCGCTCGGCCGGGACGAACAGCCGGTCCCGGAGCCCGGGGGTCCGTTCCAGCTGCCGGCCGAACCGTTCAATGTCTACGACGTCTACGCCAATGCCAACAATCATGCGGCTTATTCTACGGTCACGCTCTTGGCAAGGTTGCGTGGCTGGTCCACGTCGTATCCCTTGGCCGTGGCAAGTTCGAGGGCGAAGATCTGCAGCGGAACGGCGGCCAGCAGGGGCGCGAGGAGCGTGGGCGTCTCGGGGATGTAGAAGACGTGCTCGGCGTACGCCTTGACTGCTTCGTCGCCTTCCTCGGCGATGACGATGGTCTTCGCACCGCGGGCCCGGACCTCCTGGATGTTGGAGACCACCTTGGCGTGCAGCGAGTTCCGGCCGCGCGGGGACGGGACCACCACGAATACCGGCTGGCCCTCCTCGATCAGCGCGATCGGTCCGTGCTTCAGCTCGCCGGCGGCAAAGCCTTCAGCGTGGATGTACGCCAGTTCTTTGAGCTTGAGCGCGCCCTCCATGGCCACCGGGAACCCGACGTGACGGCCCAGGAACAGCACCGACTTGGCGCCGGACATGGACCGGGCCAGCTCCTTGATCTCGTCCGCGTGGTCCAGGACCTGCTGGATCTTCGCCGGGACCTTGCCGAGGTCGGCCAGGATGTCCTTGATCTCGCCTTGGAACTTGTTGCCGCGCAGCTGTGCCAAATAGAGGCCCAGCAGGTAGGCCGCAGTGATCTGCGCCAGGAAGGCCTTGGTGGATGCCACCGCGATCTCCGGCCCGGCGTGGGTGTAGAGCACGGCGTCTGATTCGCGCGGAATGGTGGAGCCGTTGGTGTTGCAGATGGAGAGGGTCTTGGCGCCCTGTTCCTTGGCGTAGCGGACGGCCATCAGGGTGTCCATGGTCTCGCCGGACTGCGAGATGGACACAATCAGCGTGTTCTCGTCCACGATCGGATCGCGGTAGCGGAACTCATGGGAGAGCTCCACCTCGGTGGCAATCCGGCACCAGTGCTCGATCGCGTACTTGGCCACCTGGCCGGAGTAGGCGGAGGTGCCGCAGGCGAGCACGATGATCTTGTTGATCTTCTTCAGGTGCTCCGGGTCGATGCGCATTTCATCGAGTGTCAGCTTGCCGTCAAGGTCCGAGCGGCCCAGCAGGGTGTTGGCCACGGCGTCGGGCTGGTCGTGGATTTCCTTCTCCATGAAGGACGGGTAGCCGCCCTTCTCGGCCGAGGCCGGGTCCCAGTCAACGTGGTATTCCTTGCCCTGCGCCGGGGCGCCGAAGAAGTCGGTGATCTCCACGGTGTCCGCGGTGATGGTCACGATCTGGTCCTGGCCCAGCTCCACGGCCCGGCGGGTGTAGTCGATGAAGCCGGAGACGTCCGAGCCGAGGAAGTTCTCCCCCTCGCCCAGGCCCACCACGAGCGGGGAGTTGCGCCGGGCGGCTACGACGACGTCGGGCTGGTCCGCGTGCACGGCCAGCAGTGTGAAGGCGCCTTCAAGGCGCTGGCAGGCAAGCTGCATGGCCCTGGTCAGGCCGCCGTTGGAAACGTCACCGTTCAGCTTGTTCCGGAAGATGTCACCCAGCAGCGCGGCGGCCACCTCGGTGTCCGTCTCGGACGCGAACACAGTGCCCTTTTCAAGCAGCTCCAGCTTGAGCTCGGCGAAGTTTTCGATGATGCCGTTGTGGATGAGGGCCAGCTTGCCGCCGTCGGACAGGTGCGGGTGCGCATTCTGGTCCGTGGGTCCGCCGTGCGTGGCCCAGCGGGTGTGCCCGATCCCGGTGACTGCATCCGGCAGCGGCGACTTTTCCAGTTCAGCGAGCAGGTTGCTCAGCTTTCCGGACTTCTTACGGGACGAAATGGTTCCGTCCGCCACCACAGCAACGCCCGCCGAGTCATATCCCCGGTACTCCAGACGGCGGAGTCCCTCAAGGACAACGTCCAACGCGCCGTGGCCAACATTTACCCGGCCTGACGAATGGCCTACGTATCCTACGATTCCACACATAGAGCCAAGCTTATATGGAGTGGGGGTCCGCCGAGGTCTCGTGTGGCGCCTGCGACGGGGTGCCCGGGCGCCATTACGGCGGTTGCGACGCCCTCCATTTCGCTCTCAGCGTCGCGGCAGGCAGAATCTCTAACGTGACTTTGCAACGCAATGAAGCGAATGGAGAGGGTGTCTCCCCGTTCGTGGAGCTGGACAGGCAGACCTGGTCCCGGCTCGCAGCCCAGATGGAACAGCCTCTGAACGAAGAGGACGTGGTCCGTCTCAGAGGGCTCGGTGATCCGCTGGACATGAAGGAAGTCCGCGAAGTCTACTTGCCGCTCTCCCGGCTGCTTCACCTCTATGTGGAGGCCGCGGGCCAACTGCACTCTGCCACCACCACCTTCCTCGGCGAACAGACGCAGCGCACGCCCTTCGTGATCGGCGTGGCCGGATCCGTGGCCGTGGGAAAGTCCACCATCGCCCGCGTGCTCCGCGAGATGCTCCGCCGCTGGCCCGGCACACCCAACGTGGAGCTCATCACCACTGACGGGTTCCTCTATCCCCTGGCCGAACTCAAGCGCCGGCACCTCCTGGAACGCAAAGGCTTCCCGGAATCGTACGACCGCCGTGCACTGCTCCGCTTCGTCAGTGAGATCAAGGGCGGGGCGGAAGAGGTCCGGGCTCCCTGGTATTCGCACGTTACGTACGACATCGTGCCCGGCAAGGAAGTGGTGGTCCGCCGGCCGGATGTGCTGATCGTGGAGGGCCTGAACGTCCTGGCGCCGGCCCGTCCGCGCCACGATGGCAAGCAGGGCCTGGCGCTGAGCGACTTCTTCGACTTTTCCATCTACGTGGACGCGAAGACCTCCTACATCGAGGAGTGGTACGTGGACCGGTTCCGCAAGCTCCGCACCACGGCGTTCGCCCAACCCGAATCTTACTTCCACCGCTACGCCACGCTGTCCGACGAGGAAGCCGAGATCACCGCCCGCGACATCTGGAAGCGGATCAACGAGCCCAACCTGGAGGAAAATGTTCTTCCGACGCGGGGCCGGGCGCAGCTGGTGCTGACTAAGGAAGCAGACCATTCCATCCGCCGCATGCTGCTGCGGAAGGTCTAGCACACGTGTGCCACAACTGCATTGCGGCTGCGGCGACCACGCCCAGCAGGCGTTCCGTCGCCAGGCTGCTGGCCGTCGGTGCCGGACTGACCGCCCTGTCAGCGTGCACGCCCGACGCCGGAACCCGGCCAACGCCATCGTCCTCGACGACTTCTTCACCCACTGCTTCACCCACCGCGACGACGTCGGCAAGTGCGGAGGCGTCCCCGGGGACCTCACCTGCGTCCGAACCGGCACCGGCGCCTACGCCGACCGCCGCGCCGACCCCCACGTCCCCCGCTGCCGGACTCGCCCGGCAGCATTCGCTGACGGATCCGGCCAGCCCGTGGCTGGTGGTCAACAAGCACCGTCCGCTCTCCCCCGCCGACTATGTCCCGGCGGACCTGGTGCAGCCGAACGTTGCGCTGGCGGTTTCGGGCGAGGCCGCCCAGCTGAACAGCACGACGGCGGCTGCCGCGGAGCAGATGTTCGCCGCGGCGGCACGGGACGGCGTGGCCATGACCCTGGCCAGCGGCTACCGCTCCTACGGGACGCAGACGGCAACGTACAACAGCTATGTTGCCTCCCGGGGGCAGGCCGAGGCGGACACTGCCTCGGCCCGGCCGGGCTACTCGGAGCACCAGACCGGCTGGGCCTTTGACATCGGCGACGGCGGCGGGGCGTGCGGTTTCCAGCCATGCTTCGCCGACCAGCCGGCCGCGGTGTGGGCAAAGGCCAACGCCCACCGCTTCGGCTTCGTGGTCCGGTATCCGTGGATGTTCCACCAGGTCACGGGCTACTACTACGAGTCCTGGCACCTGCGGTACATCGGAGTGGAGGCCGCGACGGACATGGCCAACCGCGGCATCGCCACGCTGGAGGAGTACTTCGGACTGGAAGCGGCACCGGGGTACTTGTAGGGCCTAAGGCTTGTGGGTGGTCCCCGACACACCCCGGGATATTACCGGGCCGTCACACTGTGTTTACAGCCCGGGTCTAGGCTGGGTCCCATGTTGACCGGATTCAAGAATTTCATCATGAAGGGCAACGTCGTAGACCTTGCCGTCGCAGTGGTCATGGGTGCCGCCTTCGGCGCTGTCGTGACCTCAATCGTCGAGGGCTTGCTGACTCCCCTGATCGGCCGCCTGTTCAGTGCCAAGGGCATTGAAGAAATGCAGTGGGAGGGGTTCATGTACGGCTCCGTCATCTCCTCCATCATTTCGTTCCTGCTGGTGGCAGCGGCCATCTACTTCGTGGTCATCATGCCGATGAACCACATGATCGAACGCCGCAACCGCCGGCTCGGTATTAATACCGAGGTCAAGGAAGAGGCCGCCGAAGACCCGCAGATCGCACTCCTCACCGAAATCCGCGACTCACTCCGGAGCGGCAGCTCCAGGGCGTAGTTCCTTACGACAGCAAAGCGGTCCGCCCCCAGCAGGGGCGGACCGCTTTTTTGCCTGCCTGGATTTGGTACGGCGGGGACCGGGTTAGGCGGCCGGCGCAACGGCCAGGCGTTCTTCCACCACGGCCGCAAGATGCTTGCAGATACGCTCGGCGGTGGGCATGTCGGCAGCCTCCACCATCACGCGCACCAGGGCTTCGGTTCCGGACGGGCGCAGGAGCACGCGGCCGGTCTCGCCGAGCTCCGCGGAGGCTTCAGCGACGGCGGCCAGGACACCCTCATCGGTGCCTGCCCGGGCCTTGTCCACGTTCTTGACGTTGATCATTAGCTGCGGAAGCTTGGTCATCACAGTGGCCAGTTCCTTCAGTGGCTTACCCGTAAGCGCCACCTGAGCCGCCAGCTGCAGGCCGGTCAGGAGGCCGTCGCCTGTGGTGGCATGATCGGCGAAGATCACGTGACCGGACTGTTCGCCGCCGAGGTTGTACCCGCCGTCGCGCATTTCCTCTAGGACGTAGCGGTCCCCCACGGCGGTCTCCCGGATGGTGATGCCGGCGTTGCGGAGGGCGATCTTCAGACCGAGGTTGCTCATGACGGTGGCCACCAGGACGTTGTCCTTGAGCTTGCCCGATTCCTTCAGCGCCAGGGCGAGGATGGCCATGATCTGGTCACCGTCCACTTCGTTGCCTTCATGGTCGATTGCCAGGCACCGGTCGGCGTCGCCGTCGTGGGCGATGCCCAGGTCGGCGCCGTGTTCCACCACGGCACGCTGCAGGGCGCCGAGGTGGGTCGAGCCCACGCCGTCGTTGATATTCAGGCCGTCGGGCTCAGCACCGATGACCACGATTTCGGCGCCGGCGTCGTTGAAGAGCTGCGGTGAACAGCCGCTGGCAGCGCCGTGGGCGCAGTCCAGGACTACCTTCAGCCCGTCGAGCCGGTGCGGCAGCGTTCCGAGCAGGTGGACAATGTAGCGGTCCTCCGCGTCGGAGAAGGTCTGGATGCGGCCTACATCGCTCCCTGTGGGCCTGACCGGTTCCTTGCTCATCTGCGCCTCGATGGCGTCTTCCACCTCGTCAGGCAGCTTCTGGCCGCCCCTGGCAAAGAATTTGATGCCGTTGTCCGGCGCCGGGTTGTGCGACGCGGAGATCATGACACCGAAGTCGGCGTTGAGGTCGGCCACCAGGTAGGCGGCGGCGGGCGTGGGGAGCACGCCGGCGTCGTAAACGTCGATGCCCGAGCTGGAGAGCCCCGCCGAGACGGCTGCCGAGATGAATTCGCCACTGGCACGCGGATCGCGGGCCACGACGGCTCGCGGGCGGCTACCGTTCGTGCTGCGTTCGTGGCCGAGTACGACGGCGGCCGCTTGCGCCAGCTGCATCGCCAGCTCTGCTGTGAGCAGGCCGTTAGCCAGGCCCCGGACACCATCTGTTCCAAATAATCTAGACATCGGGTCAAGTTTAGACGATGGACCTGCCGGTGCCGTCTTTGGCTCGCACCACCGCACTGCACAGTGGCACTGCACCAAGGGCCGGGCACCACGGGCCGACTGTCTTTCTTAACGGCGAAAGCCCGCCCCGCCGAGTGGCGGGACGGGCTTCCGGGAAGCGGATTTAGCGCTTGGAGTACTGCTGAGCCTTGCGGGCCTTCTTGAGACCAGCCTTCTTACGCTCGATGACGCGTGCGTCACGGGTAAGGTAGCCGGCCTTCTTCAGCGTGGCGCGGTTGTTCTCGACGTCGATCTCGTTCAGTGAACGGGCGATGCCGAGACGCAGCGCACCGGCCTGGCCGGAGGGGCCGCCGCCGTGGATGCGGGCGATGACGTCGTAGGCGCCGTCAAGATCGAGGATCTTGAAGGGCTCGTTGACGTCCTGCTGGTGCAGCTTGTTCGGGAAGTAGTTCGCCAGCTCGCGGCCGTTGATGGTCCACTTGCCGGAGCCGGGCACAACGCGAACGCGTGCAACAGCTTCCTTGCGGCGGCCAACAGCTGCGCCGGCAACGGTCAGTGCCGGGCGCTCCTTCTTCGGCGCAGCAGCTTCAGCAGCTCCGCTTTCCGAGGTGTAGCTGGTCAGGGTTTCCTCTGCCTCAACGGCTTCGGTGGTCTCTTCGTTCTGAGCCACGGTTCTCCTTGTATAGATAAGTTGTTTGGTGGCCAGGACTACTGGGCGACCTGGGAAATTTCGAAAGTCTTGGGCTGCTGGGCGGCGTGCGGGTGCTCTGCACCGCGGTAAACCTTCAGCTTGCCCAGCTGCTGTGCAGCGAGGGAGTTCTTCGGGAGCATGCCCTTGATGGCCTTCTCCACGGCGCGGACCGGGTTGGATTCCAGCAGCTCCGCGTAGTTGACGGAGGTCAGGCCGCCCGGGTAGCCGGAGTGGCGGTAAGCGCGCTTCTGCTCGAGCTTGGCGCCGGTGAGGGCGACCTTCTCGGCGTTGATGATGATGACGAAATCGCCCATGTCCATGTGGGGAGCGAAGGTGGCCTTGTGCTTGCCGCGCAGCAGGATTGCGGTCTGGCTGGCGAGACGACCAAGGACAACGTCGGTGGCGTCAATGACGTGCCACTGGCGGTTGATATCGCCGGGCTTCGGGGTGTACGTACGCACGGTGTTTGCCTCGTTCTTGTTCTGGCGTTCTTGTTTAGGTGTCACGTAAGCGTGTGCACCTACTATCTATGCGCTACCGGAACAGAGGTGAGGGCTCTATGAATCCAGTGGTCCAGACGTCTCGAATGTGCCCGAGGAGTAGTTATCCTGCAACCGGATTCTCAGCGGGCACGCATCATCGAGAAAGGACACGCACAACGACTATCAAGAATAGCGGGTACTGAGGCCGCTGGTCAAAATAGGCTCTACGTAGCCAGCCTGCGCCGGTTCCTGCCCGGGGCCCGCAGCGAGAATCACGAACAACTTGGAGCTGAGGTGCCCCGTTGACTGAATTGCCCCCGGTTGCCCCGCTGGTAATCGCCTGCGCCCTCCTTGGTCTTGCCGCGGCTCCCCTCGCCCTCCAGGTCACGCGGAGACTGCTGCCCGCCCTTGAGCTGGGGCACGTCCGCTGGCACGGTGCTGCCGGCGCCGTTGGCACCGCACTGCTGTGCGGGGCGATGGCCTGGCGATTCGGCTGGTCCTGGGTACTGCCGGCCTTCCTATTCCTCTGCGCAGCTGGCCTTTTACTCTCCCGGATCGACCTTCAGCACAAGCTTTTGCCCAACAGGATGGTCGTTCCCACGCTTGGGGTCGGGCTTTTGCTGCTGCTTTGGGACGCCGCTATGAGCCAGCGATGGGGAAATCTGTTGGTAGCAGCCATCGGATGCGCCGTAACTTTCGTGGTTTACCTGATTTTGGCCCTTATTTCTCCCCGCGGAATGGGGATGGGCGACGTAAAGCTCTCAGCACCACTTGGTTTGTACTTGGGCTACCTCTCTATTGGCCACTTGATACTGGGTATAGCCCTTGGTTTTATTGTGGGCGCAGTGACCAGTGTGATCCTTGTTACAAGCGGATTTGCGGGGCGGAAGACCTCAGTTCCCTTCGGTCCGTCCATGTTCCTGGGCTGCATACTGGCAGTGCTCTGGGGCAACGAGATCGGCCGGGTTCTCCTGCCCTCTGTGTTCCCCCGCTAGCCGTTTCCGAGTACACCAAGTAGTCGCGTACTTGGGTAGCGGGAATAAAGGGCTGTAACACCAAGTAGACAGCCGATTCCGGTGTCAAAAAGACGAGTACATCCACTCATTGTGTGGCTATTTGTGACTCCTGTATTCCTTAGTGCATCGAAGTTCCAGCAACACCTTCTTGGGGGGAGCGGGGAATTCGAAGCCAATTCAGCACTCACAAAAAGGAACACGAAAATGAACTCTGCACTGGTCTCCATGGTTGCTTTTATCGCCGGCGTCAAGACCCGCCTCACCCGGGAAGAGAAGGGCGCCACGATGGTTGAGTACGGCCTGATGGTCGCACTCATCGCAGTCGTCGTCATCGCAGCCCTCCTCATCCTGGGCCCGGCCATCGCCAACCTCTTCACGGGTGTCGCAGGCAACCTGTAGCCCGCACCCTCGGTATTGCCTCTGTTCCGGTGGCGGCAGTCGCCGCCACCGGAACAGTTGCATTTCCGGGCAATCCGCCAATGGAAAACGAAGTGTCTGGGGAGACCGTCGTGAAATCAAAAAAGAAAGAACGCGGGGCCGTGGCAGTGGAAATGGCAATTGTCCTTCCCGTGCTGCTGTTGCTGGTCATCGGCATTATGGAATTCGGGCGGGCCCTGAACGTTCAGGTGTCGCTCACCCAGGCAGCGCGCGAAGGCGCCCGCCATGCCGCCATCCATTACGACGACGGCTCTCTCGACGTCGCCGGGACCGCCGCCGCCGCCGCGCCATCTCTGGCGGGCCTGGGCATGGGGGTCACAAGCAACGCCGGGAGCTGCTCGGAGGGGTCCGACGTCACAGTCACAACGAGCCTGACCCTTCCATCCTTGTCCGGCTTCCTTGATGCCGGCTTCTTTGGCCAGCCGGTCATATTTCCCTTGAACATGACGGGAGTAGGGGTGATGAGATGCGGTGGCTGACAGCGCGTCGCAGCAGCAAAGGCCGGCATGTCGCCACCACTGGCACCGGCGGTTCTGACAACGAGCGCGGAGCGGCAACTATCTTTGTGGCCCTCCTGCTCGTCGTCCTGATGGGTTTCGCAGCCATCGCCGTCGACGTGGGTGCCATGTACGCGGAAAAGGCGCAGCTTCAGACGGGCGCCGACTCGTCCGCCCTGGCCATCGCGGGCGACTGCGCCAACGGAGCGTGCGGGGATGTGAACGCAACCGGCCAGTTCCTGGCCAACTCCAACAGCAATGACAGCTCCAGTGGCGTCACCTCCATCACCTTCCCAAGTGCCACGACGGTTCGCGTTGAAACCAACACCCGCGATGCCGGCTCCGGAGCAAACACCTTCTCGCTTTTCTTCGCCAGGGTCATGGGGTTTGAAACCACCGACATCCGGGCAGTGGCCGAGGCCACCTGGGGCGCACCGAATGAGGCTACGACGCTGCCCTGGACCATCAGCCAGTGCGTCTTCGAGCAGTACCTTTCGCCGAGCCAGCTGGCGGAACTGAACTCGACCGGAGAATTCACCGGCGATCCCATCCCGACCCACATCCTCCTCCGCTACGACGAAAACACTCCGGACTACCCGGGCTGCGTCCCGCAAAACGGCTACGCCGAGGGTGGCTTCGGCTGGCTGGACCGGGACACCGGATGCTCGGCGGACATCAATATCGCCGAATCAGAGATCGGTAACGACCCGGGCAATGACTTCCCGAGCGAATGCACAGGAATAATCGCCACCCTGTTGGAGGAGCCTATCCTCATCCCGATCTTCAGCACCGCGTCTGGCAACGGCCAGCACGCTACGTACGGTCTGGTCGGGTTCATTGCCTTCCAAGTCACCGGCTACAAGTTTGGCGGCGGTCCGTCACTCACAAACCTGGACCCCGCAGCGCCCTCGTGCACCGGCAACTGCCGGGGCATCCAGGGCTATTTCACCCGCTACGTCTCCCTGGATGAGGGTCTGGCATCGAGCGGTGGAAACCCCAACTACGGAGCGTCATCAGTCTGGCTTTCGAAATAGCCGCTGAGTCCTCCGTAAGCGAAACCGTCGCATCAAAAGTCGCACTAAGAAATCGACAAGGAGCTAGTCAAGTGAAATCACGCCTACTGGGAGGCATCGCAGCACTGCTGTTGGCAATCACCGGAACCGTACTACTGGTTGTATACGTTCAAGGGGCCGACAACAGGGCAGCGCAAGGTCTCGAACCCGTCAATGTCCTGGTTGTCAAAGAATCAATTCCCGCCGGAACCAAGGCTGAAGACCTCAACAACAAGGTCCAGCTCGAAGCGATACCCCAGGCCGCCGTACCGGAGGGGGCCATCGAAAGCCTGAGCGATTACAAGGGGAAGATTACCTCAGTGGGCCTGGAGCCCGGTGAGCAACTCCTTAAGGCTAGGCTCGTGGACCCCCGCGACCTCCTGCCCGGCACCGTGCCGGTACCTGACGGTCTGGAAGAAGTTACCTTCCTCCTCGCACCCGAACGGATCCTTGGCGGCCGGCTCGAAGCTGGCGACAAGGTAACCGTCTACACCTCCTTCAAGTCCGAGGAAGAGATGCCGGCCGGCGCAAACGTTCCGGCCGAGGTCAAAGGGTGGAAACAGTCCACCGGCCTTCTCTTCCACGACGTCCTGGTGACCGCGGTTCAGAAAGCTGCACCGGAGACGGAAAAGAACTCCGGTGGCACCACGGAGAAGGGCATCGAAATGCCTAACGGATCCGCCTTTATCACCGTGGCCAGGAGCGACGCCGATGCCGCCAAGCTCGTCTACGGCGCCGAATTCGGCACCATCTGGCTCGCCAAGCAGACCGATACATCCACCAAGAGCGATCCGCCGGTCACCACCTTTGGAGGGCTGTACTAATGAGCCGGTTTGTGGCTATCACGGCAGTCCGGGACTTCGAGGGGCGCATCCGGCAAGCAATCACAGGGGCGCTGCACGGTGAGCTGCAAACGCTCACGCCGGACGTTCTCTCCGGCGGACCGGATGACGTCTTCGCGCAACTCAACGGGGCCCCGCCGGAGGTTCTGATTCTCGGCCCCGGCGTCGCCCCCGAGGATGCCCTGAAGCTCGCAACCGTCTTCGATCTCCAGTACCCCGAGGTAAGCCTGCTCCTGGTCGCCGAGCCCACGCCGGACCTGGTACTCCGGGCCATGCATTCAGGTATCCGTGACGTCGTCACCCCGGAAATCGTGGTCAACGACCTGCGGGTGCTCCTTGAACGGGCCTGCCTCGCCTCAGCCAGCCGCCGGCGCGGCATGGCCCCGGCGGCGGAATCGGGCCAGCAACGCGGACGGGTGATTGCAGTCATGTCACCCAAGGGCGGCGTCGGCAAAACCACGGTAGCTACCAACCTGGCCATCGGCCTTGGCCAGGTGGCGCCCATGGGGGTGGTGATTGTCGATCTCGACCTGCAGTTCGGGGACGTTGCATCGGGGTTGTTGCTGGAACCGGAACACTCCATCACAGAGGCCGTGCACGGCGCTGCTTCCCAGGACTCCATGGTTTTGAAAGCGTTCCTCACGGTTCACCCGGCAGGCATCTACGCCCTGTGCGCTCCCCGGACACCTGCGGAATCTGACTACATCACTGCCGATCATGTCAGCCGGCTCATCAACCAGCTGGCAAGCGAGTTCAAATACGTGGTGGTCGACACCGCACCAGGTCTCGGCGAGCACGTGCTGGCGACGCTGGAGCTGGCAACTGACGGTGTGTGGGTTTGCGGGATGGACGTTCCGAGCGTCCGTGGCCTTCGCAAGTGCTTCACCGTGCTGAAGGACCTGCAGCTGCTCCCACAGGGCCGGCACACCGTGCTCAACTTCGCCGACCGTAAGAGCGGCCTCTCGGTGCAGGACGTCGAAGCGACCATCGGTGTCCCGATCGATACCGTGATTCCGCGGTCACGCACCCTTCCGTTTACCACCAATCGCGGCGTCCCGGTGTTGCAGAGCTCCACCAGGGACGCCGCCTCGAAGGGCCTCAAAAAGCTGGTGGACCGATTCGATCCCGCCTGGGTGTCCTCCACCCACAACAAACTGCACCGAAGGGTGGTTGTGTCATGAAACTCTCAGATCGCCTGACCCGGTCACAAACGAATGTGACCCCTAACGAATCCGGCCAGCCCGCACAGGACACGCCTCGGGCGGTACCTGCGTCGGCCGAGCAGCAGCCGGCCGCTCCGGCCAGCACACCGCTTGCCTCAGCGTTGAATTTGGGCGGCGCCCCTGTCGTCCAGGTCTTCGATGCGCTGGCGGGCTTGAAACAACGGGCTGCGCTCGCGCTGTTTGAACGCATGGGAAATCGATCTGCAGACGCATCAGCATCGGAGGAAGACCTTCGTTCCATGGCAGTTGAAGAACTGTCCGCCGTGATTGACCAGGAGCAGGTCCCGCTCTCCCCCGACGAACGACGGCGGCTTATCCGGGAAATTGCCGACGAGGTCATGGGCTACGGGCCGCTCCAGCGGCTACTGGAAGATCCTTCCGTTACTGAGATCATGGTCAACCGTTTTGACCAGATCTACATCGAACGGCATGGGCATCTGACCCTGACCGGCTACCAGTTCAGTTCCGATGACCACCTGCGGAAAGTCATTGAACGGATTGTGTCGCGCGTGGGCCGGCGCATCGATGAATCCTCGCCGCTGGTCGATGCACGGCTGGAAGACGGCTCGCGTGTCAACGCGATCATACCTCCCCTGGCGGTCAACGGGCCCTCATTGACCATTCGCAAGTTCAGCCACGTGCCGTTGACGGTCCAGAACCTTATTGAGTGGGGCTCTGTCACTCCCGAAATGGCGGAGCTGCTCAGCGCGTGCGTCCGTGCGCGGCTGAACATCATCGTTTCCGGCGGCACCGGTACCGGCAAAACGACCTTGCTCAATGTCCTCTCCTCCTTCATCCCCGCCGAGGACAGGATCGTGACCATCGAGGACGCCGTCGAACTCCAACTGCAGCAGGAGCACGTGGTCCGCCTTGAAAGCAGGCCGCCAAACATCGAAGGAAAAGGTGCCGTCGGCATCCGTGAACTTGTCCGAAACTCCCTCCGCATGCGACCGGACCGGATCATCGTCGGCGAAGTCCGCGGCGGTGAGTCCTTGGACATGCTGCAGGCTATGAACACCGGCCACGACGGTTCACTCTCCACTGTTCACGCAAACTCGCCGCGCGACGCCGTTGCCCGACTGGAGACTCTTGTGCTGATGGCCGGGATGGACTTGCCCCTTCGTGCCATTCGCGAGCAGGTTTCGTCAGCGGTGGACCTCATCATCCAAGTCACGAGGCTCCGAGACGGCAGTCGCCGGGTCACCCATGTGACGGAGGTGCAGGGCATGGAAGGAGACATCGTTACGCTCCAGGACGCGTTCCTCTTCGACTACTCCGCCGGCATGGACGCACAAGGACGCTTCCTCGGGCGGCCCGTCTCGACGGGGATACGGCCGCGGTTCCTGGACCGCTTTACAGACCTCGGCATCGCGGTGTCACCGGCCATCTTCGGCGCTACGCCCGTCGCGACAGGAAGGCGGTAGCCGTGGACTCGCCAGCACTGTTCATTACGGCCCTTGTGCTGTGTTTCGGGGCGCTGCTCGTGGTGTTCCTGGTTGTCCTGAAGCCTCGTCACGGTTCGATTCCGGCCAATAGACGGCGTCCCGATGTGTATCAGGGCCAGTCAGCGATCAGCCGCGTTTCAAACACAGCGGTATCCGCCATGGGCGGCGTGATCGGCGAGTCGGGCGGCCCGTATAACCGGGCTGTTCTGTACAACGCCGGCGTAAAGATGGCGCCCGCCGATTTCACCGTGATGGTCTTCGTGGCTTCCTTACTGGCCGGCACTGTCGTCTCGCTGCTGACGAATATACTCCTCGGAATCCTATTCGCCATCGCGACTCCGTTTCTGGCGAGGCTTGTGCTCTCCGTGCTCAGGGATAAGCGCCGGGGACGGTTTGAAGCCCAGCTCACAGATACCATCCAGATGCTGATCGGCGGCCTTCGCGTAGGCCACAGTGTCATGAGGTCGATCGAGGCGGCGGCCCAGGAGGCTGACGCCCCGACGTCGGAAGAGCTCTCCCGCGTAGTCACCGAAACGCGGGTCGGCAAGGACGCCCGTCAAGCCCTGGATGAGGTTGCAGAGCGTATGGATAGCGAGGACTTCCGCTGGATTGGACAGGCAATCCAGATCAACCGGGAGGTTGGTGGCGATCTTGCCGAGGTACTGGAAGAAGTAGCCGGCACGATCCGTGAGCGCAGCGAGATCAAGGGTCAGGTACGTTCCCTCAGCGCTGAAGGCAAAATGTCAGCCTGGATCCTGATGGCCATGCCGGTAGGTGTCGCCATGATTATCGGCATCATGAACCCCGGTTACATGAACGTGTTCTTCACTCACCCCATCGGCATCATTTTGCTCATCGTAAGCATTCTGATGTTCGTCATCGGCGGCTTCTGGATGAGCCGCACCGTCAAAATTAAGTTCTAGGGAGGAACGCCATGACTCCGATAGCCTGGCTGATCATCGCAGCGGTTGTGCTGCCTTTGGCCTACTTCACCTGGGTTCTGGTCACGCTGGACCGGCGTGGTGCGCTGGCCGTCCAAACGAATCTTGGACAAGGCTTTACCCAGAGCTCTAACTCCGCGATCCAAAGGACCCCGATCTTCCTGGGGATCTCCAAGCGGCTCACATCCGGCAGCTACGAAGCGAAACTGGACCGCTGGCTGGCCTTGGCAGGACGCCCGGAATCCATGCCACTGGAGAAGCTCATCATTGCGAAGCCGCTCCTCGCCCTTGGTGGCGCCATGTTCGGGTTACTTCTTATCAGCAAGTCCCCGACGCCTCCGATTTTCGGTTTGGCTCTGTTCATCACGGTGCTGTTCTACTTTGTCCCTGACCTCCTGGTCTACAACAAAGGCATCAAGCGCCAGCAGGCCATCGAACTCGAGCTGCCGAATACCCTCGACCAGATGTTGATTTCCGTTGAGGCAGGCCTGGGCTTCGAATCTGCCATGGCAAGATCGGGAGAATACGGGGGCGGGCCGCTGGCCCAGGAGCTGATGCGGACGCTTCAAGACATCCAGGTGGGCCGCCCTCGCCAGGAAGCCTACGCCGCACTGGCGGCCCGTTCTTCCGTCCAGGACCTGCGGAGTTTCGTGCGGGCGGTGGTCCAGGCCGATAAGTACGGCATCGGCATCGCGAAGGTGCTTCGCACCCAGGCCAAGCAAGCCAGGGTCAAGCGCCGGCAACGGGCCGAAGAAAAGGCCATGAAACTGCCGGTGAAGGTCTTGTTCCCGCTCCTGCTGTTCATCTTTCCCGTGCTCTTCATCGTTCTCCTCGGCCCCGCAGCCATCAGCATCGTCGAGGCCTTGAGCTAGCCAACCCGCCGGAACTCCCGGCCCAAGACCCGGATCTCCCCGGTACCCAGAACCGTGGAGATCCGTTGCCACCCGGCGCCGAGGAGCGGGATCTCACGCCGGGCGAAGGCCCTGAGCGCGTGTGAGTGCTCGTTCAGGGCCTTCCTGGGAAACCGAAACACCCACTCACGGAGTACATGAACTCCCTCAGCCCACCAGGCTGAGGGAGTTCTTTTGCGTGCGCCGATTTCACACCCCGGAAGCAGCCGAAGCGCAGACTCCACCGTGGAAAGACGCAGGAAATACGCAGGTCCATAAGCCTTTGCGCAGGATGTTCCAAGATCCGGCTCAAAGCCCAAATCTGCTTGCTAACTTCGTATTAGAGCTGGTGATGGACCAGCCCCCCCAACTCGCTCAGGAGTATAAAATGCTTTCACTTATCGCCACCCTCCAGACCCTCGGCTTCAACCTGAAGAACCGCCTCCGCGAGGAAAAAGGCGCCACCGCCGTTGAATACGGCATCATGGTCGGCCTCATTTCGGTCGTCATCATTGCCGCAGTCATCCTGCTCGGCGGTCAGCTCGATGCACTCTTCGACAGCATCACCGGCAAACTCCCCGCTGCTCCCGCTGCTCCGGCCGCGCCCTAGTCGTTCGCAGTTCCTAACGCTATTCACCTAAGTTGGGTGGTGGAGCCAAAAGGCCCACCACCCAACGTCGTCACCAAACAATTCCGAAAGGACGGCACCACATGCCCGGACATTCCGAACGCAGAGGGTCCTGGCAAGTTATCGATGGGCCTGGCTCGTGGTGAGTTGATCCTGCCCTCGAACACGATCGCGAACGCGTTCAAAGCCGTCCTTTACGTCGTGGCCCAGCTGCCCGGCCCTGCCTTGGGAGTCAAGGGATCGCGTCACTAAGCCCGCCGTAGACCGAGATGCACATGTCCTCCATGCCGCGGTTCTTAATTTCCGTCAAAACCCCGCGTCAGTACTTCTCGCCTTCGCCACCGTCTCTGGCCCAGATTCCGCGAATGTTGACTTAGCCGTTCACGGTAACGCCCGGCCGACACCGAGCTTGCTGCCCACCTGCCCATCGCGGACCGTGAGGTGAACAGCAACGATGGGTAGCTCCGGGTAGACGCGGCCCAGGGGCCTGTGGGTGGATTTGGCCATACCCTCCTAGACCTTCTCGGTGATCCGGCCGGGTGTCCTGGGAGACGGTGGTCTAGATGTCGTCGAACTGCGCTGAGCGCTCTCCGGTTGTCAGGCCACAGGTTTCCGGTCTTGGTATAGGTCCTTTCTTAGGGCACGGTCGTAACCTTGCATTTCGGTCAGACCACGCCGTATCTACCGTTTTTCTTACAGTCCCCACAAAACCGGGGGACAGTCCCTATGGTGAGTGTTTGCTCAGGAAGGGGCGGTGCCGTTGGTTGCGAGAAGGCGTCCGAGCCAATAGTTGTGAAGTTGCGGGAGCCTGGGGCGATTCGGATGGTGGTTTCAGCGATTCACTAATCAGGCCAAAATTCTGTTCCGCTCTATTTTCGTCGAAGCATTCGGACCAAATAGCGGCCACCCCACTGCAGCCTGCGCAGTCCCGTCGAAGTATGACTGCAAGACCGGATGTTCACTGACTGCGCGGGCGATGAACCCCTGTGGACGCCTGGACCGCGTCGTTGAGTGAATAGGCGCAGGCTCCACCGTGGAAAGACGCAGGAAATACGCAGGTCCATAAGCCTTTGCGCAGGATGTTCCAAGATCCGGCTCAAAGCCCAAATCTGCTTGCTAACTTCGTATTAGAGCTGGTGATGGACCAGCCCCCCCCAACTCGCTCAGGAGTACAAAATGCTTTCACTTATCGCCACCCTCCAGACCCTCGGCATCAACCTGAAGAACCGCCTCCGCGAGGAAAAAGGCGCCACCGCCGTTGAATACGGCATCATGGTCGGCCTCATTTCGGTCGTCATCATTGCCGCAGTCATCCTGCTCGGCGGTCAGCTCGATGCACTCTTCGACAGCATCACCGGCAAACTCCCCGCTGCTCCCGCTGCTCCCGCCGCGCCCTAGTCGTTCGCAGTTCCTAACGCTATTCACCTAAGTTGGGTGGTGGAGCCAAAAGGCCCACCACCCAACGTCGTCACCAAACAATTCCGAAAGGACGGCACCACATGCCCGGACATTCCGAACGCGGAGCCGTCGCTGTCGAATTCGCTATTGTCCTGCCCGTCCTGCTGGCATTGGTGCTGGGAATTATGGAATTCGGCAGGGCTTTCAACGCCCAGATTTCTTTGACCAACGCGGCCAGGGAAGGCGTGCGCGTCATGGCAATCTCCAATGACCCGGCCGCTGCCAGGACGGCAACAAAGAACGCGGCAGTTTCGCTCAACCCCGCACTCGCCGATTCCAATATTTCCTTTTCGCAGCCATCATGCATACCTACCCAGCAGATAACCGTAACCATCACCTATACGCTCAGCACCATCACAGGCTTCGCCGGCCCGTTTGCTTTGACCGGAAAGGGAGTGATGTTATGCGGGGGCTAGAAGGCCGGACTTTGCCCGACGAAGATGAGCATGGCGGAGTCGCAGTCATCGTCGCCCTGCTCATGGTCGTGTTACTAGGCTTTACCGCCTTGGCCGTTGACGTCGGGGCCCTCTACTCCGAACGCGCGCAGCTCCAAAACGGCGCCGATGCTTCAGCACTCGGGATCGCCCAGAAATGCGCTCGGAACCTTAGTGATCCCCAGTGCTCCTCTAGCTCTCCCCTGGCCTCGAGCTTTGCCAACCAAAATGCACTCGATGGCATGAGCAACGTTCAGTCCATCACCTTGGATACAGCGATCAGGAAGGTGACGGTGCGAACATCTGCCCGCGAAACCGGAGGGGCCGCCGATTCGGTGTCGCTGTATTTCGCACGGGCACTCGGAATCACCAATGCAGAAGTGGGCGCCCGCTCCTCTGCAGTCTGGGGGAGCCCCAAAGCCGGACGCACTGCCTTTCCACTCGCCTTCTCCATCTGCCAGGTAAAGGACAAGATCGGCGGCACCTTGCAGCTCCTGCAGGATAAAGGAAAGAACAACAACGCAGACTGCCTCTACGGACCATCTGGCGCCGCAGTGGAGGGCGGCTTCGGCTGGCTGGTCCAGGATCCGGGCGTATGTGGGGGGACGATTGATCTCGCACTAAGTGAAGGCGGCAGCGACCCCGGGAACAACGCGCCCGGCAACTGCTCCGGCACTCTTCAGAAATGGGGCGATGAAATCACCGCCGGCCGGGATGTAACGGTCCTACTGCCCATCTTTAACACCACCTCCGGGACCGGAAACGGCGCCAGCTACGGAATGGTGGCTTTTGCCGCCTTCAAAGTAGTTGGCTGGAAATTCAGTGGTGACACCACCCTGCCAAATACCTTTCAAAACAGGGCATCAACCGACACCGGCGTTACGGCAGCCACCGAATGCCGTGGTGAGTGCCGTGGCATTATCGGCCGATTTGTTAACTATGTGTCGCTCGCGGATGGCTATACCTTAGGTCCTGTGGACGCGTATGGTGCCACCATAGTGCGTATGACAAACTAGTAAATCCCAGTAACAGGAGAGTCAGTGAAGTCTCGCTTATTGGCAGGATCCGCTGCAGTCCTGCTCGGAATCATCGGAGTGATACTGGTCTTTTCCTACGCCCAAGGCGCGGACCGTCGGGCATTGGAGGGCTTGAAGCCGGTCGACGTCCTTGTAGTGCAAAAGGCCGTACCGGCCGGCACTCCTGTGGAAGCTCTCCGCGAATCTCTGGCCCTAAAACCCATGCCTGCTGACGCGGTACCGGGCAGCGCGCTAAAAAACCTGGAGACAGCCGCCGGAAAGGTCACCGGCGCTGACCTGGTGGCCGGCGAGCAACTTGTAGCAGAACGGCTGGTAGACCCAGCCGAACTCCAAACTCCGGGATCTGTTCCCGTTCCGGCAGGACTCCAGGAAGTGTCCTTTGCACTGGATCCCCAGCGCACTGTAGGCGCGCGACTCGTGGCGGGTGACACGGCCGGGGTGTTCATTTCCTTCGGCGATGGGCCACAAGACCCGAAAGTTGCGGAGGCCCATCCCGAAACCACCCAGTTCGTCTTCCACCGAGTCTTGATTACCGGAATCCAGCGGACAGCGGTGCCAACTCAAGAAGAAACCACCGACACCCCGGCACTCCCCACCGGCACCATCATGGTTACGGTGGCCGTAGATGATGCCGCCGCTTCCCGGATTGTCTTCGGTGCCGAATTCGGCACGATCTGGTTAAGCAAGGAACCTTCGGACGCTACCCAGGGCGCCCCGGAAGTCATTCGCAAGAGCAGGATCTACAAGTGAGCCGGTTCGCCCTCATTACCCCGAACGCTGATTTTGACCTCCGGCTGCGGCAGGCGGTGGCCGAGGGCCTATACGGCGCCGTTCACACCTTCGCAACCGACGTGATCCCTTCCGAACCGCAAAATTTGTTCGACCAGATGAACCAGGAACAGCCGGAAGTGCTGGTCCTTGGGCCGGAGGTACCGATTGATGACGCGCTGCGACTCGCCACTATTTTCGACGTCCGGTTTCCTGAAATTAGCGTCATTCTCGTCGCAGAAGCAAACCCGGACACCGTTCTGCAAGCCATGCGCGCCGGGATCCGGGATGTCCTGCATCCTGCCTCCGAGCCTGCCCAGATACGCGTGATCCTTGAGCGTGGCTGCCAGGCGTTTGCCAGTCGCCAGCGCACGAGCGAGGCCCAGACAGGCGACCCGACGCCCAGGGGCTTGGTCATTGGCGTCTTCTCCCCGAAAGGTGGAGTAGGCAAGACGACGATTGCTACGAATATTGCCGTGGGCCTGGGCAAAATTGCACCGATGAGCGTCGTGATCGTCGACCTGGATCTGCAGTTCGGCGATGTGGCTTCAGGCCTGGACCTGGATCCGGAACATACGGTGACCGACGCCGTGACTCCTTCTGCCAGCCAGGATTCCCTGGTGCTCAAGGCGTTCCTGACGGTCCATCCCGCTAGCATCTACGCGCTTTGCGCTCCAAGGAATCCTGTGGAAGCGGACGAAATCACGGTCGAGCAGATCTCCCGGTTATTGGAACAACTGGCCGGGGAATTCGACTACGTAGTAATCGATACCGCGCCCGGCCTGACCGAAACAGTGCTCACCAGCTTGGAACACTGTACTGATGCCGTCTGGGTGACGGGAATGGACGTGCCCAGTGTCCGCGGGTTGCGTTCCGGCCTGGACGTCCTGCGCCAACTGAACATCCTGCCGTCATCCCGGCACGTCGTGCTGAATATGGCCGATTCGAAATCCGGTTTGTCGGTCCAGGACGTGGAGGCAACCGTGGGCGCGCCCGTAGACATCAGCGTTGCCCGTTCCAAGGCTGTGGCCTACTCCACCAACCGCGGGGTTCCCATCCTCCAGAACGCGCGCAAGGATCCCGCAGTTAAGGCTTTACAGCGCTTGGTGGAGAGATTCAATCCTGCCTGGCGCCTCAAGGCCCAGCGCCAGCAGCACCGAAGGGTAGTCGTACGATGAAGCTGTCAGAACGCATCAGCTTGGCCCAGGCACCGCCCGCGGATGCCTCACCCGAGAAACCCCGTCTGGCTGCGGCCGCCCAGCCCGCTGACGTTATCACCCAGCAGGAAAAGCATGAGGGTGTGGGCCACCTGCCCAAGCAGCCGGCTCCGCCCAAGGCCCAGTCCGTGGATGCCCTCGCCGGGCTCAAACAACGTGCGGCAACTGCCCTATTCGAAAGAATGGGGGCACGCTTCAGCGATTCATCTGTCACGGAAGACGAGCTAAGGACCACAGCCCGGGATGAGCTGACCCAGATCATCGACGCTGAACAGGTTCCGTTGTCACCGGACGAGCGCACGCGTCTGGTGCGCGACGTTGCTGACGACGTTCTGGGGTACGGGCCGTTACAGCGCCTCTTGGACGATCCAGAAGTCACCGAAATAATGGTCAACCGGATGGACCGGATCTATGTTGAGCGCAAAGGCAAACTTACGCTCACGGATTCGCGCTTCAGCTCGGAGGATCACTTGCGCACGGTCATTGAGCGCATTGTATCCAAGGTCGGCCGCCGCATCGATGAATCGTCGCCACTGGTCGATGCGCGGTTGGAAGATGGTTCCCGTGTTAACGCAGTGATCCCGCCGCTTGCCGTGGGCGGGTCCTCCTTGACCATTCGTAAGTTCAGCAAGGTTCCCCTCACGGTCAAGAACCTGATTGACTTTGGTACGTTGACGCCCGAAATGGCGGAACTCCTGAACGCGTGTGTCAAAGCCAAACTGAACATCATCGTGTCCGGGGGAACGGGAACGGGTAAGACCACGCTGCTAAATGTTCTCTCGTCCTTCCTTCCGGACACGGACCGCATCGTTACCATCGAAGACGCCGTCGAGCTTCAGATCCAGCAGGATCATGTGGTTCGGCTGGAAAGCCGCCCGCCGAATACAGAAGGTAAAGGCGAAGTCACGATCCGTGAACTGCTCCGCAACTCGCTGCGTATGCGCCCGGACCGGATTGTGGTTGGTGAGGTCCGCGGCGGTGAGTCCCTTGACATGCTCCAGGCCATGAACACGGGCCACGACGGTTCCCTCTCAACCGTTCACTCGAACTCGCCCAGGGACGCTGTTGCCCGCCTGGAGACGCTCGTCCTCATGGCAGGCATGGATCTTCCGCTCCGTGCCATCCGCGAGCAGATTGCCTCGGCTGTCCACCTCATTGTGCAGATCTCAAGGCTCCGGGACGGAACCCGCCGCATCACCCATGTGACAGAGGTCCAAGGAATGGAAGGGGACATCGTCACACTCCAGGACGCGTTCGTGTTCGATTTCTCAGCCGGAGTGGACAGCGCCGGGAAATTCCTCGGAAAACCGATCCCCACGGGGATCCGCCCCCGTTTCATCGACCGCTTCGAGGACATGGGTATATACGTGTCCCCCGGTGTATTCGGTCCTACTGGCGGGCAGCCTTCGCCCGCCAGGGGCTAGGGGGACTCGCGTGTTACTCCTCGGAATAGCCTTCATGTCGCTGGCTTCGATTACCGTAGCCATGGTCATCGTAGTTCAGTCCCAGCCGCCCGTCCGACGGGACCGCCGACGTCCTTACGAAGAGGATGCGAAATCCCAGGTGTCGGTGTTTATCGGCTCCGCCGCAGCAGACCTGAACCGATACCTTGCCGCAAGAAATGTGCGGCTTTACAACGCCGAAGCTCTTGAGCGTGCCGGCGTGCGACTCAACCAGGCGGACTTTACGATCCTCGTAGCAGCTGGCGCCAGCGTCGCCGGGTTGGCTGGGCTGATACTCCAAGGAGCTTTCCTCGCGGTCGTGTTCGCGTTGGCAGTTCCGTTTGCGGGGCACTTCTACCTCAAACAGCGTGCGGCCAAGCGGCGGGGGCAGTTCGATGACCAGCTGGGCGATACGCTACACCTGCTGACCGGCGGCCTACGCGCGGGCCACAGTATCCTGCGCGCCATCGACGCGTCCGCCGCCGAATCACCTAGCCCGACGGCCCAGGAAATGCGCCGCATCGTCACGGAAACGAGCCTTGGGCGGGACCTGTTATCTGCTTTGAACGACACAGCCGAGCGCATGCAAAGCGAAGACTTTGTGTGGATAGCCCAGGCCATCCAGATAAATCGTGAAGTGGGCGGCAACCTCGCAGAGGTGCTGGACCAGGTCAATGAAACCATCCGCGAGCGCGCCGAAATAAAGGGACAGATCAAAGCGCTGGCCGCTGAAGGCAAATTCTCCGCCTACATCCTGATGGCGATGCCTGTCGGTATCATCGCCATCCTCATGATCATCAGCCCGGGTTACATGGACGTCATGTTCACAGAGGTGCTGGGTTGGGTATTGATCGGGGTGTCAGTCGTATTCATGACAATCGGTGCACTCTGGCTCCGCAAGATCGTCGATCTGAAGTTCTGAGCAGGCAACCATGAACCTACACGTATTCGTCGCCGGCCTCCTGGTAGCACTGGCGTTGGCCTACTTCGCCTGGTCGTTCTTGAGCACAGACAAGAAAGCCGACGAGGCAGTCCGCAACAACCTGACCCGGGGCAAAACCCTCGATGCCGGAGAATCCCGGGAAGACGAAGGAATTTTTCTGCGTATCGGCCGCAGAATCACCCCCGCTGCCTACGTCCGCAAACTGGATCAAATGCTTAGTCTTGCCGGCAGACCCGCGTCAATACCGTTGGGCCGCCTGCTCGCTGCCAAGCCCGCTCTCGGACTTGCAGGCGCACTTTTCGGGTTGTTCCTCGGTACTTCGGGGTCCAATCCGGTGCTGAAGTTGCTCGGTCTTGTGGTTTTCCTGTTTGGCTACTTCATCCCTGACCTGCTCTTGTTGAGCAAGGGCCAGGAGCGGCAGAAGGCCATTCAGCTCGAACTGGCAAACACCCTGGACCAGATGTTGATTTCGGTGGAGGCGGGGCTCGGCTTCGAAGGGGCCATGGCCCGGGCAGGACAAAACGGTACGGGCCCCTTGGCTGAGGAACTGGTACGAACCTTGCAGGACATGCAGGTTGGCCGCAGTCGGCGTGAGTCCTACCTGGGTCTCGCGCAGCGCACCAGCGCTCCGGAACTCCGGAGCTTTGTGCAGGCGGTAGTCCAGGCGGATGCCTACGGAATCGCCATCAGCCGGGTACTGCGCGTCCAGGCAAAGGTCATGCGGGTTAAGCGGCGCCAACGGGCAGAAGAAAAAGCTATGAAGCTCCCGGTGAAGGTTCTTTTCCCATTGCTCTTCTTTATCTTCCCGGTGCTGTTCATCGCCATTCTTGGCCCCACGGCGATTCGTGCAATTACAGCTTTCAGCGGTCAATAGAAGCAAACCGCCCCCTGTCCCAAGATCCCCTCAAGGTTTCCACAGGATCGGCTGAATTCGGCCCCTAACAAGAAAACAGGACGTAGCCTTAAACCATGTTCATTTCAGATCCTCAGCCCAGTGGCAAAGGCACGTCGCCCGCCACTGTGCCCGAAGGATCGGGTGTGGAAGATGGTGCCGAGCTGACGCTGGAGGAAGATCTCTTGCCTCTGGTTGACCCGGAAGTCCTAGAGGATCTGGAAGAACAACTGAACGGGGCGGTGCTTGCTGTCCGTTTTGCCCGGGACTACACCGCCATGTGGGATCGGCGTTACAACCGCCTGGCCGCAGCCGTTGAGAACCAGGACCTAGCGTCGGCTCTTGACGCCGTCATCAGCCTTAAAATCACGTCTGCCATGGTCGGCGGCGTACGTTTGGCCCGGCTGGCGGAGGCACTGGAGCAAGTAATCCGCCAAGGTGATTTCGGCAAGGGCCAATCGCTGATGGAGCGGGTGGCTAAGGACGGCTGCCAGACGGTTTCCGAGCTTCAGGCCACTTACATTAAAAACGGCTGATATCCGCGGTCAACTGGTCAGATCAGGCCTCTTCGGCGCAAGCCGATAGCCGACACCACGAACCGTCTGCAGCCACTTAGGCGATTGTTGATCTTCCTGTAGTTTACGGCGGAGGTTGCCAATGTGAACCTCCACGGCTCGCTCATCAGATTCGCTGATATAAGTATCTTCCTCATAGAAATCACCACGGACTGCCCTCACAAGGTCTGCCCTGGTGCAGACGGCTCCCTCACGGCGCAGGAGTTCATGCAGGAGATCAAACTCGCTTCGAGTCAGCTCAAGATCCTTTCCATTCACTGCTACCGATCGCGTCTTGAAGTCAAGAACCAGACCGTTGTGGCGCAGGACCCCGGTGTCTCCGAACGCTACAGGAGCGGCCGGCGCCACTCCCTGCGCTGGTAGCTGCGGCACGATGTCATGGCGGGGCCGGCGCAGCATGGCCGCAACCCGGGCACGGAGCTCACGCGGCCTGAAGGGCTTGGCGATATAGTCATCCGCCCCCGCATTTAGTGCAGACAGCAGATCGGGTTCCTCGGTCCTGCCGGTTAGCATCACGACGTAGGCATCACTAAAGTTGCGGATCCTCCGGAGAACCTCAAAACCGTCTATGTCCGGAAGGCCAACATCCAACGTCACAATATTTGCCTGCTTGTGTCGCACCACCTCGACGCCCCGCCGTCCGTCCATGGCCGTGTGAACCTCGAAGCCGGCTTGGCTAAGCACACCTTCGAGGAGGTTGCGAACATCTTCGTCGTCCTCAATTACTACCGCTATTCCAAGACCATCCATTGTTGCCCCCACACACTCAGCGAAAAGTGCCTCCTACCAGCCCAGCGCCGATATTTGTTTCCGCCCCAACTGACCCTACGGTACAAGGAACAACCACCATTTACACTCTTTTCTGTCTTTCGTCCGGCAAATTCACTTATGATGACACGAGACGCACATTCTGGGGGTAACGAAAGACAGGGCCATGGGCTTTACTATTTCGCGCAATTTCAGGGCTGACCGGATTGATGTCGAAGAATTGGAGTCTGCGCTATGACTGACCGGTTGCTGCAGATCGGCACCAAGCGGTACTTCGGACGCCTAGGTACACGCGCACAAGTGGCTTTATGCCAGCTTCCCCTCACACTTATTGTGACAGCACTTACAGTGGCAACCCCGTTTGCCTGGCCGGCTCTGTTGCATAGTCCCCTGTACATAGCCGGCGCCGTCCTCCATGTTGGCCTGTTCATGGCATGCTTTCTCGTTCCATGGGAACGGTTACGTCCGAGCGCCTACCTCATCATTCCTGTCCTGGACCTTCTGGCCCTCTGGCTCTCCCGTAACGGCGCCGGACCCATACTCCCCGGCCTAGGTGTGCTGGCCATCTTTCCAGTTATCTGGTTGTCAGCGTCAGGGATGCTCGCACGCACCGGCGTGACGTTGAGCTTTGTCGGGCCACTGCTCATCATGCTGCCCACGTTGATTGGGAAGTTACCCAATCCCTCGGCGTCGGACATCACCTCGGTCATTCTCCTTCCAGTGATGATGCTTGCCGTCTCGCTTTCCATACGCTTTGCCAGTGTGAACATGCGGCTCCAACAGCGCCAGCTGCAGGAGAAGGACCGGGAATTACGGGAGTTACTTCGTCAGAGCCGGGACCGGGAAGGCCTCCTCAAAACCATTCTCGGAGCTGTCGACGTCGGAATTGTCGCCGTCAATCCCACCGGGCAGGGCTTGCTCACGAACAACTGGCAGTTGTCGCTGCAGCAGGGCGCCGCTTATAGAAACCCTCATGCAAAGCTCGAAGAGAAGGATCAGCTGATCTTCGCCCGGGACAGAATCACCCCGTTGGCCCCGGAAAGACGTCCCATCCGCCGGGCGCTTGACGGCGAATCCTTCGCAGATTACCTTGTCTGGTTCGGGGAAGGAGAAGCACAGCGTGCGGTCTCCACTGCGGCAAAGTCTCTAGAGAACGAAAACGGTGATTTCACCGGAGCGGTGATCGTCTACAACGACGTGACGGGTCTGGTCGAAGCTTTAGCCGCAAATGAGGAACTTGTATCGAATGTTTCCCACGAATTCAGAACACCGTTGAATTCAATTCTTGGAAACGTCGATCTGGTACTCGATGATCTGCAGGAGATTTCGCCGATATCGGTCCAGCGACTCGAGGTCGTACAACGCAATTCCGAGAGGCTGCTCGCCTTGGTGTCCGATCTATCTCTTTCCGCTTCTTCCGCACTGAAAGTACATCCCAAGCGAACAGACCTCGCTGGCCTGGTGGAGACCACTATCGGCTCGGCCCTCGCCCATGCGGACCGCGCTAACATCTCCTTGGTTAAGGATGTTCCCTCGCCACTCTGGGCCTACGCGGACCCGCTCCGAATCGGCCAAGCCTTGGACAACCTCGTCTCAAACGCCATCAAGTACTCGCCCGACGGCGGGGTGGTCAGCATCAGTGCCCAACGAACTGCGGAGTGGGTTAAGCTCTCGGTCAAGGACACGGGGATGGGCATGAGCGCGGATGATTCTGCTAAGATTTTCCGGCGCTTCTTCCGTGCCAAACCAGCGCGTGACGCCGCCATTCCGGGCGCCGGACTGGGTTTGTCAATCACCAAGACCATTGTCGAACGGCACGGCGGGACCATCAGTTGTTCCAGCGAACCCGGGCGAGGCAGTACATTTACCGTCGCACTGCCATCAGGCGATGAACTGTTAGGCTCACCGGCCTGACCACTCCGCGTGCCGATGCTACTTGCGTAACGCCCTGGTCAGCTCGGCCCGGGCCAGCAGTTCGCCGTCCGAGGGATAAGCCACTTCCTCGAGCACCAGGGGGTGCGGCGCGGACAACACGGATTTCGCGTCACGTTTCTGCTCGAGAAGGCGCTCATAGAGCCACGCCGGCTTTTCCGCCCCGGAACCGACGTACAGGGCCGACCCCACGAGCGCGCGCACCATGTTGTGGCAGAACGCGTCAGCCTGCACGGTGGCCACGATGACGCCGTCGCTCCCCCGCGCGAACTCGAACCTCTGCAGCTCGCGGATGGTGGTGGACCCTTCCCTTGGCTTGCAGTAGGAGCGGAAGTTCTGCAGCCCCAGGAGCTTGGACGCACCCTCGTTCAACAGCGCCACATCGAGTTCTTCCTTGTGCCAGAGCGTGGAATAGCGGCCCAAGGGGTCCCACAGCGCCGGCCCGTCCGCGATGCGGTAGCTGTACCGGCGCCACAGCGCGGAGAACCGTGCGTCGAACCCCGCCGGGGCCACGGAGACGCTGTGCACCTCAACGGCACCGGTGAGGTCGCCGAGTCCGCGGCTGAGTGCCCCGCGCAGCCGCCGCAGGAGGGCGACGGCGGGATCCAGTTCAGCGCCGCGGTTCAGCCCCTGCCATTCTTCTGCGCTCAGGTCCAGGTGGACCACCTGTCCGCGGGCGTGGACCCCGGCGTCGGTGCGGCCGGCAACCGTCACCCGCACCTTGCGCCTGATCAGGAGCGCCAAGGCATCCTCCAGGACGCCCTGGACGGTCAGCATGCGGGGCTGGACAGCCCACCCGTTGAAGGGTCCGCCGTCGTACGCCAAATCCATCCGGATACGCAAAAACCCGCCGCCCCCCAAAACGGGGGCAGCGGGTTCTTGGTGGTTCATAGACTTAAGTCTATGCGAAGGTTTCAGCGAATTACTTCGCGTCCTTTTCCTCAGCGGCCGGCTTCTCAGCAGCTTCCTCAGCGGCCGGAGCCTCTTCGGTTGCAGCAGCTTCAGTCTCAGCGGCTTCGGCTTCCGGAGCAGCTTCGGTCTCGGCAGCCTCTTCTTCTGCAACGGGTGCAGCAGCAGCGGCTTCCTTCTTGTCGGCGTCGCGCTTGGCAGCGGAAGTAGCCTCGGCTACAACGGCCTGCTTGGCGGAAACCGGCTCAAGGACGAGCTCGATGACAGCCATGGGAGCGTTGTCGCCCTTGCGGTTGCCGATCTTGGTGATGCGGGTGTAGCCGCCATCGCGGTTCTCTACTGCCTGTGCAATGTCGGTGAACAGCTCGTGGACGACGCCCTTGTTGCTGATCAGGCCGAGTACACGACGGCGGGAAGCGAGGTCGCCACGCTTGGCGAAGGTCACCAGGCGCTCTGCGTACGGCTTCAGGCGCTTGGCCTTGGTCACCGTGGTGGTGATCCGCTTGTGCTCGAACAGTGCTGCTGCCAGGTTCGCGAGCATAAGACGCTCGTGAGCCGGGCCGCCTCCGAGGCGCGGACCCTTAGTGGGGGTAGGCATAATTGTTTCTCCTCATATGGAAGCCGGTGGGCTGCGCACAACATGGTGCATCCAGCCAGCCGGCCAAGATCTGCTTGTTAGAGCTCGTCGTCGCTGAACGCGGCGTCGTCCTCTTCGATGGCTGCGGCGCGTGCTGCCAGGTCGAAACCGGGAGGGGAGTCCTTGAGGGACAGACCCAGTTCAACCAGCTTGGCCTTGACCTCGTCGATGGACTTCGCACCGAAGTTACGGATGTCCATCAGGTCGGCCTCGGAGCGGGCAACGAGTTCACCCACGGTGTGGATGCCCTCACGCTTGAGGCAGTTGTAGGAACGGACGGTAAGGTCCAGATCCTCGATCGGCAGGGCCATGTCAGCTGCCAGGGCAGCGTCAGTCGGCGACGGGCCAATCTCGATACCTTCAGCTGCGGTGTTCAGCTCGCGGGCCAGACCGAACAGTTCCACCAGGGTGGTGCCTGCGGAAGCAACGGCATCGCGCGGGGCGATGGCCTGCTTGGTCTCGACGTCGACAATCAGCTTGTCGAAGTCAGTGCGCTGCTCAACACGGGTGGCTTCCACGCGGAAAGTAACCTTCAGCACCGGCGAGTAGATCGAGTCGACCGGGATGCGGCCGATCTCGGAATCGCCGGACTTGTTCTGAGCTGCCGAAACGTAGCCGCGGCCGCGCTCGATGGTCAGTTCGAGTTCGAACTTGCCCTTCGAGTTCAGCGTGGCAATGTGCAGATCCGGGTTGTGGAATTCGACGCCGGCCGGCGGAGCGATGTCCGCGGCGGTGACGACTCCCGGGCCCTGCTTGCGCAGGTAGGCAACAACCGGCTCGTCGTGCTCGGAGGAAACCGACAGGTTCTTGATGTTCAGGATGATCTCGGTGACATCTTCCTTGACACCCGGAACCGTGGTGAACTCGTGCAGCACGCCATCGATCCGGATGCTGGTTACAGCAGCGCCCGGGATGGAGGAGAGCAGGGTACGGCGGAGGGAGTTTCCGAGAGTGTATCCAAAGCCCGGCTCCAGCGGTTCAATGATGAAACGGGAGCGGTTTTCGGAGACGACCTCTTCAGAGAGGGTGGGGCGCTGTGCAATGAGCACTTAGGTTTCCTTTCGGCGAGCATCCGCTATATGACGCAACACAGGTGGTGGAAATTCGGTCTGAAGACTTAACGCGGCTGGGCCTGCCCGGACCCGCGAAGGTCCGGGCAAGCTCCAGCTGCTGGAAACGTCTTAGACGCGGCGGCGCTTCGGCGGGCGGCAGCCGTTGTGCGCGGCGGGGGTGACGTCCTGGATGGAGCCAACCTCCAGGCCGGCGGCCTGCAGCGAGCGGATTGCGGTTTCGCGGCCGGAACCCGGTCCCTTGACGAACACGTCAACCTTCTTCAGGCCGTGCTCCTGGGCGCGCTTTGCAGCAGCTTCGGCAGCCATCTGGGCGGCGAACGGGGTGGACTTACGTGAGCCCTTGAAGCCAACCTCACCGGCGGAAGCCCAGGAGATGACAGCACCGTTCGGATCCGTGATGGAAACGATGGTGTTGTTAAAAGTGCTCTTGATGTGCGCCTGGCCCAGCGCGATATTCTTCTTGTCCTTCTTACGCGGCTTGCGAACCGCGCCACGAGTCTTCGGGGGCATTATTTCTCCTACAGAAAGTTATGGGGGGAAAGTCAGCAGCTATTTCTAGCGGCCGGCTTTCTTCTTGCCGGCGACGGTGCGCTTCGGACCCTTGCGGGTACGGGCGTTGGTCTTCGTACGCTGTCCGCGTACGGGCAGGCCCTTGCGGTGACGCAGGCCTTCGTAGCTGCCGATTTCAACCTTGCGGCGGATATCAGCGGCCACTTCGCGGCGAAGGTCACCCTCAACCTTGTAGTTGCCTTCAATGTAGTCACGCAGCTCAACCAACTGTGCGTCCGTCAGGTCCTTGACCCGAACGTCAGCGCTGATGCCGGTAGCAGCCAGGGTTTCGTGTGCACGGGTCTTGCCCACGCCGTAGATGTAAGTAAGCGCAATTTCCAGCCGCTTTTCGCGGGGAATGTCTACGCCAGCGAGACGAGCCATAGTGGCGGTACTCCTTGTATAAACCGGAGGTCGTAGGCAGTACACCCGCACTTTCAGTGCGGCCCCAGCCTCCGACCGGGGGTTAGCTGTCCGGGCTCTTTCGAGCTAATGTCCCAGTTCAGCTTGTGCTGCCTTTATTTACTTGCGTGGGTTAGCAACCCAGGGTTTCCCGTGAAGGGAAATTAGCCCTGGCGCTGCTTGTGGCGCGGGTTCTCGCAGATCACCATGACCCGGCCATTACGGCGGATCACTTTGCACTTTTCGCAGATCTGCTTGACGCTCGGCTTGACCTTCATGGCGTTCCTTTGCGTGTTGCAGTTGGTCGACTGGACCGGCCTTCGGCTAATGCTCTGGCCGCCCAGTGTTTACTTGTAGCGGTAGACGATACGACCACGTGTGAGGTCGTACGGGCTCAGCTCCACCACTACCCGGTCCTCAGGGAGAATCCTGATGTAGTGCTGGCGCATTTTTCCAGAGATGTGCGCCAGAACGATGTGCTTGTTGGTGAGCTCAACGCGAAACATCGCATTGGGCAGCGCCTCAGTCACAACGCCCTCGATCTCAATGACCCCGTCCTTCTTGGCCATACCCTCCGCTAACTGTTGTTGCCGCAGCCTCCCGGTTGGCACCGGACATGACTGCGAACGTTTTTGATTGATTGGCTGCTGCCTTCCGACCGCAAAAGGGCGCAAACAGGGCAGACAACCAACAGACAACACTACGCCATCTCGGCAGGAATGTTAAATCGGACCATGGTAGCGCACTACCGGGCCGTACGCAGCAAATACCCCTGCCGGAGTTGAGATGCCCTTCGCCTGCGAGACGCCGTCCAGGATGGCTTCAGTCACGACGTCGGCAGCCGCGCTCTGCAGCGCAATGAGGCTGAACAGCCGGGGGGCGTCGGGGCTGCTGTGAAGTTCGACGGCGCCAGTCGCCAGCGCGAACACGGTGTCACCGTCCGCCAGGGTATGGGACGGGTTCAGCGCCCGGGCCACTCCCGCATGGCAGGCAGAGGCGGTCCGCTTGCACTCCACCTTGGTCAGCACGGCATTCGTGGCAACGACGACCAGCGTGGTGTTGAGGGGCGGGGCTGCCTTCCCTCCCGGGCGCGCGGAGGGTTCGGGAATTCCATCACGGACACCCACCGGCAACCCCACGGCATTGACCACTGCCAGCGCCCCTATGACTATGCCGTTCTCCAGGGTGGCGGATGCCGTCCCCACGCCGCCCTTGTAGGTCCCCCGGGCGAGAACCGCACCGGTGCCGGCGCCCACGTTGCCGCGTTCGACGTCGTGCCCTTCCTTTTGGGCGGCAGCGGCGGCAGTTGCGGCGTAACCCATCCCCTCGTCGGGGCGGGCGGAAAAGTCACCGCCGCGGCCGAGGTCAAAGATGGCGGCAGCCGGGACGATCGGCACGAGTCCGCCGGGCACGGCGAGTCCCCGGCCGTTCTCCTCGCACCAGCGCTGGGCACCGCGCGCTGCGACGAGTCCGTAGGCACTGCCGCCGGTGAGCACCACAGCATCCACCTGCTGGGAGAGGGTGGCGGGGTCCAGGGCATCGGTTTCGAAGGTGGCCGGTCCGCCGCCGCGGACGTCAACGGAGCCCACAGTTCCGGGCGGTGGCAGCACCACGGTCACCCCGGTGAGCCAGCCGCCGTCGGACGCCTGTTCTGATCCAGACCCGATTTTCTGGATGTGGCCTACCCGGATCCCGGTGACGTCGGTAATCGCTCCCATGGCTCCATTGTGCGCCTCTGGAATAACTGAGTGTCCACTCCCGCGCATTCGGCGACCCGCGGGAGCGCCTCCGCCCCGCAAAACAAACGTTATGCAATACTGCCTGCAACACAGCGTTAACGGGCAAGGAAGCCTTGAATAACAAACCTCTGACGAGGCCTTGTGCGGGATTCTGCCCACCAACCATGTGGTGAAGTGAAGCTAAATCCCCACGCCCACAGGCCTGTATTACGCAGGCCCGGATCCGTTAGAGACCGAATGACACGACAACTGACTGACAGGCCGCCCGCCGTCGCGGACGCCGGTCCGGCTCTGCGGAACCGGCCGAAATGGTCCGGCAGGACCCGGCGGGACTTCTTCGTCTTCCTTGCCCTCGCGCTGCCCAACCTGGTGCTGATCGCGGTCTTCACCTACCTCCCGCTCATCAACAACGTCTATTACTCCACGCTGGACTGGACCTTGGGGTCGGCGTCGGCCACCGTCGTGGGGCTGGACAACTACGTCACGTTCTTCACCAGTGCCGATGCCGCGAAGGTGCTCGGCACCACGGCGGTCTTCACGCTGGTAACGGTGGGCGGCTCCATGGTGTTGGGCCTGCTGATCGCACTCGCATTGAACTCCAAGGTCCGCGGGACCACCTTTGCGCGATCCGCCGTTTTTGCGCCCTATGTTCTCAGCGGCGTGGGCGTGGGACTGGTGTGGCTCTTCATCTTCGATCCGGGCTACGGCGTCCTGGCCTGGATCCTCCGCGGGCTCGGCCAGCAGAGCCCCCAATGGATCAACGATCCGCAGCTCTCACTGGTCATGGTGATCATCGTGTACGTCTGGAAGAACCTGGGTTACTGCGCTGTGGTGTACCTTGCGGGGCTGCAGTCGCTCCCGCAGGACGTCATGGAGGCCGCCTCCCTCGATGGCGCCAACGGCTTCCGGCGCTTCCTGAGCATGTCCGTCCCGCTGCTCTCCCCCACCACGTTCTTCCTGCTGATCACCACGATGCTCAGCTCGCTGCAGGCATTCGACCTGATCAGGATCATGACACCCCTGGGCAACGGCACCAGCACGCTGATCTACGAGGCCTACCTCCAGGCATTCGGTGCCTTCAACCGGGCCGGCTACTCTGCGTCCATCTCCGTGGTGCTCTTCGCCATCCTGCTGATCATCACCGTGCTGCAGCTGCGGTTCGTAGAACGGAAGGTGCACTACTCGTGAGCACGAACCGGCCGCTCTCCCGCGCCAACATCGTCCAGACCATTGCCGGCGGCTACATCCCGCTGATCCTGGCAACCCTGGTGGTGTTCCTGCCCCTGCTCTGGATGATCCTGAGTTCGTTCAAGCAGCCCGGCGAGATCATCACCATGGACCTAGAGCTTCTTCCGGAAACCCTGAACCTGGAGAACTACAACATCGCCATGACCACGGTGCCGTTCGCGCAGTTCTTCCTGAACAGCACCATCGTCACGCTGGTGGGCGCCACCATCAAGGTGCTGCTGGCAATCCTCACCGCCTACGCCCTGGTGTTCGTACGGTTCCCCTACAAGAACGCCATCTTCGTGCTGATCCTCGTCGCCCTGATGGTTCCTCCGCAGGTGTCCATCCTGCCCAACTACATCCTCATCGCCGGGATGGGCGGAAAGAACACCCTCTGGGGCATCATCCTCCCCGGCCTGGGAACCGCCTTCGGCACCTTCCTGCTTCGCCAGCACTTCATGACGCTGCCGGCCTCCATCCTGGAGTCCGCGGAGATCGACGGCGCCGGCCACTGGCGCCGTCTCTGGCGGATCGTGGTCCCGGTCTCGGTCCCCTCAATCGCCACCGTCGCCCTGGTCACCGTGGTCAGCGAGTGGAACGACTACATCTGGCCGCTCATCATCACGGACCGGCCGGAAACCATGACCCTCCCCGTGGGACTCACGCTGCTGCAGAACTCCGAGGGCAACGGCTCCGGCTGGGGCATCCTCATGGCGGGAGCCGTTCTGGTGATCGTCCCCATCCTGGTGGTGTTCGCGGCACTCCAGCGCTACATCGTGGCCGGCCTTACTCAGGGCAGCGTCACCGGCTAGGGCCAGCGATTGCCTGCCGGGCGGCTAACGCTTCCTCCGCACCACCTGTCATCCCACCCGTACAACGAGTCAGCATGAGCAATCACCTTTGAGAGGATCCACAATGGGTATGAATTTAGACCGCAGGCATTTCCTTGGGCTGGCCGGCGCAGGAGCCGGCGCTGCCGCGCTGTCAGCATGCGGCGGCCCGTCCACCGGCGGAACAACGCCTGCGAGCAAGGCTGCCGAAATCGACTTCAGCGGCGTCAAGCCGGCCGCCTCCATCGACTTCTGGACGAACCACCCGGGCAAGTCCCAGGACGTGGAAAAGTCCATCATCGCGAAGTTCCATGCCAAGTTCCCGGACATCAAGGTGAACCTGGTGACCGCCGGCGCCAACTACGAGGAAATCGCCCAGAAGTTCCAGACCTCGCAGGCGGCCAAGGAGGCGCTGCCGGGTGTTGTGGTCCTCTCCGACGTGTGGTGGTTCCGCTACTTCTCCAACGGCAACATCATCCCGCTGGACGGCCTTGTCAAGGAGCTGGACATCAAGGTGGATGATTTCCAGAAGTCCCTCGTGGCCGACTACCAGTATGACGACAAGCAGTGGGCCCTCCCCTATGGGCGGTCCACGCCGCTGTTCTACTACAACAAGGACCACTTCAAGGCTGCGGGTCTGCCCGACCGGGCTCCGAAGACGTGGCAGGAGTTTGCCGAATGGGCACCGAAGCTGAAGGCAAGCTCAGGCGCCCAGTACGCCTACATCTACCCCGCCCTGGCCGGTTACGCGGGCTGGACCCTGCAGAACAACCTCTGGGGCTGGGGCGGCAGCTGGTCCAATGAGTGGACCATCAACTGCGACTCGGCGGAATCCGTGGAGGCGCTGCAGTGGGCCCAGGATTCCATCTACAAGGACGGCTGGGCGGGTGTTTCCTCCAAGGAGGCCGCTGACGACTTCGCCGCGGGCATCACGTCGTCCACCATCTCGTCCACCGGGTCCCTGCTGGGTGTGCTCAAGTCCGCCAAGTTCAACGTGGGAGTCGGCTTCCTGCCGGGCGGCCCCAAAGTGGACAGCGGCGTGTGCCCCACGGGCGGCGCCGGCCTGGGCATCCCCAGCGGCGTGAGCAAGGAAGTACAGCTGGCCGCCGGCACGTTCCTGAAGTTCATGACGGAGCCGGAGAACACGGCGGAGTTCTCGGCGGCCACCGGATACATGCCCACGCGTGTTTCGGCCGACATGACCGCGGTCCTGGCCAAGACGCCGCAGATCAAGACCGCCATGGACCAGCTGGCAGCCACCCGCGTCCAGGACAACGCCCGGGTGTTCCTGCCCGGCGCAGACCAGGAAATGGCCAAGGCCGCAGCGAAGATCCTCACCCAGCAGGGCGACGTGAAGGCCACCATGACCGCGCTGAAGTCCACGCTGGAGGGCATCTACACGAAGGACGTCAAGCCCAAGCTCAAGAGCTGACGCGCGGTCTCGACGCGCAAAAAGTCCCGCGATACGCAGAACGTCCCGCGATACGCAAAATCCCTGGCGCACCCGGAATTCCGGGTGCGCCAGGGATTTTCCGCGTCGCCAGGCGCGAAACCTACGGGATGGGGACGGGGACCACGCCCAGCGACGCAAGCCGCTCCGCACCGCCGTCGGGCGCTGACAGGACCCAGATGCCCTTTTCATGGACGGCCACCGAGTGCTCCCACTGGCAGGAGCGCTTGCCGTCGGTGGTCACCACGGTCCAGTCGTCGTCGAGCACGGCCGTCTCGATGCTGCCGCGGACCAGCATGGGCTCAATGGCCAAGCACAGTCCCGGCCGGATTTTGGGGCCGCGGTGGCTGGTCCGGTAGTTCAGCACGTCCGGCGCCATGTGCATTTCGGAGCCGATGCCGTGGCCCACATAGTCTTCCAGGATGCCCAGCGGCTTGCCCGGAACGGAGGAGACGTAGTCGTCCACCGCGCAGCCGATGTCCCCGACGAACTTCCCCGTGGCCAGGGCAGCGATGCCACGCCACATGGCTTCCTCGGTGACCTCGGACAGCCGGACGTCCTCCGGATCGGGGGTTCCCACAATCACGGTGCGGGCCGAGTCGGAGTGCCAGCCGTCCACAATCGCGCCGCCGTCGATGGAGATGATGTCGCCGTCGTTCAGCACGCGGCTGCCCGGGATCCCGTGGACCACTTCCTCGTTGACCGAGGTGCAGATGGTGGCCGGGAACCCGTGGTAGCCGAGGAAGTTGGACTTGGCGCCTGCCTCGTCCAGGACTGCGCGGAATACTGTGTCCAGCTGCGCCGTGGTGGCACCCGGAACGGCTGCCGCCACCGCAGCGTCCAGCGCGCGGCTCAGGACCAGGCCTGCCTCGTGCATGGTGCGCATTTGGGCGTTGGTCTTGTATTCGATCCGGGGCTGTCCGAATGCCATGTATACCTCAGTGCTTCGTCTCGCTGGCGGGATGCGTTCATCCCAGGTCTCTGATCCATTGTCCCGCACCGGCGAAGCAGCTCGGGACAGGGTCCACTCCCAGCTCGCCCCGCAAGCGGCCCGTGCAGTAAGTGCGCTCGAATCCAAGCTGGCTGACGGCATAGCGCGTCAGCCGCGGCGGCTTGCGCGTCACGCCGGCCATCGCCTCCAGGGACGCCGCCAGCATCATCGCCGCGCGCATCGGGATAAAGCCGAGTTCGACCTCGGACCGGCCGGTGGCGTCCAGCACTTCCCGCAGCACTCTGCCCAGGGCCACGGGCCGGTGGTCCGCCACGTTGACGGGACCGGTGACGTCCGAGGTGCAGGCGGCGAGCGCTGCCCGGGCCAGGTTCCCGATGGACGTCAGCTGGTGCAGGACATCCGGGCCTCCGACGCTCAGCAGCCGGTTATGGTTCACGTTGCTAATGAGGCGGGGCAGGAGCGTCCGGTCACCGCGGCCGTAGACGCCGTGCGGCCGGAGGATGAGCGCATTGGCGTGCCGCGCCGCCGCTGCCTCGGCTAAGGCCTTCGAACTGGAGTAGGCGTTCAGGTACCGGCCCGCGACCGGGTTCTCCGGCCGGTCGACGCACGGCTGCCACCACGGATAGACGCTGGAACTGGAAATGTGGACCAGCCGCGCGTACGGGAACGCCGCTGCAACGGCCTCCGTCCCCAGGACATTGACGCGGTGGAAGATCTGCGGCGGCCCCCAGTCCGCAACGTGTGCTCCGGAATGCACGACGGCGTCAACTTCCGGCGGGTTGGACAGCGGCCCCGCGCTGAGGTCCCACACCGTCACGCCGGGGAGCGGGCGCCGGCCATACCGGACCACCTCCCAGCCTTGCTCCTCAGCAGCTTCGGCAACAGCTCCGCCGACGAAACCGCTGGCCCCGGTCACGGCGATCCTCATGGCGCTCCTTCCGAGGGCCGGTCACGCAGCGGGCTCCCTTCCGGCCTGCGGTCTGCGAAGAGCGCCCGCAGGGCTACGCGGTCGGGTTTGCGGTGCCGGCCGGACGCCGGCAGTTTGGGCATGACCTCAATCCTGTCGGGCAGGGCCGATTCGTCGATGAGCAGGGGCAGTTCGCGGCGGAGGGTCCGCAGCAGCGCCGCGTGGTCCTGTCCCTGGTGGGGTTCGACAGCGAGCCACACCGCTTCGTCGCCGATGCCGTCCGGGACGCCGACCATCGCGGCCTGGGCCACGCCGTCGATACCGGCAATGACCGGCTCGTACAGGCCCGGGTAGATGTTGGTCTTGCCGCGGATGATCATGTCCTTCTTGCGCCCCAGCAGGACGAGCCGGCCGTGGTCCACTCTCACGAGGTCACCGGTGGCGTGCTCGTCCATGGTGTCCTCGCCGAGGTAACCCAGACACATGTTGGGCCCGGAGACGATCAGTTCGTGGTCGTCCGCCACGCGGAAGCGCACGCCCGGCAGCGGCCCGCCGAGGTAGTCGCCCTCCCCGGCGCCGTCCGCGGTCAGGGATTCCGCGGTGCGTCCGGACGCGAAGTCCAGTTTCTCGTGCCCGTCCGCGATCGCGATGGGCAGGACTTCGGTCATTCCGTAGATGCAATGGAAGCGCACTCCGGGCAGGAGACCGGCAGCCCGCGCCAGGAACGGGGCCAGCACGGGGGCGGCGCCCAGCATCACCGTTTTCAGCGTGTCCGGCCACACCAGCTGTCCTGACTCCACGGCGTCAAGGATCGGCGCCAGCTGCGAGGGCACCAGGAACACATGGGTGGCCGCCTTCCGGCCAGGCGTCGATCCCAGCTCGGCCGCGAACCGCAGCGGATCGATGGTGGCGGACAACCCGTACGCCGGCATGGTCCAGTGGGCACCGGCGATCAGGGCCGGCAGGCCCATCATCAGCTGTTCCGAGTGGATGCGGTCGCCGGCCGCGAACGTGCAGCGTGTGCTCAACTGGCCGAAGCCGGCCGCCAGGGTGCCGCGGCTGTGCACCACGCCCTTAGGCTTCCCGGTGGTGCCGGACGTGAAGATGATGACCGCTTCCTGGCCCGGCGCCGCGTCAACCGGCGGCACCCAGTCCGGCCTGCCGCCGTCGTGAGCTCCGCCGTCGTACTTACTGGCGCGGGAAGCGCTGCGGGACAGGGCGCGGATGTTGGTGGACGTGAACGGGACCCCCGGAAGCCACGGACCGGAGTGGAAGTGCCGGACCTCCATGGCTCCGTAGTCCGGCAGCAGCAGGCCCCGCCGCCGGGCAAGGCGCCGCTGCGGGCCGGGCGCGCTGAGCGCATAAAGCAGCGACTCGGAGGCCGCCCATCGCGGCGACGCGAGCGCCGTCCTGTTCCGGAAAAGTTCGGGACCAACTCCGGGATCGATGAACACGATGGCCCCGCCGGCCCGGACGGCCGCCAAGGCGAGCGTGAACGCCGCCGGACCCGGCCGCACGGAAAACAGCAGGCGCTCCCCCGGGCCGAATCCTTCGCGCCGCAGGCCCGCGGCGGTGGATTCAATCCCGGCGGCAAGGTCCCGGTAGCTGATGGTCTTTCCCGGTTTTCCGCTGCGTTTGCCGGGTGCCGTGATGGCCGGGTGGTCCGGGTACTTCGCAGCGGCGTCGTACACAGCGGCGATGAGGTCATCCGGGAGGTCAGTTCGCACGGGTCAGCTCCAGTGACTTGTAGTGCGGAATGAGCACGTTCCGGCTGACGGTCCGCGAGCGGATGCGCCACGGACCGCGGGCATATTCGTCGAGCAGCACGGTCAATGCGCAGTTGATTTCTGCCATCGCCAGCGGCATTCCGATGCAAAAGTGGGCTCCCGCCCCGAACCACAGCTGGCGGGCGGCCGGCGGGATGGGCGTTCCGGGGTCGAAACCGCCCAGGCTCTTGACGGCGTGCACCGTCGACAGCAGGATACGGTCGCCCGGGCTGATGCGGACACCGCCCAGCCGACCGGCCGTTGTGGCCTCACGGAGCATCATCGGCGACGGTGCCGTGTACCGCAGGCCTTCGTTGACGGCGTCCGGCAGGCCGCTGCGGTCAGCCGCCAGCGCCGGCAGCCTGCCGTCGTCGAACAGCAGCGCGGCGAGCCGCGGAACGTAGGACACCAGGGTTTCGGTCCCGGCGATCACAAAGGCACTGACAATCCCCACCGCTTCGTCCTCCCCGAGTCCCAGGGACCGGAGCCGGCCCGGAAAGGTGGAGGCGTCATCGCTACGGTAGGCGTTGCGTACAGGTCCGGCCAGAATTTCGACGGCGGCCTTCGCCTGTGCGACCTGGGGCGTTGTCAGCCGTGGCCGCCCCAGCCTAACCAGCGAGGTGATGGAGGTGCCCAGGGTGAAGAGCTCGCTGTCCGGCAGGCGGCCGGGCGGATCGTCCGGGACGCCCAAAAGCCTGCTGATGACTCCCCCGGACAGTTCCTTGACCAGCCCGACGAACTCCACCGAACCGCCACGCTCCAGACCTGCAGCCAGCCGCTTGCGCAGCCGTTCGCCCGCCGGAGTGACGATGGCTTCAACGGCCCGCGGCGTGAACAGGCCGTTGAGGCGGCGCCGCAGCTCCAGGTGCTCTTCCCCGTGCATATTCAGCAGGGCACGGGGACCCACCACAGGGGTCCACAGCGCGCCGGAAGCCGTGGCCCCCGACTTCGAGTAGCCGGCGTCCATCAGCACTTCCCTGACCAGGGAGGCCTCGCTGACCAGTACCCCCAGGCCAGGCAGCCGGACAACGGGCCGGAGCTTCCCCAGCCCGCGGATCAGCGGGTAGGCCACAGGATGAGCGCCGACGTGGAGCCTCCGCTCCCACCCGGCCAGGCGGCCGGCGGCCGATCTTCCCGTCACGGCGCTTCCGGTCACGGTTCTTCCCGGTTCAGCCTTCACCGGATGTCCACGTGATCAGGACGGTACCGGTGGTCCGCGTACCAGGCGAGCGTGTTGGGCAGGCCCCAGGCCTGAACCCGGCGGGACGAGCCGAACACCACCACGTTCCGCCGGAGGCCATAGGCACGCGTGAGCTTGCGGACGCGGTTGGAAAGCGCACGGTCCTCGTGCAGCTCCTCGATGCTGGTGCGCGGGAAACCGCCCGAGCGCAGATACAGCTCGGCCGTAATGGCCATGTTGCACCCTGGCAGCATCTGGTAGGGGCCAAGGTAGCCCTCCCCCTTGTTGCCGGGGCGGATGCGGCCGAAGAACGACGCGACCTCGACGGCCAGGAGCATCAGCCAGCGGCTGCCGGGACCCAGGCCTTCGTCCAGCCGGGGGTTCAGCTGGCCGGCAATCATTTCCAGGCCGTCGTCGAACGCTTCCATGATGCGCCGGGTCCAGTCGGCGGCCGGGAGGCAGTCCGAGTCGGTGCGGGCCAACCAGCGAGCACCGTTCAGGGCTCCGAAGCGCATGCCGGTATCGGCGGCGGCGCCGGTCCCCTTTTGCGTCTCATCGACCAGCCGGATATCCATGGCCGGGTGAAGCTTGGCAAAGTCGGCGACGATTGACCTGGTGGCGTCCGTGGACCCGTTGTCCACCACCACGAGCGTGAAGTCTTTGTGGAGCTGTGCGGCCAGCGCCTGCAGTGACTGGCCGATCAGCTTTTCCTCGTTGAGGGCAGGCATCGCGACACACAGCGCCCGCACCGGGCCTGTCACAGCCGCACCACCGCAATCCCGAGGCTCACGCCGCCGGCAAGCCCCACCAGGGCAACGAGGTCGCCGGGTCCGCAGCGGCCCAGGTCCTGTGCCACCTTCAGTTGCAGGGGCAGGCTGACCGAGGCCATGTTGCCGTACTCCTCCACGGTCCTGACGAGCTTGTCCTGCGGAACGCCGGCCCCGCGGGCGAAGATGTCCCGGTACGGCGCGCTTACCTGGTGCACGCAGACCACCGCGAAGTCCGCCCACGCCAGGCCAAGCCGTGCCAGCGTCTCATCCAGGATTCCCCGCCCCAGGTCAAGGAACGCGTCCTTGAGTTTTTCGCCGTCCATGCTGAAGTACGTTGCCTCGGGGTCCCGGGGAGCTACGGAACCGCCGGTAGCGAGCGTTCCCACGCTCCAGTGGCTGCTCTTCGCTGTGAAGCCCATACCCAGCACCCGGGACCCGTCGTCGTCGTCGGGGTCTGCCGGTTCCAGCAGCAGCGCGCACCCGGCGTCGCTCATGGTGTAGCCCGGAAAGGATGCGGCGAAGGTCTCCTGGTCCGGAACGGACCAGCGCACGGCACGGGAGGGCGACTCTCCGCTGACCAGGAGTACGCGCCGGTAGCGGCCGGCACCGATCAGGGCGTCGGCCACCTCAAGGCCGTTAAGAAGGCTGTTGCAGGCGTTCTTGATGTCCATCACCGGGCAGTCCATGCCCAGTTTCGCGGCGACCATGTGGCCGGTGGCCGGCTCCACCATGTCCTGGCTCGCCGAAGCAAAGAGGAGAAGGTCGACGTCGGCGGGCTGGAGTCCGCGGTCCGCCAGCAGTTTCGCGGCGGCTACAGCCGCAAGGTCGGACGCCTGCTCGGACTCCGCCATCACCGACCGTGTCCGTATTCCCGTCAGCCGGCCGATCAGGCCCATCGGGACGCGGAAACCGGGGCTGGCGGCAGCCAACTGCTGCTCCAGCTGCGCGGTGCCCAGCCGGCCCGGCGGCACATAGACTTCGAGGCCGGCGATCTTCGCCGCCCCCGGAAGGGTCTGGTTCATGCAGTATCTCCCCACAGACAATGCGTCCGGTGATATCCGGCTCCGGTCCCGGGTGCTTGACGGCGACCATCGGCGGCTCCGCCCGAAAACGACGCCCTCAACAACTTCGCGCAAAGCGACGCCGCACGAAAAAAGGGAGGGCGCGTCCCGTACTCGATGGTACGGGACGCGCCCTCCCCGGCACTGAAGGCAAGCCGTGTTCGGCGGCGCCGGCGTGCGGCTAGGTCTTGATCAGGCCGCCTGTGCTGCCTTGATGGCCTGCATGACGCGGTCGGTGACCTCGTCGATGCCGCCGATGCCGTCAACCTGGGTCAGAATGCCGCGCTCGGCATACTTGGCCACAACGGCTTCGGTCTGCTCGTGGTAGAGGTCCAGACGGTGGCGGATGACGGCTTCGTTGTCGTCGCTCCGGCCGGTTTCCTTGGCACGGCCCAGCAGGCGCGTCACCAGTTCCTCGTCATCGGCGGTCAGCTGCAGGACCACGTCCAGCTTCTGGTCACCGTTGGCCAGGATCTCATCGAGGTAGTCCACCTGCGCGGTGGTGCGCGGGTAGCCGTCCAGGAGGAAGCCGCTCTCGACGTCGTCCTCGCTCAGGCGGTCGCGCACCATCTTGTTGGTGACGCTGTCCGGCACGAAATCGCCGGCATCCATGTACTTCTTGGCCTCGACGCCCAGCGGCGTCTCACCCTTAACGTTGGCGCGGAAAATATCGCCGGTGGAGATCGCAACGACGCCGAGGCGCTCGGAGATCCGATCCGCCTGCGTTCCCTTGCCTGAACCCGGAGGTCCGATAATCAGCATTCTCGTCATCGCAAAAGCCCTTCGTAGTGACGTTGTTGTAGCTGCGCGTCAATCTGCTTGACCGTTTCCAGGCCCACACCCACCATGATCAGGATCGACGTTCCACCGAACGGGAAGTTCTGGTTGGCATTGATCAGGACCAGGGCGACGAGCGGGATCAATGCCACGAAGCCCAGGTAGAGGGCGCCGGGCAGGGTGATCCTGGAAAGGACGTACTGCAGATAGTCCGCCGTCGGCTTGCCGGCCCGGATACCCGGGATGAAGCCGCCGTACTTCTTCATGTTGTCGGAAACCTCTTCAGGATTGAAAGTGATTGCGACATAGAAGTAGGTAAAGAAAACAATCATGGCGAAATAAAGCGCCATGTAGATGGGGTGGTCACCGCGGGTGAGGTTGTTGTTGATCCACTCAACCCACGGCGCCATCTGTTCGCCCTGCTTCGGCTGGTTGAACTGCGAAATCAGGCCCGGCAGGTACAGCATCGAGGAAGCGAAGATGACGGGCACGACACCGGCCATGTTCACCTTGATGGGGATGTACGTGCTGGTGCCGCCCACGGTGCGGCGGCCGATCATGCGCTTGGCGTACTGCACCGGAATGCGGCGCTGCGACTGCTCCACGAAGACCACCAGTGCCACGGTGAGCAGGCCGATGGCCAGCACCATGAAGAACGTGCCCGGGCCCTGCGAGGTCCAGATGGCGCCCAGGGACGTCGGGAAGCTGGCCGCGATCGAGGTGAAGATGAGCAGCGACATACCGTTGCCCACGCCCTTTTCGGTCACGAGCTCGCCCATCCACATGATGAGGCCGGTACCGGCCGTCAACGTGATGATGATGAGGATGGTCGTGATGACGCTCGCGTCCGGGATGATGTCCAGCTGGCAGTTGGGCAGCAGCTGGCCGGATCGGGCCAGCGACACCAGAGTCGTGGCGTTCAGCAGGCCCAGGGCAATGGTCAGGTAACGCGTGTACTGCGTCAGCTTGGACTGCCCTGATGCGCCCTCTTCATAAAGCTGCTGGAAGCGGGGAATGACCACCCTGAGCAGCTGGACGATGATACTCGCCGTGATGTACGGCATGATGCCCAGGGCGAAGATGGACACCTGAAGCAACGCACCGCCGCTGAACAGATTGACGAGCTGGTAGATCCCGCCCGAGGTCTGACCGCTCTGCAAGCATTGCTGGACATTCTGGTAGTTCACACCAGGCGAGGGGATGAAGGCACCCAAGCGGAAGATTGTGATGATTCCCAGCGTGAACAACAACTTGCGTCGCAGATCAGGCGTGCGAAAGGCCCGGCCAAATGCGCTAAGCAAGCGTCCTCCTGATGTGTTAATAAAGTCGTGTGAGATAGGTCAATAAAACCCAACAACCGAGTCTAACGGGTTGATGCGCCCTGCGAACAATCGGTGAGGTTCCAAATGAGAAAAAACTCCCGGTACGCAGGGCCTGAGCCCCGTGTACCGGGAGTTTCCACAACGGGCTTCCGCTCCGCTGCCCCTATTTAGAGGGCAGTGGTGCTTCCGCCTGCTGCTGCAATCTTTTCTGCGGCGCTGGCCGAGAATGCGTGGGCGGTGACGTCAACCTTGACGGTGATGTCGCCAGTGCCAAGCACCTTGACGGGCTGGTTCTTGCGAACGGCACCCTTTTCGACCAGGTTCTCCACGGTGACTGCGCCACCTTCCGGGAAAAGCTCGTTGAGCTTGTCCAGGTTAACAACCTGGAACTCAACCCGGAACGGGTTCTTGAAGCCGCGCAGCTTCGGCAGGCGCATGTGCAGCGGCAGCTGGCCGCCGGCAAAGCCAGCCTTGATCTGGTAACGGGCCTTCGTACCCTTGGTACCGCGACCAGCGGTCTTACCCTTGGAACCTTCACCACGACCAACACGGGTCTTGGCGGTCTTGGCACCCGGGGCGGGACGCAGGTGGTGAACCTTCAGTGCGTTCTGCTTCTCAGCAGCGGCGCCCTGTGCCTTCTCGGCGGTGTTCTTCTCTGCCATTTACTTCGCCTCCTCTACCTTTACCAGGTGCGGAACCGTGTTGAGCATACCCACGGTCACGGCGTCGGCGGTGCGGACAACGGTGTGTCCGATCCGCTTCAGGCCGAGGGACCGCAGCGTGTCGCGCTGGTTCTGCTTGCCGCCAATGGCGGACTTGATCTGAGTGATCTCCAACTGTGCGTCGGAGGGAATCAGGTTCTTAGCCATGACTCAGACACCTGCCTTCTGGTTCAGGAGAGCCTTCACCAGTGCCGGCGGAGCGATCTCGTCGAGCGGGAGGCCGCGGCGTGCTGCCACTGCTGCCGGCTCTTCGAGGCGCTTCAGGGCATCAACGGTCGCGTGAACGATGTTGATGGCGTTTGAGGAACCGAGCGACTTGGAGAGGATGTCGTGGATGCCCACGCACTCCAGTACTGCACGGACCGGACCACCGGCGATTACACCGGTACCGGCGGAAGCCGGACGCAGCATAACGACGCCTGCGGCGGCCTCACCCTGAACACGGTGCGGGATGGTGCTGCCAACGCGGGGAACGCGGAAGAAGGACTTCTTGGCCTCTTCAACGCCCTTCGCGATTGCGGCAGGAACTTCCTTAGCCTTGCCGTAGCCAACGCCGACCATACCGTTGCCGTCGCCGACAACGACGAGGGCGGTGAAGCTGAAGCGACGACCACCCTTGACGACCTTGGAAACGCGGTTGATGGTTACAACGCGCTCTACGAACTGGCTCTTTTCGGCTTCGCGGCCACCGTCGCGGCCACCACGGCCACCACGGTCGCCACGGCCCTGGCCGCGGTCGCCACGCTCGCCACGACGAGCGCCACGGCGGTCGTCAGTGGCAGCAGGCGCAGCGGTCTCAGTTGCCGGAGCAGCTACAGCTTCAGTCACCTGAATGTCCTTTTCGTTATTTTCGGTCACAGTGACAGCCCACCTTCACGTGCGCCGTCAGCGACGGCGGCGATCCGGCCGTGGTACTTGTTACCACCGCGGTCGAAGACAACAGCTTCGATGCCGGCAGCCTTGGCACGCTCGGCGACCAGTTCGCCAACGCGCTTGGCCTTGGCGGTCTTGTCACCGTCGAATGCACGAAGGTCGGCTTCCAGTGTGGACGCGCTCGCTACGGTCAGGCCCTTGGTGTCATCGACAACCTGGACGAATACGTGGCGTGCGGAGCGGTTGACGACCAGTCGAGGGCGTACAGCCGTTCCGGAGATGCGCTTGCGGATACGAAGCTGGCGGCGGCTGCGTGAAGCAGACTTGCTCTTGTTCGTACGCTTCTTGTTAATTGCGATGGCCATGGTTACTTACCAGCCTTTCCGACCTTGCGGCGGATGACTTCGCCGGCGTAGCGGATGCCCTTGCCCTTATAGGGGTCCGGCTTCCGCAGCTTGCGAATGTTGGCAGCAACCTCGCCGACCTGCTGCTTGGAGATACCTGAAACAGAGAGCTTGGTCGGGGTCTCTACTGCAAAGGTGATGCCGTTCGGTGCCGAGACGTTAACCGGGTGGCTGTAGCCCAGAGCGAACTCCAGGTCAGAACCCTTGGCCTGGACGCGGTAACCGGTACCGACAATCTCAAGCTTCTTCTCGTAGCCTGCGGTGACACCCTGGATCATGTTGGCGATCAGGGTGCGGGTCAGGCCGTGCAGCGAACGTGATGCGCGCTCGTCGTTCGGGCGGGCGACAGTCAGGGTGCCATCTTCCAGGGTGACCTCGATCGGGCTGGCCACAGTGTGGCTCAGCTCGCCTTTGGAACCCTTGACGCTGACGACAGAGCCGTCAACCTTGACCTCAACGCCGGCAGGAACGGTGATGGGGAGACGTCCAATACGTGACATTATTCTCTTCCTTTCCCGTTACCAGACGTAAGCGAGGACTTCGCCGCCCACGCCCTTCTTGCCGGCCTGCTTGTCAGTCAGGAGGCCGGAAGAGGTGGACAGGATTGCGACACCCAGGCCACCGAGCACGTGCGGCAGGTTGGTGGACTTCGCGTAAACACGGAGTCCCGGCTTGGAAATACGACGAACGCCAGCGATTGAACGCTCGCGGTTCGGACCGAACTTGAGCTCGATGGTCAGCTTCTTGCCGACCTCAGCGTCTTCTTCTTTCCAGGAGGCGATGTAACCTTCGGCCTTCAGGATGTCGGCGACGCGTGCCTTGAGCTTGCTGTACGGCATAGTCACGGTGTCGTGGTATGCCGAGTTTGCGTTGCGCAGACGCGTAAGCATGTCTGCGACGGGATCTGTCATGGTCATGTTGGGCTCTTGCCCTTCCTCATAACGGTTTCCGCCCTGCCATCCCCCAAGGGAAGCGGCAAGGCCGGACCTTCTATGTAGCTAGATTAAGCTTCGGTCTTGAACGGGAAACCAAGCGCCTTGAGCAGCGCGCGGCCTTCGTCGTCGGTCTTGGCAGTGGTCACGACGGTGATGTCCATACCGCGCACGCGGTCGATGGAATCCTGGTCGATCTCGTGGAACATAACCTGCTCGGTCAGACCGAAGGTGTAGTTGCCGTTGCCATCGAACTGCTTGCCACTGAGGCCCCGGAAGTCACGGATACGCGGCAGAGCCAGCGTGACCAGACGGTCCAGGAATTCCCACATGCGGTCTCCACGCAGAGTTGCGTGTGCACCGATGGGCATGCCTTCGCGCAGCTTGAACTGTGCGATCGACTTACGGGCCTTGGTTACCTGCGGCTTCTGACCGGTGATCAGGGTCAGATCGCGGACAGCGCCGTCGATCAGCTTGGAGTCCTTGGCGGCATCTCCAACACCCATGTTCACTACGACCTTGACCAGACGGGGAACCTGGTTGACGTTTTCGTACTTGAATTCCTCAATGAGCGTGCTCTTGATGGAATCCGCGTACTTGGTCTTCAGACGAGGAACGATCTTGCTTGCCGGAGTCTCGAGAGTCTCAGTCATTAGATGTCCTTCCCGGAGCTCTTGGCCACGCGTACGCGCACTTCACGCTTCTTGCCGTTACGCTCAACGGTCTCGGTACGGAAACCGACGCGAGTGGGCTTCTTGGTGGAGGGGTCAACCAGGGCCACGTTGGAGATGTGGATGGAAGCCTCTACGACCTCGATGCCACCGGTCTTGGTGCCGCGCTGCGACTGACCGACCTTGGTGTGCTTGGTTACGCGGTTAATGCCTTCAACCAACACGCGGTTGGAATCCGGGAACACGCGCAGAACCTTGCCCTGCTTGCCACGGTCGCCGCCGCGCTCAGCCTTGGCGCCAGTGATGACCTGAACGAGGTCACCCTTTTTGATCTTAGCCATGGACTAGAGCACCTCCGGAGCCAGAGAAACGATCTTCATGAACTTCTTGTCACGCAGTTCACGACCAACCGGTCCGAAGATACGGGTACCGCGGGGGTCACCGTCGTTCTTCAGGATCACAGCTGCGTTCTCGTCAAACTTGATGTAGGAACCATCCGCACGGCGGCGTTCCTTCTTGGTACGGACGATGACAGCCTTGACGACATCGCCCTTCTTTACGTTGCCGCCCGGAATTGCGTCCTTGACGGTAGCGACGATGACGTCGCCAATGCCTGCGTAGCGACGGCCAGATCCACCGAGAACGCGAATGGTAAGGATTTCCTTAGCACCCGTGTTGTCGGCGACCTTGAGTCGCGACTCCTGCTGAATCACTATTTACTCCTTGCGTCGCGCTGGTTCTCAGACCGAAAATCTTCCTACGGAATGAGCCTTGCGGAACGGTTGATCGGGGTGTCTCTTGACCTGCCTGGATTTTGCCAGACCAGGCCTAAACTCCCGTGCCAAAAACATTTGCTTCCCAAACGATCCCGACGGATCGGGGCGCAAGGGGGCACTATGCCGTGGCACGATTGTTTACGAGGTTGATGACAGCGCACGAACGGCGCCATACAAACTCAAAATCTTAGCACGTTTTGGGCCAATCCCCATATCACAGGTAGGTGGCCGGTAGCCTACTCCCCCGCGTCCCGCTTCCTTGCTTAACGGAGAAACCCCCGCTCCCGGAACGGGAACAGGGGTTTCTCGCGCAAACCTGGCAGCAAAGCTGCAGGTGTTACTTGGCCTTCTCGAGGATCTCCACCAGGCGCCACCGCTTGGTAGCGGAGAGCGGGCGGGTCTCGGCGAGGAGAACGAGGTCGCCGATGCCGGCGGTGTTCTCTTCGTCGTGAGCCTTGATCTTCGTGTTGCGGCGGATGACCTTGCCGTAAAGGGCGTGCTTCACGCGGTCTTCAACCTGGACAACGATGGTCTTTTCCATCTTGTCCGAGACGACGTAGCCGCGCTTCGTCTTACGGTAACCGCGCTCGTCAGCCTTGGCTGCGTCGGAAACAGTTTCCGTCACGTTCTCGTCCTTTTCACTCACTTGGCATCCTCCTCGGTCTCAACCGTTTCAGCCTTTTCGGCCTTCTTGGTTGCAGCCTTCTTGGATTTCTTTTCTTCCTTGGCTTCCACAACCGGTGCGGCAACCTCGGCACGAATGCCCAGCTCGCGCTCACGGAGAACGGTGTAGATGCGTGCGATGTCCTTCTTTACCGCGCGCAGACGACCGTGGTTCTCCAGCTGACCGGTGGCGGACTGGAAACGCAGGTTGAACAGCTCTTCCTTGGACTTGCGGAGTTCTTCAACGAGACGCTCGTTGTCGAAACCGTCCAGCTGCGCGGGTGCGAGATCCTTCGACCCTACTGCCATTTCTACTCACCACCTTCGCGACGCACAATGCGTGCCTTCAACGGCAGCTTGTGGATTGCCAGGCGCAGGGCCTCGCGAGCTACCTCTTCACTGACACCGGAGAGTTCGAAGAGAACCCGGCCCGGCTTGACGTTTGAGACCCACCATTCCGGAGAACCCTTACCGGAACCCATACGGGTTTCAGCAGGCTTCTTCGTCAGCGGACGGTCCGGGTAGATGTTGATCCAGACCTTGCCGCCACGCTTGATGTGGCGGGTCATCGCGATACGGGCAGATTCGATCTGACGGTTGGTGACGTATGCCGGGCTCAGAGCCTGGATACCCCACTCACCGAAGGAGACCTTGGTGCCGCCCGTAGCAGCGCCGGAACGACCCGGGTGGTGCTGCTTGCGGTGCTTGACTCGACGTGGGATAAGCATTTAAGCCTGTCCTCCTTCTACTGCCTGTGCCGGCGCGGCAGAAGCTGCTTCAGCTGCCGGAGCTTCGGCAGCAGGAGCTGCCTCAGCGGCCGGACGGTCGGTACGACGACGGCGGTCACCACGGTCAGCGCCACCCGGGCGGCCCGGACGATCGCTGGCACCACGGCCGCGGGACGGAGCAGCAGCTGCCTGCTGAGCCAGTTCCTTGGAGGTGACGTCACCCTTGTAGATCCAGACCTTCACGCCGATGCGGCCGAAGGTGGTCTTGGCTTCGTAGAAGCCGTAGTCGATGTTCGCACGGAGGGTGTGCAGGGGCACACGGCCTTCGCGGTAGAACTCCGAGCGGGACATTTCAGCCCCGCCCAGTCGACCGGAGCAAGCGATACGGATGCCCTTGGCACCAGCGCGCTGCGCGGACTGCATGGCCTTCTTCATTGCACGGCGGAATGCCACGCGGGAAGTCAGCTGCTCCGCAACGCCCTGGGCAACAAGCTGTGCTTCCATCTCGGGGTTCTTGACCTCGAGGATGTTCAGCTGAACCTGCTTGCCGGTGAGCTTCTCGAGCTCGCCGCGGATGCGGTCTGCTTCAGCACCGCGGCGGCCGATAACGATGCCCGGACGTGCCGTGTGGATATCCACGCGGACACGGTCGCGGGTGCGCTCGATTTCAACCTTGGCGATACCGGCGCGCTCCATGCCCGTGGACATGAGCTGGCGGATACGGATGTCTTCGCGAACGAAGTCCTTGTACCGCTGACCGGACTTGGTGCTGTCAGCAAACCAGTGCGATACGTGATCGGTGGTGATGCCGAGTCGGAACCCGTGCGGGTTAACTTTCTGTCCCACTTAGCGAGCCTCCTCTTTCTCCGGGGTAGCGACTACCACGGTGATGTGGCTCGTGCGCTTCTTGATCTGAAATGCACGACCCTGGGCACGCGGCTGGAACCGCTTCATGGTCGGGCCTTCATCAACAAACGCTTCGCTGATGATGAGGTCACCTTCGTCAAACGCCACGCCGTCACGGTCCGCGAGGACCCGGGCGTTGGAGATTGCCGACTGAACTACCTTGAATACCGGCTCAGAAGCTGCCTGGGGGGCAAACTTCAGAATTGCCAGAGCCTCGTTCGCTTGCTTACCACGAACAAGGTTGACGACGCGCCGGGCCTTCATAGGCGTTACGCGGATGTGACGCGCAATTGCCTTGGCTTCCATTGCTTTCCTTCTCTCGTCTTTGACGTAAGTGCAGGCGCCTAGCGGCGCTTGCCCTTACGGTCGTCCTTGACATGGCCGCGGAATGTCCGCGTGGGAGCGAATTCGCCGAGCTTGTGCCCGACCATCGACTCGGTGACAAACACCGGGATGTGCTTGCGTCCGTCGTGAACGGCGATCGTGTGCCCGAGCATGTCGGGGATGATCATCGAACGGCGGGACCAGGTCTTGATGACGTTCTTGGTGCCCTTTTCGTTTTCCCTGTCCACCTTCACAAAGAGGTGCTGGTCAACGAAAGGACCTTTTTTCAGGCTGCGTGGCATGTGTCCAGGCTCCTATCGCTTGTTCTTGCCAGTACGACGGCGACGAACAATAAGCTTGTCGCTCTCTTTGTTGGGACGGCGGGTGCGGCCTTCGCGCTTACCGTTCGGGTTGACGGGGTTACGTCCACCGGACGTCTTACCTTCGCCACCACCATGCGGGTGGTCAACCGGGTTCATCGCGACACCACGGACGGTCGGGCGAACGCCCTTCCAGCGCATGCGGCCGGCCTTACCCCAGTTGATGTTCGACTGCTCGGCGTTGCCGACCTCGCCGATCGTTGCGCGGCAGCGCACGTCGACGTTGCGGATTTCGCCGGAAGGCAGACGCAGCTGGGCGAAGCGGCCTTCCTTTGCAACGAGCTGGATCGATGCGCCGGCGGAGCGGCCCATCTTGGCGCCGCCACCCGGACGCAGTTCAACTGCGTGGACTACGGTACCCACCGGGATGTTGAGCAGCGGCAGGTTGTTGCCCGGCTTGATGTCAGCGCTGGCACCTGCTTCCACAACGTCACCCTGGGACAGCTTGTTCGGGGCGATGATGTAACGCTTGGTGCCATCAACGTAGTGCAGGAGGGCGATGCGAGCCGTGCGGTTCGGATCGTACTCAATTTCGGCAACGCGGGCGTTGACGCCGTCTTTGTCGTGGCGACGGAAGTCGATCAGACGGTACTGGCGCTTGTGGCCACCACCCTTGTGACGGGTCGTGATCTTACCGGTGTTGTTACGGCCACCCTTTTTCGGGAGGGGACGTACCAACGACTTTTCCGGCGTCGACCGCGTGATTTCAGTGAAGTCCGCTACGCTCGAGCCGCGACGGCCCGGGGTAGTCGGCTTATATTTACGGATTCCCATAATTCATTTCCTCGTTAAAGTGGTCTCCGCTACGCGAGCGGACCGCCGAAGATGTCGATCGTGCCTTCTTTGAGGGTCACAATCGCACGCTTGGTGTTCTTGCGGGTTCCCCAGCCGAATTTGGTGCGCTTGCGCTTACCGGCACGGTTGATGGTGTTGATCGAGTCGACCTTGACGGAGAAAATCTTCTCCACGGCCAGCTTGATCTCGGTCTTGTTCGAGCGGGGGTCCACCAGGAAGGTGTACTTTCCCTCATCGATCAGGCCGTAGCTCTTTTCCGATACGACGGGTGCAAGCACGACGTCGCGCGGGTCCTTGATGGTGGCTGCACTCACTTGGCATCCTCCTCGTTCTTTGCCTTGGCGGCAACGAATGCCTCGTAGGCAGCCTTGGTGAAGACTACGTCGTCAGAGACGAGCACGTCGTAGGTGTTCAGCTGGTCTGCGTACAGAACGTGAACATCTGCGAGGTTGCGCACGGACAGTGCGGCAACGTCGTTGGCGCGCTCGATGACAACGAGCAGGTTCTTGCGCTCGGACACGCCGCGCAACGTTGCCAGTGCATCCTTGGCGGACGGCTTGGTGCCGGCTACCAGTTCAGCAACAACGTGGATGCGGCCGTTACGGGCGCGGTCAGACAATGCGCCGCGCAGTGCAGCAGCAATCATCTTCTTGGGGGTCCGCTGGCTGTAGTCACGCGGGGTCGGGCCGTGGACAACGCCACCACCGGTCATGTGAGGAGCACGGATTGAACCCTGACGGGCGCGGCCGGTGCCCTTCTGCTTGAACGGCTTGCGGCCTGCACCGGAAACTTCAGCGCGGGTCTTGGTCTTGTGGGTACCCTGGCGAGCAGCAGCGAGCTGGGCAACGACGACCTGGTGCAGCAGCGGCACGTTGGTCTGTACGTCGAAGATCTCTGCAGGCAGGTCAACCTTGACAGTGCTAGTCATTGAACTAGGCTCCCTTCACGGCGGTGCGTACGAGTACGACCTGGCCGCGGGCACCGGGAACGGCGCCCTTGATGAGGAGCAGCGACTTCTCGACGTCAACTGCGTGAACCGTGAGGTTCAGCGTGGTGTGACGAACGGCGCCCATGCGGCCGGCCATTTTCATGCCCTTGAAGACGCGGCTCGGGGTGGATGCGCCACCGATTGAACCGGGCTTACGGTGGTTCTTGTGTGCACCGTGGGAAGCACCTACGCCGTGGAAGCCGTGACGCTTCATAACACCGGCGAAGCCCTTACCCTTGGTGGTGCCAACGACGTCGATCTTCTGTCCGGCTTCGAAGACCTCAACAGAGAGCTCCTGGCCAAGTTCGTACTCAGCAGCATCTGCGGTACGGAGTTCGACGACGTGGCGGCGAGGCGTGACGCCTGCCTTTTCAAAGTGACCAGCCAGCGGCTTGGTGACCTTGCGGGGATCGATCTGGCCGTAGCCGATCTGAACGGCGACGTAGCCATCAACGTCTGCATTGCGCAGCTGGGTGATGACGTTTGAGTCAGCCTGGACAACAGTGACGGGGATGAGCTTGTTGTTCTCGTCCCAGACCTGGGTCATGCCGAGCTTCGTGCCCAGCAGGCCCTTTACGTTACGGGTTGCGGTCATAGTCTCTCAGCACCTCCCTACAGCTTGATTTCGATGTTCACGTCGGCCGGCAGGTCGAGACGCATAAGCGAGTCAACAGCCTTCGGCGTGGGGTCGATGATGTCGATCAGACGCTTGTGCGTGCGCATTTCAAAGTGCTCGCGGCTGTCCTTGTACTTGTGCGGAGAGCGGATAACGCAGTACACGTTCTTCTCCGTCGGAAGCGGCACGGGGCCAACTACCGTTGCGCCTGCGCGCGTGACCGTCTCAACGATCTTCCGGGCTGAAACGTCAATGACCTCGTGGTCGTATGACTTCAGCCGGATGCGGATTTTTTGTCCCGCCATGTCGCCTGACTCTCTTTCAGTCTGTGCTTCCCCTGATTGGGGCTGCCCTGTTCACTTACGTGTTGTATGGCTGCCGAAGCATTTGAAGTCGTAACTACCACCCGCCGCACAAGCTGAATCCGGAAGAATCCGGGTTCCTCAACCTGCCGGCGCAACCGACCCCCGCGGTCGGGCGTGTCGCGCTGTTCGCGCGTACTCGTCCGCAGTTCCATGGGGAGTGGGTTATGTTTGGTCTCCTACTTGGACCCTGACATCCGGCATTATCCGGATCGGGACGCGAAGGAGCGCTTGAACAACTCATCTAGTATGCCGGATTTTGCGGACAGAAGCGAATCAGGCCCGCGACCGACGCCTTCGTCCCCCGATGACTGGTCATTGCCTTCAGCAACCGTCGATTGGATGATAGGGGCATGACTGTGCAAAACTCTGCGGCGTTGCAGAGCCTGGCCGAACGCCTGGATCCGAACTTCGTCCTGGGCGTGGCGGCGGCGGCGTTCCAGATCGAGGGGTCGCTCAAAGCCGACGGGCGCGGCCCCTCGGGCTGGGACGCCTTCGCCGAGAAACCCGGCAGCATCATGGACGGCCACTCCCCGGCCGTCGCCTGCGACCACTACAACCGGTCCGGCGAGGACGTGGCCCTCATGCGCGAGCTGGGCGTGGACTCCTACCGGTTCTCCATTTCCTGGCCCCGCATCCAGCCGGAAGGCCGCGGCTCGTTCAACAGCCAGGGCCTGGACTTCTATGACCGGCTGATCGACCAGTTGCTCGAGGCCGGCATCTCACCGATGGCCACCCTCTACCACTGGGACACTCCCCTTCCCCTCGAACATGGCGGCGGCTGGATGAACCGGTCCACCGCTGAACGGTTCGCCGAATACAGCGCGGCAGCCGGCCAGCGGTTCGGGGACCGTGTGGCGCAGTGGGTTACCCTGAACGAACCGGTTTCGGTAACCCTCAACGGCTACGCGCTGGGGGTCCATGCCCCTGGCCACGATCTTCTTTTCAACGCCCTGCCGTCGATTCACCATCAGCTGCTTGGGCACGGCCTCGCTGTCCAGGCCCTGCGGGGCGCAGGCGTCACCGGGGCCGTCGGCGTCACTAATCTCCACTCCCCTGTCCGGCCGGCAACCGGCAAGCGCGGCGACAGGATGGTGGCGAGGATTTTCGACATTTTGATGAACCGCGTCTACGCGGACCCTGTTCTGCTGGGCCGGTACCCGAAGCTGCCGCTGGCGGTCCGTCCGTGGTTCCGCTCGATGGGCAGGATTTCCGACGCCGACCTCCGGACCATCCACCAGCCCTTGGACTTCTACGGGCTCAATTACTACTACCCCGTGAAAGTGGCCCTGGGCCGTGGCCCTGTCAGCATCCCGGCGAACAATTCTGCCGCGCTGGCCCGGTTGCCGTTCCACGAAGTGGGCTACCCGGAGTACGCGACCACCGGCTTCGGCTGGCCTGTGGCCCCTGAGCACCTCGGCATCCTCCTCCGCGAAATGAAGGACCGCTACGGCGAGGCCCTGCCCCCGCTGTACATCACTGAGAGCGGGGCGAGCTTCCCGGAGCCGGAGCACGTGTCCGGTCCGATTGTTGACACGAAAAGAATCGACTATCTGGCCAGCCACCTGGGCCATGCGCTTGCCGCCACGGCCCCTGGCGGTCTCGCCGAGGACGTGAAGTTGCTGGGCTACTACGTGTGGACGCTTTTGGACAATTTCGAGTGGGCCGCGGGGTATTCGCAGCGGTTCGGACTGATCCACGTGGACTTCGACACGCTGGAGCGCACTCCCAAGGAATCCTTCTACTGGTTCCAGGCACTCAGCAAGGCGCGGAAGGCTTAGGCGCGGACCTACTGTCGCTTGTTTGCCCTATTGATGCGCTTGGCCCGGTCGATTTCCTGGCGGAAGTGCTTCTTGGCCCACAAAACGCCAGCGACCACCGCAGCGGCAACCAGTAGGAAAATTAACCATTCCATGATGCTGTCCTTTCGTTGTCAGCAACCTTACCAAGAGTTCACAGCGAAGGATCCTGCCGCCCTCCGGGGGCCGGCTGCCGCTCCGGCAGCCGTGCTTCGCCAGGCCGCGCCTCCGGCTTGGAGCGCGCCAGTTTCCAGAGGGCGAAGGCGATGAGACCCACTGCTATCAGCGCCAGCAGCGCGAACGTGTAGGACCGAAGCGCCCACATCAGGCACAGCGCCACGCCGCCCGCCCCCCACCAGACAAACAACCGTTCCGCCAAGAGCAGCCCTGACAGCAGCAGGGCGGCGTGCAGCGCCAGGACCCAGAGCTGCTGGCCGCCGGATCCGCCAAAGAGGATCCCCAAGCCGCTCAACCCAAGCAGTGCGGCGCCCGAACCCAACAACGTGCGGCCCGCCGTCGTGGATCCGACAGCGTAGCGCAGGGCAGCCAGCCCGGACGCTAGGAGCACGTACCACTGAACCGCCCAGAACGGGTCCGGAAGGTTGCCGCCCGTGACTAGCACTGCGCGCTGCACGGCTACCGTCACCGCGAAGGCGCCGCTTTCCGCAGCCACCCTCCGCATCCGGACCGGAACTTCCCTCACGATAATCGCCACGGTCGCTGCCACCAGCAGGGCACCTGCCAGGGAAGTCGCGTCCTGCACCACGCCCGCCAGGGCAGCCGCCGCCACCCCAAGCGCACCGGCGCAGAGCAGGGTCTGCCGCCTCACCTTGTCCTGGGCATTCCGTGCGAACGAGGCTCCATAGAGGAGCAGCCCGGCCAGGCCGCAGCCGGCCAGCCACGGCAGGTAGGCACCCCACGCTCCCGGGACGCCGCGGAACAGGGTGGCTGCAAGGAGCGTGCTTCCGCCCAGGGCGAGTGCTGCGGCCGGCGGATAGAGCAGCGGCAGGCGTTCCACGTGCGATGCTGCAGACCCGGTGACCGCCAGTACCAGGAGTGCGGCGCCCATGATCCAGTCTGCGGCCTCGCCGGCGAAGAGTATGGCGGTGGCGGCCGGAACTGCTGCCCCGGCCAGCCAGAACCAACGGTCAACGGTGACCACCGGTGGTCCGTGGTGGCGCCGTCGTCGGACGATTCCGGCGGCATTGAAGGCGAGGGACGCCGCCAGGAGGGTCAGGGGAACGCCGTCACTGCCGAGAAGTGGCGCTTCGAGGAAGGAGCCGGGGCCGAACTCCAGCGCCGGTCCTGCTGCAACAACTCCGAATACGCCCCCGTAGACGCAAAGATAGAGCGCGCCCCGTGCCGCGAACAGCCGATGGGCAGCAACTGCACCAAGAAGCAGCAACAGCAATTCCACCAGGACAACGCCCCGGCCTCCCTCAGGATCGCGGACAGCAGACACCCCGCCACCCTGAATCACATAGAGCACCGGAAGTACCGCCTGCGCCGCAAGGGTCAGCCACACGGCGGCGTCCTGGAAGGGAATTTGCTCCAGCCGGTGGCGCATGAACCACCGGATGACATGCTGGACGGCCAGCACGCCGGCGAAGGTCAGCGACACTGCCGTGGGGGAAGCAGTAACGTCATAGCTGAAGACCAGCGCCAGCGCCGCCGTCAGAACGCGGGCAGAGGCGAAATACGCTCCCTTCGCGTGCCGCGGCTCAACCGAAACAACCATGACAGCGCAGAAGACGGCGAAGATTGCGAGGAGGAGCTCGACGTCAGGGAGGCGCCCGGCGCTGAATGCCAGCAGGACTGCCAGCATGGATGGCGCAAAGTATGCAGCTGCGGCAAGGTCCCGAAAGACGTACCCGGACGCCGCGGCACTGAGCGCCATCACCGTTACAGCCACGGTTCGTTGCCAGTCCCCCGCCTCACCCGGACCTGCCGGCAGGATCACCGCCAGTGCCAGGGTGGCGGTCTGCAGCGCTAAGACCAGGGCGACGTCGGCGACCACGGCTTCGGGGGCGCGGTGGCGCACCTCAGCGGCCAGCGGAAAGACGAGCTGCGCCGCCAAAACCACGATAAGCAGTGCGGCCAGCGAAACTTCTTCGCCAGCGACCACCCAAGGCCCGGACGCTTCCTGGAGCCGCGCATAGGACGACACCACGAGCAAAGTGGCCGCGCCGCGTGCCAGCCACCAGTAGGTCCAACGCCGGCTGGTGGCCACGCATCTGAAACCCAGCGTTCCCAAATATAGGACCACCAGCGTCAGCATGCCGTTGGCCAGATCCTCCGACACCCCGGAGTAGGCAGTCGAGACGGCGGCCGCCGCGACTGACAGCGGCAACACCTCAACCACCGCTGGTCGCCAGGACCCCTCAGTGGACCTCGGAAACAGGAACACGCCCATGGCCACTGCAGCCAGGAGCTGGCCAGCCAGGGCTGTGGCCGCAAACTGGCTTCCTGACGAGGAGTCCGTGACAGTCAAGGCGACAAGGCACACCGTACCCGCAGCGCTGAACCCGACCAGGGTCGGGGTGGGCATCAGCGTCACCGCACCGGACCGCTCCGCCACCGCCGACACCAACTGCTGGACCACCAAGGCAAGCCACAGGGAGAAGATCGCCGCCGTCAGCGTCTCCTGCCTGCCCTCCATCACCGCGGCAGTCAGGGCCGGGACGGCAAGGGTGCCGGAAACTCGCGACGCAAGGACATGGTACAGGCGCACCTCGGGACCGGCTGCCACAGCCCTCACCACCCAGAAAAATGTTGCGGCTGCCAGCAGGGTGACGACAGGCCAAGGACCCAGTTGCGCCCCTGCGACGATGCCCGTGGCCAGCGCAGCCGGAGGTGCCCATTCAGCGGGCCCGTGGACCTTCACTGCAATGAACATCCCCGACGCCAAGCCGGCACAGACAGCCCACAACAGCAGTTCATCGCCGGTGCCGGAAGCAGGCAGGAGCAGACAGAAAACCAGCATCAGCTGCGCGCCGAAGCACACAAGGGAGTCCGTTATCCAGTGCTGCTTTCCGCCCCGGGCCGGAGACCACCGCCGCAGGACCGGCTCCGCGGCGGCCACGGCTGCAGACTGTACGGCCAGCAGCGACCCGGCGACAAGAAGCGCCCAGGTGGCAAGGCCGGTCAGTTGCCAGGCACAAGCGGATGCCGCGAGCGTTAGTGTGAGCCGCGCACCATAGGTCTTCAGGAGGCGTGCGCCCGCGGAAGGCACCACGGCCGACAACGCAAAGTATGTTCCGCAGAGGGCCATGATCAGGGCAAACTCACCTCGGCCCAGGCCCAACGGAACGGCCGCCGCCGCCAGGGCTATCGCCGGGACCACGAAAGGGTCCAGAAGCATGATGGGCCGCAAGAACAATGGGGGCATCCAACGCGGCTTCACCAGCCTGGCCGCTGTCGCCGCGGCCGCGAGCCCGATCATGGCCGCGAAGTACCAAACGAGTGGAGCCTCCAGCACGGACACCCCGGACCAGGCCGTTGAGACTACGAAAGTCAGGGACAGGTAGACGAGCACCCGGCTTTCGAGGCGAACGGCGGCCACCACATATGCCACCGTTCCAACGACGGATGTCAGGAGCCAGGCCAGGCCCGCATCCTGCACGGCAAAGCCATACATGGCGAGCCCGGTGACTGGAACCAGCGCGAGGCCGGTCCCGGCGAACGCAGTGGCAGCGGGCCGAAGCCGCGGAGCCTTGACGTGAAGGACGAGCCCTGCGCCATAGAAGAGGACCGTAATGAGGCAAACGCCGGCAAATCGCTGCACGGCCGGCAGGCTGGTCCCCACGAAGAGGGCCCCTGCTGCCACCAGCAACAGGCTCGCCACGTAAAGGGTGACGTTGATGTTCTGCCGTTCACGCTTCTCTTTGCGTGCCTGCACTTCGTCCGGGGATTCGGTGTTCCGGTACGTCGTTGCGGCCGGCACTGCAGAGTCCGCCGGTGCCGGCGGTGCCGCTGTCACTGCCGGTGAGGCTGTCACTTCCGGAGCGGTGGGAGCGCTGTCCGCCGGGTCCGCTTCCGCAGGGACGGGACGCGCCGTCCCTGCCGCAGCATGGTCGATCCTTTCGGACGCAGAGGCCCCAGGCGGTGGCGCGTGGAAACCAGTGTTGCGGGGCGGCGGAGCCGCTGCCGCAATTGCAGCATCGTTCCATCCCTGGACGTGTCCGGCCAAGAACCCGCTCCGGTAGGCCTCGCCATTGGCCGCCCGCAGCCGGCGATTGGCACGCCGGGATGCGAACAACAGGATTGCAGCAACAATGACCAGGATCGTCATGAGGGCAGACCACATGGGGGTATTCCTTTCGGTGTGAACGCCGCCCATCAAGAACAACCCAATTAATCCAGCGACTGGAATAACCGTAGTAAAAAATAGCCCCGCTGCGTAGACACGCAGCGGGGCTGTTGATAAGTCTCAGCAGGCCGTCAGACGGCGTACTGATCCCTGATCAAAAAGTAGTACTACTTGATGATCTTGGTAACGCGTCCCGAACCAACGGTGCGGCCGCCTTCGCGGATTGCGAAGCCGAGGCCCTCTTCCATAGCGATGGGCTGGATGAGCGCAACGGTCATCTCAGTGTTATCGCCAGGCATAACCATTTCCGTGCCTTCCGGCAGGGTGATAACGCCGGTTACGTCCGTGGTACGGAAGTAGAACTGCGGGCGGTAGTTGGAGTAGAACGGGTTGTGACGTCCGCCTTCGTCCTTGGAGAGGATGTAGACGTTAGCCTCGAAGTCGGTGTGCGGGGTAATGGAACCCGGCTTGACGACAACCTGGCCACGCTCTACGTCATCACGCTTCAGACCGCGGAGCAGGAGGCCACAGTTCTCGCCGGCCCATGCTTCGTCGAGCTGCTTGTGGAACATCTCGATACCGGTAACCGTGGTCTTCTGGACCGGACGGATGCCGACGATCTCGACCTCAGAGTTGATCGCGAGGGTTCCACGCTCGGCGCGGCCCGTAACAACGGTGCCACGGCCGGTGATCGTGAAGACGTCTTCGATCGGCATCAGGAACGGCTTGTCGCGGTCACGTACGGGGTCCGGAACAGAGTTGTCCACGGCCTCCATGAGTTCCTCAACGGACTTGACCCACTCGGGGTCGCCTTCCAGTGCCTTCAGGCCCGAAACGCGAACAACCGGTGCTTCGTCGCCGTCGAAGCCCTGCGAGCTCAGGAGCTCACGAACTTCCATTTCGACGAGGTCGAGGAGTTCCTCGTCGTCGACCATGTCAGCCTTGTTCAGGGCGACCAGCAGGTAGGGAACACCAACCTGGCGGGCGAGCAGGACGTGCTCGCGGGTCTGAGCCATCGGGCCGTCAGTGGCGGCAACCACGAGGATTGCACCGTCCATCTGAGCAGCGCCGGTGATCATGTTCTTGATGTAGTCAGCGTGACCCGGAGCGTCTACGTGTGCGTAGTGGCGCTTCTCGGTCTGGTACTCAACGTGGGAGATGTTGATGGTAATGCCGCGCTGACGCTCTTCGGGAGCAGAGTCAATCGACGCGAAGTCACGCTTCTCGTTGAGAGTCGGGTACTTGTCGTACAGCACCTTGGAAATGGCGGCCGTCAACGTCGTCTTACCGTGGTCAACGTGACCAATGGTACCGATGTTAACGTGCGGCTTAGTCCGCTCGAACTTTGCCTTTGCCACAGGTTCCTCCTAGAACGTTTTCAAATGACTTACCCTTCGGCTGCGCTTGTCGCGGCCGAAACTCCAGTAAGTCTACTTGGGGGGCTTTGGATTGGTGAAATTGCAGATTCAGGAACTAATACTAGTCCCTCGAGCCTGTTCGTGCAGATGGCCGGAATCCGGTTTGACCGGACTGTGTCCGGCCGGGAACCGGCCACCTGCACCGGGCTAGTTTCCGATAGGGGAAACGCACCCGAGTTTGTCGCTTTGAAAGTCCGGTGGACTACTCGCCGCGGGTCTTCTGGATGATCTCGTCGGCGACAGCCTTCGGGACCTCGGCGTAGCTGTTGAACGTCATGGAGTACACAGCGCGGCCCTGGGTCTTCGAACGCAGGTCGCCGATGTAGCCGAACATGCCGGACAGCGGAACGTGCGCGCGGATAACCTTGACGCCCTGGGCATCTTCCATGGACTGCATCTGGCCACGGCGGGAGTTGAGGTCACCGATAACTTCACCCATGTATTCCTCAGGGGTGCGGACCTCAACATCCATCAGCGGTTCAAGCAGAACAGGGTTCGCCTTGCGTGCAGCTTCCTTGAAAGCCATACGGCCGGCGATCTTGAACGCCATTTCCGAGGAGTCAACATCGTGGTACGCGCCGTCAATCAGCGTGGCCTTGATGCCGACAACCGGGTAGCCGGCCAGGACGCCGTCGTTCAGCGCATCCTGGATACCAGCGTCGACCGAGGGGATGTACTCGCGGGGAACGCGGCCACCAGTGACCTTGTTCTCGAACTCGTACATCTCGCCTTCGGACGTGTCCAGCGGCTCGATCGCGATCTGGATCTTTGCGAACTGACCCGAACCACCGGTCTGCTTCTTGTGCGTGTAGTCGTGACGCTCTACAGCACGCTTGATGGTTTCGCGGTAAGCAACCTGCGGCTTGCCAACGTTTGCCTCGACCTTGAATTCGCGGCGCATGCGGTCCACCAGGATGTCCAGGTGAAGCTCGCCCATGCCGGCGATGATGGTCTGACCGGTGTCTTCGTTGAGGGAGACCTGGAAGGTCGGGTCCTCAGCGGAGAGCTTCTGGATGGCCGTGGAGAGCTTCTCCTGGTCACCCTTGGTGTTCGGTTCGATGGCAACCGAGATCACGGGCTCCGGGAAGCTCATGGACTCGAGGACGATCTGGTTGGCGGAATCGCACAGGGTGTCACCCGTGGTGGTGTCCTTCAGACCGATGGCTGCGTAGATGTGGCCGGCGGTAGCGCCCTCAACGGGCATTTCCTTGTTGGCGTGCATCTGGAACAGCTTGCCGATGCGCTCCTTCTTGCCCTTGGTGGAGTTGACCACCTGTGCGCCTGCTTCCACGTGACCGGAGTACACGCGGATGAAGGTGAGCTGGCCGAAGAACGGGTGCGCAGCAATCTTGAACGCAAGCGCCGAGAACGGCTCTTCCGAGGAAGGCTTGCGGGTCAGTTCCTTCTCTTCGTCGCGAGGATCGTGACCGATCATCGGGGGGACGTCGAGCGGGTTCGGCAGGTAGTCGACAACAGCATCGAGCATCGGCTGAACGCCACGGTTCTTGAACGCGGAACCACAGAAGACCGGGTAGAGCTCGGAGTTGATCGTCATCTTGCGGATGCCGGCCTTGAGTTCATCGATGGTGATTTCTTCACCTTCGAGGTACTTCTCCATGAGTTCCTCGGAGGCCTCTGCAACAGTCTCAACGAGCGTTGCGCGGTACTCTTCGGCCTTTTCCTTGAGGTCTTCCGGGATCTCGCGGATCTCGTACTTGGCGCCCATGGTGACGTCACCCTTGGAGTCGCCGGGCCAGACCAGGGCACGCATGTAGAGCAGGTCGACGACGCCGATGAAGTCGTTCTCGGCACCGATCGGCAGCTGCATTACGAGCGGCTTGGCACCGAGGCGGCTGATGATGGTGTCAACGGTGAAGTAGAAGTCAGCGCCCAGCTTGTCCATCTTGTTGACGAAGCAGATACGCGGGACGTTGTACTTGTCAGCCTGGCGCCAAACAGTCTCGGACTGCGGCTCCACGCCTTCCTTGCCATCGAACACGGCAACGGCACCGTCGAGGACGCGCAGGGAGCGCTCAACCTCAACCGTGAAGTCCACGTGGCCGGGGGTGTCGATGATGTTGATCTGGTTGTTTTCCCAGAAGCAGGTCACGGCGGCAGACGTGATGGTGATGCCGCGTTCCTTTTCCTGTTCCATCCAGTCGGTGGTCGAAGCGCCGTCGTGCGTTTCGCCGATCTTGTGGTTCACACCTGTGTAGAACAGAATGCGCTCGGTGGTGGTGGTCTTGCCGGCATCAATGTGGGCCATGATGCCGATATTGCGGACCTTACTAAGGTCGGTAAGCACGTCCTGTGCCACGGTGTCTCCCTTTCGGATGGACTACACGTTCGCCGCCGGCTCGTCTGAGCCGGCGGCGTCCGGGAAGTATTACCAGCGGTAGTGTGCGAAGGCCTTGTTGGACTCGGCCATCTTGTGGGTGTCTTCGCGACGCTTCACAGCGGCACCGAGACCGTTCGAGGCGTCCAGGATTTCGTTCTGGAGGCGTTCGGTCATCGTCTTTTCGCGGCGGGCCTTGGAGTAGCCGACCAGCCAACGCAGCGCGAGGGCGGTGGACCGGCCCGGCTTGACCTCAACCGGAACCTGGTAGGTTGCGCCACCGACGCGGCGTGAGCGGACCTCGAGGGAAGGCTTGACGTTGTCCATGGCCTTCTTGAGGGCTGCTACGGGGTCGCCGCCGGACTTGGCGCGGGCGCCTTCGAGGGCACCATAAACGATGCGCTCAGCGGTGGACTTCTTGCCGTCTACCAGCACCTTGTTGATCAGCTGGGTGACCAGCGGGGAGCCGTAAACGGGATCTAGTACTAGCGGCCGCTTGGGGGCCGGACCCTTGCGAGGCATATTACTTCTTCTCCATCTTTGCGCCGTAGCGGCTGCGGGCCTGCTTACGGTTCTTCACACCCTGGGTATCGAGGGCGCCACGGACGATCTTGTAGCGGACACCCGGAAGGTCCTTCACACGACCACCACGGACGAGCACAATGGAGTGCTCCTGGAGGTTGTGGCCTACACCGGGGATGTAAGCAGTGACTTCAACGCCACCGTTAAGGCGCACACGTGCAACCTTACGCAGAGCCGAGTTCGGCTTCTTCGGGGTGGTGGTGTAGACGCGGGTGCAAACACCGCGGCGCATCGGGCTGCCCTTAAGCGCGGGAGCCTTGGTCTTTGAGACCTTAGGCGTGCGGCCCTTTCGGACCAACTGGTTAATCGTAGGCACTCTCGTGTTCTCCGTTTTATCCGGAGCGGCCGCTGACAGCCGCTCTCCTTTTGCTTTGCCCCGCCGCCCGAGCTTTGAAGAATCTCCAGAGCAGCTGAGGCGAAGCCTTAATAGTCGGATCGCACACCCGGACCTGGACTTGCGTCGTGATCAGTCCCTAGGCATGCAAAAATGTGGCATACGTTGCACAAGAACCCTGCAAACCGGAAACGTCGCTCTGGCCTAGCTTTTCAGCTGAGCCGGCGCACTCATCCACTGCCACAATAACAATTGGTACCCAGTCTAACATGGACGGCCGCGAAGCCTTAATCGGCGGCTTAAAGGGGATGGTCCCCCACCTTGCGGTGAGGGACCATCCCTGGATCAGGCTATGCCTGCCGGTTAGCGGAAGTCGCTGCCGAGGTCGTAGTCATCCAGCGGGATGGCGTGGAACTCAGGAGCTCCGTCGCCGCCCAGGGTGTCATAGGAGAAGTCGCTGAATGCGCTGGGACCTGTGAACAGGTTTGCCTTTGCTTCTTCAGTCGGCTCCACCGTGACCTCCGTGTAGCGCGGGAGACCCGTGCCGGCGGGGATGAGCTTACCGATGATGACGTTTTCCTTGAGGCCGAGCAGCGGATCGCTCTTGCCTTCCATGGCCGCCTGCGTCAGGACGCGGGTGGTCTCCTGGAAGGAAGCTGCGGACAGCCAGGACTCGGTGGCCAGGGACGCCTTGGTGATACCCATGAGCTCGGGACGTCCGGAAGCCGGAGTCTTGCCCTCGGATACAACGCGGCGGTTGGCGTCTTCGAAGCGGCTGCGTTCCGCCAGCTCACCGGGGAGCAGGTCGGACTCGCCGGACTCGATGACCGTGACACGGCGCAGCATCTGGCGAACGATAACCTCGACGTGCTTGTCGTGGATACCGATGCCCTGGCTGCGGTACACGCCCTGGACTTCGTCCACCAGGAACTTCTGTGCAGCACGGGGGCCCATGATGCGCAGAACCTGCTTGGGGTCAACCGGTCCGTTGATGAGCTTCTGGCCCACCGTGACGTGCTGGCCGTCTTCAATCAGGAGGCGTGAGCGGCGCAGGACCGGGTAGGCGATCTCTTCGCTGCCGTCATCCGGAGTGATGACCAGGCGCATCTGGCGCTCGGACTCTTCGATGGTGATGCGGCCGGCTGCTTCAGCAATCGGTGCGACACCCTTCGGAGTACGTGCTTCGAACAGTTCCTGGATACGGGGCAGACCCTGGGTGATGTCGTCGCCGCCGCTGGCGGAAACAGCACCACCGGTGTGGAACGTACGCATGGTCAGCTGGGTACCCGGCTCACCAATGGACTGTGCGGCGATGATGCCTACCGCCTCACCGATGTCCACGGTCTTGCCGGTGGCCAGCGAACGGCCGTAGCACAGGGCGCAGGTGCCGACGCTGGACTCACAGGTGAGTACGGAGCGGACCTTGACCTCGGTGATGCCGGCTGCGAACAGTTCGGCAATGACGACGTCGCCGCAGTCGGTGCCGCCGGCAGCCAGGACCTTGCCCTTGGAGTCAACGACATCCACGGCCAGGGTACGGGCGTACGCGCTGTTCTCGACGTTCTCGTCCAGCACCAGCTCGCCGTTGGCGTCAGCCACGGCAATCGGGGTGACGAGGCCGCGTTCGGTGCCGCAGTCCTCTTCACGGACGATGACGTCCTGCGAGACGTCCACCAGACGACGGGTCAGGTAACCCGAGTTGGCGGTACGCAGTGCGGTGTCAGCCAGGCCCTTACGGGCACCGTGCGTGGCGATGAAGTATTCCAGCACCGACAGGCCCTCGCGGTAGGAGGACTTGATCGGACGCGGGATGATTTCACCCTTAGGGTTGGCCACCAGGCCACGGATACCCGCGATCTGACGGACCTGCATCCAGTTACCACGTGCACCGGAGGACACCATGCGGTTGATGGTGTTCATCGGCGACAGGCTGTCGCGCATGACCTGTGCGATCTCGTTGGTTGCCTTGTTCCAGATCTCGATCAGTTCCTGGCGACGCTCGTCGTCGTCGATCAGGCCCTTGTCGTACTGGCCCTGGATCTTGGCAGCGCGCTCTTCGTAACCGGCAAGGATGACCGGCTTTTCAACCGGAACCTCGATGTCGGAGATAGCAACGGTGACGCCCGAGCGGGTGGCCCAGTAGAAACCGGCATCCTTCAGGTTGTCCAGCGTTGCCGCGGTGACGACCTTCGGGTAGCGCTCGGCGAGGTCGTTGACGATGCGGGACAGTTCGCCCTTGTCGGCAACAGCCTCAACCCAGGGGTAGTCCTCGGGCAGGGTCTGGTTGAAGATGACCTGGCCCAGGGAGGTCTGGACGAGCGCGGGCTGACCCGGCTCCCAGCCTTCCGGAGCTTCCCAGCCGGCGTAAGGGACAAAGCCCTCGAGCCGGATCTTGACCTGGGAGTTCAGGTGCAGCTCGTGCAGGTCGAACGCCATGATGGCTTCCGAAACGGAGGAGAAGATGCGGCCTTCGCCAGCTGAACCGACACGCTTGGTGGTCAGGTGGTAGAGGCCGATGATCATATCCTGCGAAGGAAGGGTCACCGGGCGGCCGTCGGACGGCTTCAGGATGTTGTTCGAGGACAGCATCAGGATGCGTGCTTCAGCCTGGGCCTCGGGGCTCAGCGGCAGGTGGACTGCCATCTGGTCGCCGTCGAAGTCAGCGTTGAAGGCGCCACAAACCAGCGGGTGCAGCTGGATTGCCTTACCTTCAACAAGCTGGGGCTCGAACGCCTGGATGCCGAGGCGGTGCAGGGTAGGTGCACGGTTCAGCAGCACAGGGTGCTCGGTGATGATCTCTTCGAGAACGTCCCAGACCTGCGGACGGTAACGCTCGACCATGCGCTTTGCCGACTTGATGTTCTGGGCGTGGTTGAGGTCAACCAGGCGCTTCATCACGAACGGCTTGAAGAGCTCCAGAGCCATCTGCTTGGGCAGGCCGCACTGGTGCAGCTTCAGCTGCGGGCCGACGACGATGACCGAACGGCCGGAGTAGTCAACGCGCTTGCCGAGGAGGTTCTGGCGGAAGCGGCCCTGCTTGCCCTTGAGCATGTCGCTCAGGGACTTCAGCGGACGGTTGCCCGGTCCGGTGACCGGACGGCCACGGCGGCCGTTGTCGAAGAGGCTGTCAACAGCTTCCTGAAGCATGCGCTTCTCGTTGTTGACGATGATCTCCGGAGCACCGAGGTCAAGCAGGCGCTTGAGGCGGTTGTTGCGGTTGATCACACGACGGTAAAGGTCGTTGAGGTCGGAGGTCGCGAAGCGGCCACCGTCCAGCTGGACCATCGGGCGCAGTTCCGGCGGGATCACCGGGACGGCGTCCAGCACCATGCCGAGCGGGCTGTTGTTGGTGGTCAGGAACGCGTTGACCACCTTCAGGCGCTTCAGGGCGCGGGTCTTGCGCTGGCCCTTGCCGTTGGCAATGATGTCGCGCAGGAGGTCCGATTCGGCCTGCATGTCGAAGTTCTCAAGACGCTTCTTGATGGCTTCGGCACCCATGGAGCCTTCGAAATACATGCCGTAACGGTCACGCAGTTCGCGGTAGAGGCCTTCGTCACCTTCGAGGTCTGCGACCTTCAGGTTCTTGAAGCGGTCCCAGACCTGCTCGAGGCGCTCGATGTCGGCGTCGGCACGCTTGCGCACGTTGGCCATCTGACGGTCAGCGGAGTCGCGGGCCTTCTTCTTGTCGGCAGCCTTGGCGCCTTCGCCTTCGAGACGGGCAAGCTCGTTCTCGAGGTCGCGGGCGATCGTGGCGATGTCCGAGTCGCGGTTGTCGACGAGCTGCTTCTTCTCGATGTCGTGCTCAACCTGCAGGTTGGGCAGTTCATCGTGGCGGCTTTCGGTGTCGACGCTCGTGATCATGTAGGCAGCGAAGTAGATGACCTTTTCGAGGTCCTTCGGTGCCAGGTCAAGGAGGTAGCCCAGGCGGGACGGAACACCCTTGAAGTACCAGATGTGAGTTACGGGCGCGGCCAGTTCGATGTGGCCCATGCGCTCACGGCGGACTTTGGCACGGGTGACTTCAACGCCACACCGCTCACAGATGATGCCCTTGAAGCGCACACGCTTGTACTTACCGCAGTAGCATTCCCAGTCGCGGGAAGGGCCGAAGATCTTCTCGCAGAAGAGGCCGTCCTTCTCGGGCTTGAGCGTGCGGTAGTTGATGGTTTCCGGCTTCTTAACCTCGCCGTAAGACCAGCCACGGATGTCTTCCGCGGTGGCGAGGCCGATCTGCATGAGGCCGAAGGAGGATTCGCTGGACATATGGTCCCTGTTCTCTCTTGTTCTCTAAATTCTGAAGTCTTGGTTACGGGAAGAGGGAGGTGGTTCACCGGGAAAAGTCAGCGCGGCGGGGCCGCCTGCTTTTCCCGGTAAACCCCCTCTTAGACCTCTTCTACGGAACTGGGCTCTGCACGAGACAGATCGATGCCCAGTTCTTCCGCAGCCGTGAAGACTGCGTCATCAGAGTCACGCATTTCAATTGTGGTTCCGTCCGTGGAAAGCACTTCCACGTTCAGGCACAGCGACTGCATTTCCTTGATCAAGACCTTGAAGGACTCAGGAACGCCCGGCTCCGGGATGTTCTCGCCCTTGACGATTGCTTCGTAGACCTTCACGCGACCGTGGATATCATCCGACTTGATCGTGAGGAGCTCCTGGAGCGTGTAGGCGGCGCCGTAAGCTTCGAGCGCCCACACTTCCATTTCACCGAAGCGCTGGCCACCGAACTGTGCCTTACCACCCAGCGGCTGCTGCGTGATCATGGAGTACGGGCCGGTGGAGCGTGCGTGGATCTTGTCGTCCACCAGGTGGTGGAGCTTCAGGATGTACATGTAGCCGACCGAGATCGGATCCGGGAACGGCTCGCCGGAGCGGCCGTCAAACAGGCGGGTCTTGCCCGAGGAGTTGATCAGGCGGTCACCGTCGCGGGTCACGTTGGTGGAGTCGAGCAGGCCCGTGATTTCCTCTTCACGCGCACCGTCGAAGACCGGCGTTGCAACAGTGGTCTGGCCACTCTCGCGCGGCAGGTTCGGCAGCTGCTTGACCCACTCGGGCTCGCCTTCGATCTTCCAACCGGTCTTGGCAACCCAGCCAAGGTGCGTTTCCAGCACCTGGCCGACGTTCATACGGCCCGGAACACCCAGCGGGTTCAGGACGATATCAACGGGGGTGCCGTCGGCAAGGAAGGGCATGTCCTCGATCGGGAGGATCTTGGAGATAACACCCTTGTTGCCGTGACGGCCGGCGAGCTTGTCGCCGTCGGTGATCTTGCGCTTGGCGGCCACGTAAACGCGGACCAGCTGGTTGACGCCCGGGGGCAGCTCGTCGTCGTTGTCGCGGTCGAAGACGCGGACGCCGATGACGGTGCCGGACTCGCCGTGCGGAACCTTCAGGGAGGTGTCGCGCACTTCGCGGGACTTCTCACCGAAGATGGCACGCAGCAGGCGCTCTTCCGGGGTCAGTTCGGTTTCACCCTTCGGGGTGACCTTTCCGACCAGGATGTCGCCGGCTTCAACTTCGGCACCGATGTGGATGATGCCGCGCTCGTCCAGGCCTGCCAGCACTTCCTCGGACACATTGGGGATGTCACGGGTGATTTCCTCGGCACCAAGCTTGGTGTCGCGGGCATCGATCTCGTGCTCCTCGATGTGGATGGAGGAAAGAACGTCCTCGGCAACAATGCGCTGCGAGAGGATGATGGCGTCCTCGAAGTTGTGGCCTTCCCAGGACATGAATGCCACGAGCAGGTTCTTACCGAGGGCGAGTTCACCCTGGTCCGTTGCCGGGCCGTCAGCGATGATGCCGCCGACCTCCAGGCGCTGGCCTTCGCTTACCAGGACGCGGTGGTTGTAGCAGTTGCCCTGGTTGGAGCGTGCGAACTTGTTGATGCGGTAGTTGGTTTCCGTGCCGTCGTCGTTGAGCATGATGACGAGTTCAGCGGACACCTCGGTGACCACACCGGCCTTCTTCGCGATGACAACGTCACCGGCGTCGACTGCTGCGGCGCGCTCCATGCCGGTACCGACGAACGGTGCCTCGGAACGGACCAGCGGCACGGCCTGGCGCTGCATGTTGGCACCCATGAGTGCGCGGTTAGCATCGTCGTGCTCGAGGAACGGGATCAGGGCCGTAGCCACGGACACCATCTGGCGCGGGGAAACGTCCATGAACTCGACGTCGGCGGCGGGAACCAGCACGGGCTCGCCTCCACCACCACGGGCGCGGACCAGGACGGTCTCTTCGGCGAACTTCTTGTTCTCGTCCAGCGGAGCGTTGGCCTGTGCAATCAGGACCTCTGCTTCGTCGTCGGCCGTCAGGTACTGGACCTCGTCGGAAACGACGCCTTCGGACACGAGGCGGTAAGGCGTCTCGATGAAACCGAAGGGGTTGATGCGGCCGTAGGAAGCCAGCGAACCGATCAGGCCAATGTTCGGGCCTTCAGGAGTTTCGATGGGGCACATACGTCCGTAGTGGGACGGGTGGACGTCTCGGACTTCCATGCCTGCACGGTCACGGGACAGACCACCCGGGCCAAGCGCGGACAGACGGCGCTTGTGGGTCAGACCCGACAGCGGGTTGTTCTGGTCCATGAACTGGGACAGCTGGGAGGTTCCGAAGAACTCCTTGATGGCTGCCACCACCGGGCGGATGTTGATCAGCGTCTGCGGCGTGATGGCCTCGACGTCCTGCGTGGTCATACGCTCGCGGACGACGCGCTCCATGCGGGACAGGCCGGTGCGGACCTGGTTCTCGATGAGCTCGCCGACGGCGCGGATGCGGCGGTTGCCGAAGTGGTCGATGTCATCGATCTCGACGCGCAGCTCGTGGTCCTGGCCGTCGCGCTTGCCCGTGAGGGTCTTCTCGCCGGCGTGCAGTGCAACCAGGAACTTGATCATCGCAACGATGTCTTCAACGTGCAGGACCGAAGCTTCCTTGTCACCAAGGGAGCGGTCGATGCCAAGCTTGCGGTTGATCTTGTAACGGCCGACCTTGGCCAGATCGTAGCGCTTGGAGTTGAAGTACAGGTTGTCCAGCAGGGACTGGGCAGCCTCGACGGTGGGCGGCTCGCCCGGTCGCAGCTTCCGGTAGATGTCCAGCAACGCGTCTTCGCGGGTTTCGGTGGCGTCCTTCTCCAGCGTTGCGCGCATGGAGTCGTACTGGCCGAACTCTTCAAGGATCTGGCCTTCGGTCCAGCCGAGGGCCTTCAGCAGCACCGTAACGGACTGCTTGCGCTTGCGGTCAAGACGGACGCCGACCTGGTCGCGCTTGTCGATCTCGAGCTCGAACCAGGCACCGCGGGACGGGATGATCTTCGCAGTGAAGATGTCCTTGTCGCTGGTCTTGTCAGCGGTGCGCTCGAAGTAGGCGCCCGGGGAACGGACAAGCTGCGAAACAACGACACGCTCGGTGCCGTTGACGACGAAGGTGCCCTTCTCGGTCATCAGCGGGAAGTCACCCATGAACACGGTCTGCTGCTTGATTTCGCCCGTGTTGTTGTTCATGAATTCGGCTTTAACGTACAGCGGAGCCGAGTACGTGGCGTCCCGGTCCTTGCACTCGGCCATGGTGTATTTGGGGTCAGCGAACTCCGGATCGGAGAAGCTCAGGGACATGGTGCCCTGGAAATCCTCGATCGGGGAGATCTCTTCGAAGATGTCGGACAGACCGGAGCTAGTGGCGACACTGAGGTCGCCTTCTTCGACGGCCTTCGCTACGCGTGCCTGCCAGCGTTCGTTTCCGACCAGCCAGTCGAAGCTGTCCGTTTGCAGGGCAAGCAGATTCGGAACGTCAAGGGGTTCGTGAATCTTTGCGAATGAGAGCCGGCGAGTGGCACCATCGGTGCTGTCGGCATTGATAGCGGTAGCGTTGTTTACATTAGAGGTGCTCGAGGCGACCAAGAGGGATCCTTCCACAGACCTTCAGGCGTTTTCAGATCTCCCCCGTTGAAAGCCCTGCAGAATGACTCCGCAGCGCTACCAGTCCGGTTCCGCTATATGACCCGGGGCCTAGGCTGATCTATGATGTTGCACGTCTCGGACGGCACGTCGATAGATCAGCTGCTAGGCAAAGCCCACCGCTATATGAAGGCTGAAGGTAAACAGGGAAGACGCAAATATCTACGATACGGCAAAACGGCGTACGTGTCTACCCCACTTCACCGGTTATTGCAAGCACTGTTGCCGGGGGCACCTAATTGGCCCGCGCCACGCCGGCCGGGGCCCTTACAGCGTGAGCGTAACGCCCGCTGCCGTGCAGGCACCCGCGTTCGCGAAGACTGCGTCACGGACGGCATCCTTGGATGCCTGGGCTGGCTGGCCACCGGTATCGGCAACAGATGAATGATCGATGGCGAGTGCGCCCAGGCTGGTAAACAGCCCCTTGAGGTTCCCGGAGTAGTTGTCTTTGGCATCGCGCGCCGCCCGGTAAACGTCCTCATGGGCTTCGGGATCGTTCGCGGCAGCCCGGTACTGAACGTACAGCGAATTGAACAGCTCGCAGGCCGCTTTGGCACCGCCGGACTGGGGCGCAGCCGTGGCTACGGAAGACCGCGACGGCGTTGCCTGGGACGACGCGGGCGACGACGATGCAGGGGCCGCTGTTGACGTGGTGCCGTCCGGCGCCGGAGTGGAAACGCTGCAGGCGGTGAGTCCTGCAAAACTTGCCACAGCCGCCATCGCGAGGATTTTCTTCAAGATGCTGCTCCCTGTTTCTTGCTGCCGTTGTGCGTTGTCGTCGCCGTCCACCCTACGCAGACGTTTCGCGTCCCGCACGTCGGCCGGATGGGCAGCAGTCCCCATGCGTCGGCGGAATGGAGCCTGCCGCGTGTGCGTTTGAATGGATAGGTGATTCGGCTCACGATAGCCTTGGCCTACATCGTCACAGATCGGAAGAGATAACCATGAGCAACTCCCCAGACAACAACGATGTTGTCATCCTTGCTGCGGCGCGCACGCCGCAGGGCCGCCTCAACGGCCAGTTGGCCGGCTTCACGGCAGTGGAACTCGGGGCGCATGCCATCAAGGCGGCCCTCGCTGCGAGCGGCGTCGCCTCGGACAAGGTGGATGCGGTCATCATGGGCCAGGTGCTGCAGGCAGGCGCGGGCCAGAACCCGGCCCGGCAGAGCGCCATCGGCGCCGGCATCGGCTGGAACGTCCCCACTGTCACTATCAACAAAGTGTGCCTTTCCGGCCTCACAGCCGTGATCGACGCCGCCCGCATGATCCGCAGCGGTGATGCCGCCGTCGTCGTCGCCGGTGGTCAGGAATCCATGTCCCGGGCGCCGCACATCCTGCCGGGTTCCCGCCAGGGCTGGACCTACGGAACTGTCCAGGCACTGGACGTGGCCGCCCATGACGGCCTCACCGATGCCTTCGACGGGCAGTCCATGGGCCTTTCCACGGAAAGCAAGAACCTGGTCCTGGGCATCGACCGGACCTCGCAGGACAACGTGGCGGCCCAGTCGCACCAGCGTGCCGCCCTTGCCGCCAAGAACGGAGTTTTCGACGACGAGATCGCCCCGATCAGCATCAAGCAGCGCAAGGGCGATCCGGTGGTGGTCTCCACCGATGAAGGTGTGCGGCCGAACACCTCAGTCGAATCGCTGGCCGGCCTGCGGGCCGCCTTCGTCAGCGACGGCACCATCACGGCGGGCAACTCCTCTCCCCTGTCCGACGGCGCCTCCGCCCTGGTGCTGACAACCCGGAAGTTCGCTGAGGACAATGGCCTGGACTACCTCGCAGTGGTGGGCAAGCCGGGGCAGGTTGCCGGCCCTGACAATTCGCTGCACTCCCAGCCGTCCAACGCCATCAAGAACGCGCTGGACCGTGCGGGCTGGACCACCGGGGACCTGGACTTCATCGAAATCAACGAGGCATTCGGTTCGGTTGCGGTCCAATCGCTCAAGGACCTCAAGTACCCGCTGGAGAAGTGCAACATCCACGGCGGCGCCATCGCCCTGGGGCACCCGATCGGAGCATCCGGTGCGCGGCTGGCCGGGCATGCCGCCCACGAGCTCAAGCGCCGGGGCACCGGAAAGGCTGCGGTTTCCCTCTGCGGCGGCGGCGGGCAGGGCGAAGCCCTCCTGCTGTACCGGGACTGACTGCTGTGGCCGGCAACGCAGACTCGGCGGGCAACGGCCCGGCGGGCAACGACGGCAGGGGGCGCTTCCTGGCCGACGCCGCCGCGCGCGGGCTCGACGTCGAAATTGTGGAGCGCGTCGCTGCGAAAAGCCTCGAGGAGGCTGCGCAGATCCTGGGCATCCAGCCGTCGGACATAGTGAAGTCCCTGGTGGTCAAGCACAAGGACGGCAGTTTCCTGTTCGCCCTTGTGCCCGGCGACCGGCAGATCTCCTGGCCGAAACTCCGCAGCCTGCTGGGGGTCAACAAGCTCTCGTTGCCGCCTGCGGACGTCGCACTGGAGGCCACTGGCTACGCGCGCGGCACCATCACCCCGCTGGGCAGCACCACGCCGTGGCCGGTCTATGCGGACGTGGCGATCAGCGGGCGCCGGATCTCCATGGGGGCCGGGCAGCACGGTTACAGCGCCTTTGTGGATGCCGATGCCCTGACCACGGCGTTGGACGCCGTGGTCGCGGACATCAGCGACGCCAACCCAAGTAGGTAGCAGCTAGTGTCGTTATGAGGGCTCATAACGACACTAGCTGCTACCTACTTGGGGTTAACGCAGGAAACCCCGCCCACCGGAGTGGACGGGGTTTCCCGGAGCAGGATGGAAAGCTGGGCGCTTTCCGGAGCTCGAAAGTGTTACTTGAGGGTAACGGTGGCGCCCGCAGCCTCGAGCTGCTCCTTGGCCTTCTCGGCAGCTTCCTTGGTTGCACCTTCGAGGACAGCCTTCGGAGCGCTGTCAACCAGGTCCTTGGCTTCCTTCAGGCCCAGGGAAGTGATGGCGCGGACTTCCTTGATCACTGCGATCTTCTTGTCGCCAGCAGCCTCGAGAACGACGTCGAAGTCGGTCTTCTCTTCGGCTTCTTCAGCAGCGGCAGCCGGGCCGGCAACGGCAACGGCAGCAGCGGTTACTTCGAAGGTCTCTTCGAAGAGCTTGACGAACTCGGAGAGCTCGATGATGGTCAGTTCCTTGAAAGCTTCAATGAGCTCTTCGTTGGTGAGCTTCGCCATGGTGTGGCGTCCTTCCTATAGGTGGTGCTTGGCGGCCTGGGCCATTGCCTTCACACCGGAGTCTGGTTTGAAAGAGAGTTAGTTCTCTTCGGTGGCTGCGGCTTCGGCCGGAGCTTCGGTCTCTGCTGCTTCTGCGGCCGGGGCTTCTTCAGCGGCGGGCGCTTCGGCAGCTGCCGGTGCACCGTTCTCTTCTTCAAGCTTGAGGCGCAGGGCGTCGATGATGCGTGCAGCAGCGGCAGCAGGAGCCTTGAGGACACCTGCAACCTTGGCGAGCTGCAGCTCGCGGGACTCGAGTGCTGCCAGGGCAGCAACTTCGCTGGCGTTCAGTGCCTTGCCCTCGAAGTAACCGGTCTTGATAACCAGCTGCTTGTTGGTCTTGGCAAAATCCGTCAGGCTCTTGGCAGCTGCAACTGCGTCACCCTTGATGAACGCGATTGCAGTGGGGCCGGCAAGCTGACCGTCGAATGCTTCGACACCAGCTTCCTTGGCTGCAATGGCGGTCAGGGTGTTCTTGACGACCGCGAACTTGGTGTCCTGGCCGAGAGAAACACGCAGCTGCTTGAGCTGTGCAACGGTGAGCCCACGGTATTCGGTCAGGACAGCGGCGTTCGATTCCTTGAAATCGGTAGTGATCTCAGCTACTGCTGAAACCTTGTTTGGCGTTGCCATAACCCTCCTTCCGGGGATAGTGCCGGTGTTCCGGGTCCCCGCTCAGGTGAGCTAAAACTAAAAACGCCCCGGGCAGATGCACGGGGCTTGGCTCAACACGGTCCATGACTGTGGAGCTTTACTTCGTTCACCTGCGCTGGCCGCCCTATGTTCAGGGTCCTTCGTCCGGAAACCCACTGGTCCTCCCGCACACAACTACAGAATTGAGCGATGCCCAGGAGAGTGGATTCCCAACAACCGACGGTCTTTGGTATTTCAAGCTTACGGGCAACGCCGCCAGTACTCCAAATCGGCCCCTATTCGCTGCTGCTCGGACCGAAGTCCGGAAGGTCCTTCTGCCAGATGCCCGTGACACCCGCCGTGGTGAACCCGAGCTGCTGGTTCACCTTGAGCAGGTACCTGTTTTCCGGTGCGTTCCAGGTGTAGATGACCCGGGCGTCGGGGAACTGCTCGGAAAGGCGTTCCATGTTGGCCACCTTTATCAGCAGTCCCAGTTTGTTGCCCCGGTGCTCCTGCATCACCACGGTGTCGTCCTGGAACACCACGTCCTGCCGTTGCGAGAGCACGCTGATGGTGGTCAGCCCCACCAGCATCCCACTGGCGATGTGCTCGACGGCGGTGACCACCGTTCGCCGGCCCTGCGCGATGGTGGCCTCTTCAGCTTTCCTGATCATGGCGCCGTCGAACACCATTTCTTCTTCCGTCCGTGAGGACGGTTCGGTGTCCTCGCCGGCCTGGTTTTCCAGCATGGCGACGGCGTCGAGCCACCGGTCCGGGCATCTGTCCGTCCAGTGATGCAGGCGGTAGCGTCCCGCATTGGCCTGTTCGGCTTCGTCAGCCAGCTCCGCCACCAGTTTTGTGTCCAGCGGCAGCAGGCACGAGCTGAACTGCTCGATGTGCTGGAGGGTGTAGCCGGTCTTGCGGGCGAACTCCACTTCGCGGCTTCCCATCGGGACAAAGCCCAGGCCCGAGCCGGGAACCAGTTGCTCGTCGACCTCGCTGTTCAGTGAGACGCCCGGATGGTTGGTGTCGATCAGGATCATGGTCCGGCCCTCGCCCCGGGCGAACTGTTCCGCCGCTTCCAGCAGCTGGCGCCCCACGCCCTGGTGCTGGAACTCCGGAAGGATGTCCAGCGTGAACTCCGCCAGGTCCAGGTCGTCTGCCAGCGGCAGGGCGATGTCCGCGGTCCCCACGATGTCGCCGTCGACCCTGGCCACCAGAATCACCTGGCGTTCGTAGGGATCGGCAAGTTCCAGGAACTTTTCCAGGGGCGTGTAGGCGAGGTCGTCCGTTCCCCACGTTTGCATCCGCACCTTCCGGCTCACTTCGACGGCGGCACGGAAGTCGGCGCTGTCCGGGCCGTCGAGGGAATCGGGAATCCAGAGTTGTTCGATCCTTACGTCTGCTGCCATAGAGGGCATCATTCCAGTCGTTTCTGCCACTCACCTTCAAAACCGGAGGGTTTGAATCCAAGCGAAATATTTATCGCCAGCATATGCCGGTTTTCGCTGGCATTCCACGTAATGACCGACTCCGCCGCGGGGCATTCCTCCCCGGCGCGCCGGATATTTGCGATCTTTGCCAGCATGCCCAGCCGGCGGCCGCGGTGCGGTCCCGCCACCAGCGTGTCTTCCTGGATCAGCACCTGCGGGCGCTCGGGACGACAGCTGAGCACCGTAAAGGCTGCCATGTCCCCCGTTCCGGCATGCTGCACCGCTGCCACCAGCGCCTCCACCCCGCTGCGCTGCCAGCCCTGTTCCTCGGCACGGACCCTCGCCGCGTCCCATTCCTCTTCCTCCGCCTCCAGGCCTGCGGTCGGTACGTCGGCGGTCATTCTCCCCCTGAGCACCGCATAGTCATCCACCAGGCTCTCCGGGCAGCGGCCCCGCCAGCCCACCACCCGGTAGCCGCCGGCGTGCGCCAGGGCCTCGGCCTCCAGCGCATCCAGCAGGTCCGGTTCCACAGGCAGCCGTAACCTGCTGGACCGTTCCACCTGCTCCAGTTCATAACCGGAGGCCAGGGCGAAGCGGGTCGAGGCAAGGTTCAGCGGCACTCCGCCGCTGCCGGATTTCGCCGGCAGTTCTTCCTGGCCGGCTTGCAGCCCGGCTTTCCCTTGCCCCGCGACCGGCTCCTCGCAGTAGCCTTCAAAAACTCTGCGTCCGCGCGACCGGGCCGCATCCTCGGCAACCTCCAGCAACCGCCGGCCAATGCCCTGCCGCCGGTAGGGCGCGGCCACCAGCACATCGATCCACGCCGCGGCGGTGTTCTCCTGCAGCGGCAGCAGCACCGAGCAGGTGCCCGCCGGAACCCCGTCGCAGGTCGCGAGGAACTGCAGGCGTTCCTCGTACTCGGTGCCGCGCCAGTACTCCTGGTCTTCCCGAAGGGTGGAGGCCCGGTCCAGGTTTCCCCACTTCGCCATGTGGAGTCCGTCGCGAAGGGCACGACAGGCCCGCAGGTCTGCGGCACGTGCCGTGCCCTCGTCACCGGATTGGGGACGGGCGACGGCGGTGATCGACAGGCCGCTCATAGCGTCTTCTGCCACTCGCCGTCGTATCCCGCGGGCTTGAACCCCAGCGCCACGTTGATGGACAGCATGTGATCGTTTTCCACGGCGTTGAACGTGACGATGCGCTCCACGTCGGGGTAGCCGGCCAGGAGCCGGCGGATGTTGAGGAGCTTGACCAGCATGCCGAGACGGTGTCCGCGGTGGTGGCTGGCCACCAGGGTATCGTCCTGGTTCGCCAGCCAGGGTTTCCCTTCAGCGACTTGAAGGACGGAGTACGCTGCCAGCTCCCCTGTTCCCCGGTGCCTGGCACACGCCACCAGGGAGTCGAGGCCGGCCTGCTTCCACCTCTTTTCCACGTGCCGCACCCGGGCCACGTCCCACGATTCTGCGTCGTAGCTGAGGGCGCCGACAGGTGTATCCGTGCTCATGCGTGACATCAGGACAGCCAGTTGTTCGGCCAAGTCCTCCGGGCAACGGTCCCTCCAGTGCAGTAGTTCATACCGCTCCCCTGCCTTCTGCAGAGCTTCCGCTTCGAGGGCATCGAGCGTGTCTGCGGACGGTGGCAACGGCAGCGCACTGAAGCGTTCCACCTGTTCCAGCCTGTAGTTTGCACGGAGCGCGAAACGGACGCCGTCGGCTTCCGCCGGCACACCCCCGGTTCCCGTTGCGGGCCTGAGCAATCCTGGTCCTTCGGCGTCGAAGTCGGCCGGGTGCTCCGTGAAGGTCTGCAGGGTGGTACAGCCGCGAGACGCCGCCACCTGCTCAGCGTGAGCCAGCAGCGCCCGGCCAATGCCACGTCCGCGGAAGTTCCTCAGGACAATCACATGGAGGAGTGCGGTCCGGACGTTCTCCAGGATCCCAAAGCGCATCCAGGACCTACCCGCCATGCGGCCGTCCACCCGCACGAAGAAGAGCCTCACCTGGGCGTAGGGGTTGTCGCGCCAATATTGAAGGCGGGCCTCCAGCGGCAACAACCGGTCCGCGTTTCCCCAGGTTTCCAGCACCAGGGCGTCGCTGAGCTCACCGAACTCCCGGAATTCACGCGCGTCCGGCGAGTCGGCCGTCGCAGGCAGGACAAGTGGTTCAATGACGTACGGCGCTGCATTCACGGGGACAGCCTAACCGTCGGGGAGTTGGCCGCACACGCAAAACCCCGGCAACAACGATCCGCACAAGCAGAAAGACCGCCCCGCGGCTGCGGGACGGTCTTTCAAGCGGAACTGATGAGGATTAGACCTCGGTCAGGACCTTGGTGACGTTGGGGTCAACCGAGATGCCCGGGCCGAACGTGGTGGCCACGGTAGCCTTCTGGATGTAGCGGCCCTTGGAAGCGGACGGCTTGAGGCGAAGGACCTCTTCCAGTGCTGCGGCGTAATTCTCGGCCAGCTTGATGGCGTCGAACGAAACCTTGCCGATGATGAAGTGCAGGTTCGAGTGCTTGTCGACGCGGAAGTCGATCTTGCCGCCCTTGATGTCGTTGACAGCCTTGGTGACATCCGGGGTAACCGTACCGGTCTTCGGGTTCGGCATCAGGTTACGCGGACCCAGTACCTTACCGAGGCGGCCAACCTTGCCCATGAGGTCAGGGGTGGCGACGGCGGCGTCGAAGTCGGTCCAGCCGGCTGCGATCTTTTCGATCAGGTCGTCGGAACCAACGAAGTCGGCGCCGGCTGCGATTGCTGCCTCAGCCTTGTCGCCCGTTGCGAAAACGAGGACGCGGGCGACCTTACCGGTGCCGTGCGGCAGGTTGACGGTGCCGCGGACCATCTGGTCAGCCTTACGCGGGTCTACACCCAGGCGGAAAGCAACCTCAACGGTGGCGTCGAACTTGGACGGGTTGGTGTCCTTGGCCAGCGTCACTGCCTCGAACGGCGCGTAGAACTTCTCCGCGTCGATCTTGGCGGCGGCTGCCTCATATGCTTTGCTGCGCTTTGCCATGCTGCTTATTCTCCTTGTGCAGTTGTGGTCTGCGGACCGCGCTGGGCCCTGCCACAGTTGGATGTTCCTGCCGGTTTATCCGGACCGGATGTCCAACATTTCAATGTTTTGGTGGTGCCGGTTGCCCGGCGGTGCTGGTCGACGTCGTGATCGGTTATCCCGAACCCGGCGTGTCAGCGGCGGAGGCTATTAGCCTTCGACGGTGATACCCATGGAGCGGGCGGTGCCGGCGATGATCTTCGCTGCGCCTTCGAGGCTCGTGGCGTTGAGGTCTTCCATCTTGGTGGAGGCGATCTCGTTGACCTGGGCCTGGGTCAGCTTGGCAACCTTGACGGTGTGCGGGGTAGCCGAGCCCTTGGCGACGCCTGCAGCCTTTTTGATGAGCTCTGCAGCCGGCGGGGTCTTGGTGATGAACGTGAACGAGCGGTCTTCGTAGACCGTGATTTCAACAGGAATAACGTTGCCGCGCTGGGCTTCCGTCGCAGCGTTGTACGCCTTGCAGAATTCCATGATGTTGACACCGTGCTGGCCAAGTGCAGGACCGATCGGCGGGGCCGGGTTAGCGGCACCTGCCTGGATCTGCAGCTTGATGAGGCCGGTGACCTTCTTCTTGGGAGCCAATGTAGGTCCTTCTCTCAATTACGTCCTGGGACACAGGAGCGTGCCTCAGGTTGGTGGCCGCCATGGCGAGGCGGCCGGCCGCTTCGTGGCTGCTAAGCGGGCAGCCCCGGAGCGAATTCTGTGGGGTGTTGCTAGATCTTGGTGACCTGGTTGAATGCCAGGGTGACCGGGGTCTCGCGTTCGAAGATGGAGACCAGCACCACAAGGGTCTGGGAATCGACCTTGATCTCGGAGATCGTGGCGGGGAGGGTCTCGAACGGACCTTCCTTGACGATGACGGACTCGCCGACTTCGAAGTCGACGTCCACGGGAGCGGCGGCGTGCTTGACCGGCTTGCCCTTCTCAGCCTGCTCTTCTTCGAAGACCGGGGCGAGCATGGAGAAGACCTCATCCAGGCGCAGCGGCACGGGATTGTGGGCGTTCCCCACGAAGCCGGTGACGCCGGGGGTGTGGCGCACGGCGCCCCACGAGGCGTCCGTCAGGTCCATGCGGACCAGCACGTAGCCGGGAATACGGACGCGGTTGATGACCTTGCGCTGAGCGTTCTTGATCTCAACGACTTCTTCCATCGGCACCTGGATTTCGAAGATGTAATCTTCCATGTCCAGGGTCTGGATGCGGGTTTCAAGGTTGGCCTTGACGCGGTTTTCGTAACCTGCGTAGGAGTGGATGACGTACCAGTCACCCTCCTGGCGGCGCAGCTTGGCTTTGAATTCCTCAGCCGGATCGACCTCGGCCTTGGCGGCTGCCGCGGCCAGGGCGTCAGCCTGATCTTCATCGGCGTCAGCGTCGGCTTCGGAATCTTCATCCTCCGCTTCGGCGTCGGCTTCAGAGGAATCGTCGATGGAATCGGGCGCAGCAGACTCAACCTCGGACTCTTCCCCGGCTACCACCGCGGCGTCCTGATTTTCATCCAGCTCAGTCTCAGTTACCTCGAGCTCCTGCTCAGACACTTGGTCTCCTGCTTCCTCATTGCCTAACATGCCTATTTAAATGGCTCAATTCCGCACACCCCGTGAATGTCTCCGGATTACCGGGAACATTCCACGCAGTCTGCGGACGGATCGCCTTAGCGGTCCGCGGGGCCTGTGCCGCCGAAGACCCAGCTCACTCCGGTCCCGAAAGCCAGGTCCAGGACGGTAACGATGAGCATCATGATGATCACGAACACCAGCACCACGAGCGTGTAGTTGATCAGTTCCTTGCGGGTGGGTGCTACGACCTTCTTCAGTTCGCCGATGACCTGGCGGACGAAGAGTGCGATGCGAGCGAAGAAGCCGGACTTGGCGGCGTTCTTGGCGGGGCGGCCCTTGGAGCTGCTTGCAGCCGTTTCGGTCACCTGGTCCTCACTCATCCTCGCAAATGTCGGATACCCGGCTCTGAACTGAACCATGGTTGCTGCGCTGGCTCCGGCTAACCGCCGGAACCGCTTGCGCAGGGCAGACAGGACTCGAACCTGCAACCTGCGGTTTTGGAGACCGCTGCGCTACCAATTGCGCCACTACCCTATGGATCGAAAACCAATCTCGCCACACTTCCCGCAGACTTCACGGGGCGCAGGCCATCATCGTGTTTTCAACACCGGAGAACTAGTCTACGCAAGAACTGCGCTTACGTCGAACCAGCCTCATTTCGGCCCTTCTTTGCGTCTGCCAGGACATGCCAACCGGTACACAGTCACATTCCTGGCCGTCACGCTGAACGATCCGCTGAACAGCATAGAGTAGATCTCGTCGAATCCCACATCCAGCCATCGAGCTGCAAGCAAAGAATGGACGCCGCCATGCCTGCCGCCCGCGTTTCCCAACGCATTTCCGCTATCGCCGAATCCGCCACCCTGGCCGTTGATGCCAAGGCCAAGGCACTCAAGGCAGCCGGCCGGCCGGTCATCGGCTTCGGCGCCGGGGAACCCGACTTCCCGACTCCCGGCTACATCGTCCAGGCAGCCATTGAGGCCGCCAGCCAGCCGAAATACCACCGGTACTCCCCGGCCGGCGGGCTGCCGGAGCTCAAGCAGGCCATTGCGGACAAGACGCTCCGGGATTCCGGCTACAAAGCCGAGGCGTCGCAGGTCCTAGTCACCAACGGCGGCAAGCAGGCCGTGTACAACACCTTCGCCACGCTGGTTGATCCGGGCGACGAGGTCATTGTTCCCACGCCGTTCTGGACCACCTACCCGGAAGCCATCCGGCTGGCCGGCGGTGTGCCGGTGGAGGTCTTCGCCGGACCGGAGCAGGATTACCTCGTCACCGTGGAGCAGCTGGAAGCGGCCCTGACTGAGCGCACCAAGATCCTGTTGTTCGTCTCGCCGTCCAACCCCACCGGTTCCGTGTACTCGCCGGAGCAGGTCCGGGAGATCGGCTTGTGGGCCGCTTCCAAGGGACTGTGGGTGGTCACCGACGAGATCTACGAACACCTCACCTACGACGGCGTACCCTTCACATCCATTGCCACGGCGGTTCCCGAACTCGGCGACAAGGTGGTCATCCTCAACGGCGTTGCCAAGACCTACGCCATGACCGGCTGGCGGGTGGGTTGGATGATCGGGCCGGCGGACGTCATCAAGGCGGCCACCAACCTGCAGTCGCACGCCACGTCCAACGTCTCCAACATCCCGCAGGTCGCGGCCCTCGCCGCCGTCTCCGGGCCGCTCACCGCGGTGGACGAGATGAAGGTGGCCTTCGATCGCCGCCGCAAGGCAATTGTCGCCGGCCTGAATGCCATCGACGGGGTGGAATGCCCGACGCCGAAGGGAGCCTTCTACGTCTACGCGGACGTCCGCGGCCTGCTGGGCAAGGAATTCGAGACGGCGAACGGAACCGTCCGGCCGCAGACTTCCGCTGAGCTCGCGGCACTCATCCTCGATGAGGTTGAAGTTGCGGTGGTTCCCGGCGAGGCTTTCGGCCCCTCGGGCTACCTGCGGCTGTCCTACGCTCTGGGCGACGACGACCTCGCCACCGGCGTGGCGCGGCTCCAGGGCTTCCTCGGCAAGGCCAAGTAGGCACCCTCTCTCACTTTCCGCAGGAAAACCAACAGACGCTCTCTCACTTTCTTCAGGAAAGTGAGAGAGCGTCCGCGCTTAAGGGGCAGGAAGTGAGAGAGCGTCCGCGCTTAAGGGGCAGGAAGTGAGAGAGCGTCCGGGGGCGGGTTTAGAGGAGGCGGCGCTCGGCCGCCCATTTGGTCAGTTCATGGCGGCTGGAGAGCTGGAGTTTGCGCAGCACGGCGGAGACATGGGTTTCTACGGTCTTGATCGAGATGAAGAGTTCCTTGGCCACTTCCTTATAGCTGTAGCCCCGCGCGATCAGCCGCATGACCTCCAGCTCCCGGGCGGAGAGACGGTCCAGTTCGTCATCGGCGATATCGGCAGGCGCCGTGCCGAACGCATCCAGCACGAACCCGGCCAGCCGCGGCGAAAAGACGGCGTCGCCGCCGGCCACACGGAGGACGGCGTCGGTGATTTCCGTGCCTGAGATGCTTTTGGTCACATATCCCCGGGCGCCGGCGCGGATGACCGAAACCACGTCTTCGGCGGCGTCCGAGACGCTCAGTGCGAGGAACCGGGTGCCGCCCAGCAGGGCTGCCGAACCGGCGATCACCTCGCGTCCGCCGCCGCCGAGCCCGCCCGGCAGGTGCACGTCCAGCAGCACCACTTCCGGCCGGGCCTGTGCGATCACGGCGATGGCCTGTTCGACGGTTCCGGCCTCACCCACCACAGTGACGCGGGCGTCCAGGTCCGCCTTGAGCCCCGACCGGAAAATGGCGTGGTCGTCCACGATGACCACGCGGACCCCCGGGGCGCCTCCTGCCCGGGCACTCCCTGCTTCGACGTTGTTCACGACTTTCCCTCTCCGTTGTCTACGGCGTCGGACGGCAGCCTGAGCCGCACTTCCGTGCCATCCGCGCTGCTGCTGATGACGGCGGTCCCGCCATGGCGTTTCATCCGCCCCACGATCGATTCCCGGACGCCCATGCGGTCGGCCGGAACGGACTCCGGGTCGAAACCGGGACCGCGGTCCTTCACATAAACTTCCGCATCGCCGTCGGCCACCTCAAGGTACACCGACACGGCACCGCCACCGTGGCGGGACGCGTTGACCATGGCCTCCCGGCTGGCCTGCACCAGGGCCTCATGCCGGGCGGTCATGGCGGTATCCCCCACGCTGACCACATCCACGGCGTTGCCGAGGGAGTCCTCAACCTCCGCGGCCGCTGCCTTGATGCGCTCCGAGAGCTGGCCCGCTTCCTTGCCGGGGTCGCGGTACAGCCAGCCCCGCAACTCCCGTTCCTGCGCGCGTGCCAGCCGGACGACGTCGTTCTCGTTACCTGCCCGCCGCTGGATCAGCGCGAGCGTCTGCAGCACGGAGTCGTGCAGGTGGGCGGCGATCTCCGCCCGTTCCGTGGCCCGGACTCGGCCCGCGCGCTCCGCTTCAAGGTCCCGCCAGAACTTCAGGCCCCACGGCAGCAGCACGAGTGCCACGCCGCCGAGGACTGCCACGGAGGCCAGGAGCGCCAGCCAGGTCTGCTCCCATGACCCGGAGCCGGACACCATCACCAGCACGCCGGCCACCACCAGGGCAAGCCCGGCCGCGAGCCTGGCCCAGCCGCCAGCCTGGTCGGCCTTGGTCTTGTCAAGGAGACCGGCCCGGCGGGTTTCGTCCAGCTGAATCCACGCAATGGCCGCCCCGCCAAGGATGGCGGCGGCCGGGATCAGCGTCCCCAGCGGAACGTCAACGCCCAGCATGCGTGCGATCAGGAGGGCACCCGCCAGCAGCAGGCCCGCCCCCAGCAGGATTTCCTTGCCGTACGGCATGGTCCGGGCGCGGAACCACGGCGTGTTGGCGGCGGTGCCCCCGACAGGCCCACCCGTAATACCCGGCGTGGCCGCGGGAAGCGGGACCCGGGCGGAAGGCTCGGGTAGGGCAGCTTCGCCGGGGAAGGCAGCTCCTGCGGGGACCGGCCCGGACCGGAAGTCCGGCGGGACGTCCAGCGGCCCCGGTGCCGGCAAAGGCCCCGGGGCACTGACGGCAGGAGCTATGGGCGACGCCGGGCGCCGCGCGTTCCGCTTCGCGTTCTCGTCCGCAGTCGGCACCATGATCCAGAGCCACGCATAGAAGGCCAGTCCTGCTCCGCCGGCGAGCGCGGCCACCACCATGCCGATCCGGACCATCCGCACCGGCCATCCCAGATGGGCGGCCACGCCCGCGCAGACGCCAGCGATGACGCGGTCGCTGCTGCGGACCAGCGGGGGTCGGGTGAGGGCCGTTGTCATGTGTCAATCCAAGCATGGATCAGGGTTCCGCACCCCTGATTTCACAGGGAACCGGGGGTCACTCAGGGGCAGCTCAGGGTGTTCCCCAATAGAGCGCGGCCGGTTCGGACGGCAGGATCGAAGTATGAACTCGCACAATGCATACCCAGACGAAGATCCGCTGCCGTCAGGCCGTTCCGGTTCCGGTTCCGATTCCGGTTCCGCCACGCCAACTGACCGCACTTCCGACGACGGCGCCGCCTCTGGCCAGGAGGGTTCCGATGCCCGTAAAGGCTCAGGCGCCGATCCGGGCACCGGCCCAGGCACCGGCTCCCCGGAGGGCAGCTTCCCCGGCGGCCCGCCACCGCTCTATCCGAACGCGCAGATGCCCGGTGCCCAGGGTCCCCATCCCCACCCCGGTGCCCCGACGGATGGCCGCTACGCCTACCCGCAGTCCCCGCCCCAGAACTTCTTCACCTGGGTCCGGAGCCACGGAGTCCACCGCGGGTCGGACCGCTGGATCGGCGGCGTCGCCAGCGGCATCGCACACCGGCTGGGCGTCGACCCGTTGATCGTGCGCGGCGTCTTCATTGTCCTTTCCATCTTCGCCGGCATCGGAGTGTTGCTCTACGGCATCGCCTGGGCACTGCTGCCGGAGCCCGACGGCCGCATCCACGTTCAGGAAGCCGGCGCCGGACGCTGGTCCACCGGCATGACGGGCGCGCTCATCACCACGGTGATCGGCTTCCCCAGCCTGGGCAACGGCTTCTGGGGCTGGGAGCGGAACGGATTCGGCGGCTTCTTCTGGACGGTCTTCTGGATCGCCGGCGCCGTCTACCTCATCTACTACCTCTCACAACGCGATAAGGCCACCAACGGAGCACCCGTCATGAACAACAGCACCGAAGCCGGCACCACTGCCGGTGGAACCGCCTTTGCCGCCACGTCGCCGGCTGGCACGTCATCGGCAGGCATCTCCTCGCCCGCGTCCGGCGCGCCTTATGAACCCGGAGTGCTCACCGGCGGACCTTACGCCGGCGGGGCATACTCAGGCGCGCAGTACGACGGCGGCGCCCCCGGTTCGGGCGGTTACGGCCCCACTCCCCCGTACGTCGGAGGCTACGGCGGTCCGCCCGCTCCCGCCCCGAAGGCGCCCAACGTTGGCCCCGGCGCCCCCGCCGTCGCCGTCACGGCCGGCCTTGCCCTGCTGGTGGGCGGCGGCATCAAGGCCCTCGAAGCACTCAACGTGACCAACCTCGGTGACGCCACCAACGCGGTGGTGTGGGCCAGCGGTGCGGCCGTCCTGGGCCTGGGCATCCTGGTGGCCGGGCTCCGGGGCCGGACGTCCGGGATCCTTGGCTTCTTTGCCGTGGTTGCCCTCGTCATCGGCGGAATCTTCAACGTGGTGCCCAACGGTGACCGCTTCCGGTTCCAGGACGCCAACTGGAGCCCGGCCAGTATCGAACAGGCGAGCCAGGGCTTCAACATCACCGGTGGCAGCGGAACTGCCGACCTGACACGGCTGAACATCACGCCGCCGCTGGGCAGCGACGTCGTGATTCCCATGGACGTTACGGCCAGCAACCTGACCGTCATCATTCCGGACACGGTCCCCGTGGAAATCCGGGCGGACATGACGCTGGGCAACCTCAACGACGGCTCGCAGAACCACGGGGGCATGACCTCGCAGCAGAGCAACTACAACACCGATAAGCCGGGTGCCGCGCTCATCCTCGAAATCGACGGGACCATGAGCAACGTCACCATCCAGGAAGGAAACTGACATGAGCAGCAGCTATGAACCTGCTCCGGACACCGTTCCGCAGGCAAAGAACGAGGCAACAGCATCAACGGCAGAACAGGCACGAACCACTGGAGCCCGGCACGGCGGCCCCTCTCCGGCCCGGGTGGGCACCGTGGTCTGGGGCCTCATCGTCCTGGCGCTCGCGGCGTTGATCATCATCGGCCAGCTCGGCATTGTGGTGCTGAACGGAACCTACGTTCTCATCGGCCTGATGATCGGTGCCGGCGCCGCACTGGTGGTTGGCGGGCTTCTCTCAGCCCGCGGACGTGACAAAGAATCCACAACAGGGAAGTCTTGAGGCATGGATAAGTTCTTCAGCATCGTCAGGGGCCTTGGCCTGAAACGCGGACCGCAGCGTTGGCTGGGAGGCGTGTGCGGAGGCATCGCCGCCAAGCTGAACGTGGACGTCGCCTTCGTCCGGATCGCGTTCCTGCTCCTCAGCCTGCTGCCGGGTCCGGCCTTAGTGTTCTACGTGGCAGCGTGGCTCATCCTCCCGGACCAGCGAAACGCGATCATCCTCCAGTCCTTCCTGGACAAGCGGTCGATCAACGGATCCTGACCCAGGACCCGGCTCAGGGCCCCTGCTCTCCGGAGCAGGGGCCCTTCCGTTTGCCGTGGCGTCGGAGCCTTTGTAACCAGTTTGTGTCGTAACCCACACTCACCACTAGAATCTAGGTGAGCTCAGCGTGGCGCTCTGCCAGTACACCCCCTCACCAGGATTTGAGCCGAGACATGAAAATTGGAATTCTCACCAGCGGTGGCGACTGCCCCGGACTGAACGCTGTCATCCGCGGCGCCGTCCTCAAGGGAATCGCCATCCACGGCCACGAATTCGTAGGATTCCTCGACGGCTGGCGCGGCGTCGTCGAAGGCGACGTGATCGACATTCCCCGCCACATGGTCCGCGGCATCGCGAAGCAGGGCGGCACCATCCTCGGCACGTCCCGCACCAACCCTTTCGAAAACGGCGGGGGCCCCGAGGTCATCAAGGGCCACATGGACCGGCTCGGCATCGATGCGATCATCGCCATCGGCGGCGAAGGCACGCTGGCCGCAGCCAAACGGCTGACCGACGCGGGCCTGAAGATCGTCGGCGTTCCCAAGACCGTGGACAACGACCTTGACGCCACCGACTACACCTTCGGCTTCGACACTGCTGTCCAGATCGCCACCGAGGCCATCGACCGCCTCCGCACCACGGGTGAATCACACCACCGCTGCATGATCGCCGAGGTCATGGGCCGCCATGTGGGCTGGATCGCACTGCACGCGGGCATGGCCTCCGGCGCACACGCGATCCTTATTCCGGAGCAGAAGGCCTCCATGGACCAGATCACCGAGTGGGTGGAGGAGGCTCACGCACGCGGCCGCGCACCCCTGGTGGTGGTGGCCGAGGGCTTCGTTCCCGAGGGCCAGGAAACCCCGCACTCCGAGCGCGGGCTGGACACGTTCGGACGCCCGCGCCTGGGCGGCATCGCCGAGATGCTGGCTCCCGAACTCGAAGCACGGACCGGCATCGAGACCCGCGCCACCGTTCTTGGCCACATCCAGCGCGGCGGCGTCCCGTCCGCGTTCGACCGCGTCCTGGCCACGCGGCTGGGCATGGCCGCCATCGACTCCGTGGTGGACAAGCGCTGGGGCACCATGGTGTCCCTCCACGGCACGGACATTGTGCACGTGGGCTTCGACGCCGCCCTGGGCAACCTCAAGTGCGTCCCGCAGCACCGCTACGACGAAGCAGCCGTCCTCTTCGGCTAGGCCCCGGCCGGCCGACACAACGCGAACGGACAGTTGGGGCCCCGGCTTTTTGGGGCCCCAACTGTCCGTTCGCGCTGGAATCCGGTGGGTAGGGTTGAGGCATGACTCTCGACCCCGGTTCCGCAGACATCATCCAGCTGGCCTGGGCCCGCCATTTGGGCCTGGATGACGGAGCCTTTGCCGCGGCGCGGAAGCTCGACGCCGATGCCACCGTTCTGGGGGCCGGCCCGCTTTCGGCCGCGGGCCGGCTCACGCGGGCGGACGAGTCCCGGAAATCAGTGGACTTTGTGCGGTTGTTTGGCACGTCGGCGCTCGTGGGACCCCGATGGGCCCTGGACGCCGCCGAGCGCATTCCGGATGAGGAACTCGCCCAGCACGTGACCCTCCTGACCATCACGCGGCAGCACGGCGGCCACGGCCAGGGAGCTGCCGCGCTCTTCTTCGCCGACGACCTCCCGCTCCGCCAGCCGGCCGAGGAGCTGACCGTTTCGCACGGTAACCCCGAGGCCATAGAACTCGAAGGCCTCTGTCCTCCTGACGACGTCAACGAGGTGGGGTTGTCCGACCTCGAACACCGGTTCACTATCCTGCGCGACGACAACGGCCGCAAGGTTCCGGTGGCCTGTGGCGCCTACACCGAGTGGGAAGGCATCCTGGCGCATATGGGGGTCCTCGTGGATCCCGACTGGCGGCGCCGGGGCTTGGGTTCCCTGGCCGCGTCCATTGCCGCCCACGAGGCACTCGCGGCCGGCCTCACCCTGCAGTGGCGCGCGGATGTCAGCAACAAGGGAGCCCTGGCAATCGCCCGCAGCCTCGGCTTCTCAGCCGGCGGCATCCAGACCAGCGTGCTGCTGGGCTGACGGAGCGCCGGACCCGTCCCAACCCTGAACCGGCTTGGGTTTTGCGAAGAACAGCGCCACGGCAGCGCCGAGCACAATGACAGCCGCCGGAAGCATGATGGACTGGCTCATCGCCGTCGAAAATCCTTCGTGCAGGGCCTCCGGAAGCTGGCCGCCGAAACTCATGGGACCCGCGTGGCCGGTGCCGCCCGGCGCCGCCGGAAGCTCCTCCGCCAGCCGCGCCTGCATGAGCACGGCGATGGCCGCGCTGCCCAGCACGGCGCCGATCTGGCGGGTGGTGTTGTAGACCCCGGCCCCGGCGCCCGCCTGGCGCGGCGGCAGGTTTCTGGTGGCCGTGGAGCTCAGCGGCGCCCAGATGCCCGCGTTGGCGAAGCCGAGCACGGCGCTGGGCAGCAGGAAGAGCCAGATCGGTGTGTCCGGGTGCATCAGCGCCGAGTTCCAGAACAGTGCCACGGACATGAGCGCCAGGCCGCCAGCCGTGATGTACTTCGGGTTCACGCGGTCGATGATCCTGCCCACCACCGGCGCAAGGCCGCCTGAGATGAGCGCCATCGGGATCATCATCAGGGCGGACTGGGTGGGTGTCAGGCCGCGGACCATCTGGTAATAGAAGATGAGCGGCAGGCCGAACGCCGTCACCGTGAAGCCCACCGTGGTGATTCCCAGGTTGGCCAGCGAGAAGTTGCGGTCCCCGAACAGGGACAGCGGCAGCAGCGGCTCGCCCTTATTGAACCGCTGCCAGGCGACGAACCCGGCCAGCACCGCCAGGCCTGCGATGATCAGGCTCCACACTGTGACGGGGCCGGTGATGGTGCCCCAGTTGTAGGTCTCGCCTTCCTGGATGCCGAAGACAAGCAGGAACAGTCCAACGGCGCTGAGCAGGACGCCGGGAATGTCGAACTTGTGCGGATGCGTGGTCAGCGACGGCACAAAGCGCAGCGCCAGGATGAAGCCGGCGATTCCCACGGGCACGTTGATGAAGAAAATCCATTCCCAGCCGAGTCCGTCCACCAGGACGCCGCCGAGGATCGGCCCCACGAGGGTGGCGACGCCGGCGGTGGCACCCCAGATGCCCATGGCCGCGCCGCGCCGGTCCGGCGGGAAGATCCTCGTGATTACGGCCATGGTCTGGGGTGTCATGATCGCGGCGCCGAAGCCCTGGACCACGCGGGCCAGGATGAGGGTCTGGACGTCACCGGACAGCCCGCACCACAGCGATGCGAGGGTGAACACCACGAGGCCGGTCAGGTAGAGCTTCTTGGGTCCGAACCTGTCCCCCAGCCGGCCGGTGATCAGCAGCGGCACGGCGTAGGCCAGCAGGTACGCACTGGTCACCCAAATGACGGAGTTGATGTCCGCGTCCAGGCCTTCCATGATCCGCGGGTTCGCCACCGAGACGATGGTGGTGTCGATCAGGATCATAAAGAACCCGATCACCAGTGACCAAAGGGCCGGCCACGGCCTAGCTACGTTTTCCATGTGGGTCCTTCCGGGTGGTTGTGGCGTGGTCCGCTACCACGGGAGTTCCCCGGAGCGGAGCTGGTCCTGCAGGCTGCGTATCCAGCCCATTTCGGACCTCAGCATGGTCTGTTGGTACTCGAGGTCGATCCAGTACTTGCGTGCCACGCCCTTGTCCAGGACGATCGCCTCGCCTTTTTGCAGGAACTCCAGTTGGTCCTGCAGCAGCGCCAGCCGGCGGTCCAGAAGGTCAAGGACGACGCCGGCAGGCAGGTTGTAGGCCTCGGCCACGGCCAGCGGGAACGACGGGTATTCGTTGACCGGCTCGGCGAGCATGTCCTGCAGGCGTTCCGTAAGGGCTTTCCGGCCGGCGGGAGTGATGCGGTAGGTGGTCCGTTCCGGCCGGTTGCCCTCCCGGTCCGTCCCGGTCGTTTCCACGAGCCCGCGTTCCGCCAGCCGGCCGACCGCGTGATAGAGCGTTCCGGGACGCACTTTGACCAGCCGGTCTTCATGCCTGGCCATCAGGAGCTGGTACATCTCGTACGGATGCATCGGCTCCTCGACCAGCAGTGACAGCGCAGATATGCCGAGCGGCGTCAGCGGGGCGGATGAGGGCATCGGGCGTTGACCCCCTGTCTGACGGTGCGTTAGCGATTATTCCGCTCCAACTATTCCACATGGAATATTTGGGTGCAAGAAAGCCCGCGGGTCCGTTGACCGCGGGCTTTCAGGCGCTGGCTCCCAGGCCCCGGGCGGTCAGCCCAGCATGGCCTGGATGTCGGTCCGGGCAAACATGTCGGCCGCCGCGCGTGCTGACGGGGTTCCGGCGTCAGGGTCCGCGCCTGCCGCCAGGAGCGCCGCCGCCACGTCCGCATAGCCCTTGAAGGCAGCTCCGGCGAGCGGTGTCTGGCCGCGGTCGTTCACGGCATTGGCGTCGGCGCCGTGCTGCAGGAGCAGCTCTACCGCCGGGGCGTGGCCGTGGTAGGCGGCCAGCATCAACAGGGAGTCACCCGCCGCATTCGTCATGTTGGCCGGGGCGCCGGCGTCGAGGTAGCTGCCCAGCAGGGCCGCGTCGCCCTGCCGTGCCGCGTCAAACAGGGCATGCGCCAAGGCAAGTGTTTCGTCGTCCGGCCCTGCCGTGCTCGGGTTCTCGGACGTGGGGTTGTCAGTCATCGGTGCGTTCCCTTCAGGAATCCGGTCTGGCGGCCCACCACCTGACCGGCGTCAGGAGCCACGATGACTTCCTGCGCGGCCGTGTATGGTTCATCGCCGTCTACGACCGTCAGTATTTCATCCGGTGAGACCGAACGCTTGATGACTGCCAGCGCGATGGGACCCATTTCGTAGTGCTGCACCACGGAGGTCACCGTTCCCACTTTGCGTTCCCCGAGACGCACTTCACTGCCGGCCGCGGGGAGGGTGTGCTGGGATCCGTCCAGCTGGAGGAAGACCAGGCGCCGCGGCGGGTGGCCCAGGTTATGCACCCGGGCGATCGTCTCCTGGCCCTTGTAGCAGCCCTTGGCCAGGTGCACTGCGGTGCGCAGCAGGTCCAGTTCATGCGGGATGGTCTTGTCGTCGGTTTCAGCGCCAAGACGGGGCCGCCATGCGGCGATGCGCAGCGCTTCCGAGGCCCAGACACCCGCCAGCGGCCGGTCGCCCACAGTCGCCTCAAGCTCCGCTGCCGGCACCAGGTATTCAAACCATGGCCGCTCCATGCCCGGGTGGGATTCCTCCCCGACAACCGAGTAGGCGTAGCCGCCGGCGCCCACGTGCGGCCAGGGGTCCACCCACACCAGCAGGTCCGACCATTCCTCAACACGCCGGGTGGTTCCAATGACCGACCAGTCGTCGGATACATCCGCAATCTCCACCCGCAGCATGAACTTCATCCGGTTCAGCCACTCGGCCAGCGGCGCCGCTTCGGCGGCCTCCACCACCAGCCAGGTGGTCCCGCCGTCGTCAATCACCCGCGCGTCGAACTCGATACGGCCTTGGACGCTGAGCAGCAGCAGCTCGCTGGACTCCCCCGGCGCAAGGTTGGTGACCTGCTGGGAAGACAGGGTGTTGAGCCAGCTCAGGCGGTCAGGCCCGGAGACGGTGACCACCCCGCGGTGGGAAAGGTCGACGACGGCGCTTCCGGCCGCCAGCGCACGCTGCTCACGCAGCGGCTCGCCGTAGTGCGACGCGACACCGGAATCCGCGCCGCCGGCCTCGACCGCGCCTGGGCGCGACAACAGGGGGCTCTTGATAGTCATATGTAGTAGAAGTCCTAACGGGCTAGCGGTATTCCGGATTCTCGAAGTCGAACCTAGTGCCGGCTTTCCATTCCTCCGGCAGGTTGCCGTAGGCGGGAATCCCGCCGGCATCCTTCAGCGTCCTCGCCAGGTGCAGGAGGTTCCACGTCATGAAGGTGGCGTTGCGGTTGGTGAAGTCGCTCTCGGGTCCCCCGGAGCCTTCATCCAGGTAGCTCGGTCCGGGCCCGACCGGGCCGATCCAGCCGGCGTCGGCCTGGGGAGGGATGGTGAACCCGATGTGCTGGAGGCTGTACAGGACGTTCATTGAGCAATGCTTGATGCCGTCTTCATTGCCGGTAATGAGGCAGCCGCCCACTTTGGGATAGAAAGCCCACTGGCCTTTGTCGTTCAGCTCCCCCGAATGCGCATACAGGCGTTCGATCAGTTTCTTGGTCTGGGAGGAATTGTCACCCAGCCAAATGGGACCGGCCACCACCACGATGTCCGCTTCCTTGACGGCAGGGTAGAGCTCCGGCCATTCGTCGGTGGCCCAGCCGTGTTCGCGCATGTCCGGGTACACGCCGCTGGCGATGTCGTGGTCAACGGTCCGGATGACGCGGGTGGTAACGCCCTGCTTCTCCATGATGAGGCGGCTGACCTCGATCAGGCCCTCCGTGTTGGAGGTCTCCGGTGATTTCTTGAGGGTGCCGTTGAAGAACACGGCCTTCAAGTCGGCGTAGTTTGCTTTATTTCGCTTTTCCGGCGTACCCGGGCCCGGCTGCTGGGTGTTCACGGTCTTGCTCCCTGCACTCGTTGCGGACAACAAAAATCAGTGAGACCTGGCGGCCGGGCTGCGTCGAGCGGCCGGATGCCTGCTATGCCTTGCCCTAGGATTCCTTGCTGAGGATGGCCGAAGCGTGGGCCTCCAGGCCGCCGCCCGGGGTGGAGCCTTTCCCGGCGGCCACATCCCAGCGCCAGAGCAGCTTTCCGTCCACCAGGCCGAAAATCCGCGTGGCGGCGGTGTACTCCTTGGAGTGGCTGCCGCGCATCACCATATCGGTGCTCAGCTGGATCTGGGGACCCTTGATCTGCCCGTAGTACAGCTCGGAGATTCCGCCGGGGTGCGAGATGGACACCGAGATGTCGAAGCCGCCGTCACTGTTGCGAAGCGCCTCTACTTCGTCGGCGCTCTTCAGCACGGGAACGATGTCGGCCGGGATCAGGCCCGGACCGCCGTCTTCCTCACGCTGCTTCCGCTCCAGGGCCCAGAAACCGGTCTCGACCGTCAGCGGCCTCAACCTGGTGCCTTCGTCGTCGGTCAGCCAGCTCTCGGCGCGGTATTGGAGGTACGGCAGTCCGTTGTGCGTGAAGGATACGTGTTGGGCGAAATGCTCGGAATCCTCCTCGCCGGCGCCCAGCCGTCCGTTGCCCTCCCACTCACCAATGAGCCAGGACAGCGGGACGAGCTCGGGCGTGAGGTCTGTAGGTATTTCGATCGGCACAGTAACTACCTCCGCAGACAACTAGCTCTGGACTGGTATTACTTCTGGCCTTTGAAGAGGCGGTACACCACAAAACCAGCGAACCATGCCATGGACACGCTGGCAATGCCGAGGAGGACAAGGAAGAAGATCTCAAATGCAAGTACGGACATGATGCCATCCTAACGCGTTAGTAGATGAGTAGTTTGTCTATGAAGTAGGCGAGCGAACCCACCGCGGCCACGGGTGCGAGGCCCATTCCGAGGGCGGCTGGAAAGTTAATCCGGTCCCCGCGGAGTATAACCAGCCGGCGCAGGCTGACGAGAACTGCGCCCACCACAACGCCTACTACGGCGGCGGGTATTACGGCGATATTGGAGAAAATTAAGCCTGCCAGCGGAGCAGTAAGGCCCGCCAGCACAATGCCCAGCGGGGCCACGATCCGGTCCGGCCAGCGGATGAGCCCGGCCAGCAAGGCAAACGCGGCACTGATGCCGGCCACGAGCACCATCTCCCTGACGCCGTTGAACCGTGAAGCCGCTATCCATCCCGCGCCGAGGCAGGACAGCAGCACTCCGGCGCTCGAACCCAGCGTCGACTCCAGCCGCTGGGCCTGGCCAGTGCCGCGCATCAGCTGCATCAGGAAGACAGCCATCACGCCTGCCGCAATGAACGCCGGAGTCCAGTCCAGGAAGCCCGGCGCCGGGACATAGGTGGCAGCCACGGCCGATCCCGCGCCCGGGAGGCCGATGATTGCCGCGAGGGTCTTCTTGGCGGGAATGTCCAGGAAGTGGGGCCAGCCGACTCCGACGGCCAAAGCCACGAGGACGGCTACGCCGAGCAATACCTCCGGTGAGGTGTAAGCCCCGCCGACAAAGACAGCAAGCCCGGCCAGGCCGATGGTTCCGATGGTCCACGGCTTCACTGTTTACCCGCGCTCACTCTCTGCTGACGTCTTCTTCGCTGCATACGCGTCCGGTACTGACCCCGGGGTCCTGACGGTCCAATCCTGCCTTATGTGACCTGCTTATGTCGCAAAACGAAAACTGAAACCAGCCGGATCAGTGTCTGTTAAGGGGCGATTGGGTATACTCAAAGCTCAGCTACGCTTCCTTCGGAGGATGCGGGCCCGGCCGGATTTCCGGCTGGCCAGTACCGACGCGGGCAGCCAGTACCGGCCGGTGAAAGCCCGGTTCAGACGCCCAATGATGCGCGGACAGCCCCTTGGAGGAACAATGTCGCACATCCTGCTACTGACGAACAGCACCGGGTCATCGGTGGACATTCTGCCTGCCTTGGAACTACTGAACCACCGCGTACACATCCTCCCTGCCGAGCCCACCGCGCTGCTGGAAACGGACCCCTGCGATGTTGTCCTGCTGGACGCGCGCAAGGACCTGGTGGGAGCGCGGTCCCTCACACAGCTGCTCAAGGCCACCGGGCTGAGCGCGCCCTTGATGCTGATCCTCACCGAAGGCGGCATGGCCGCCGTCTCCTCGGCCTGGGCCGTGGATGACATCCTGCTCGACTCCGCGGGTCCGGCTGAAGTCGAAGCCCGCATCCGGCTCTCAGTGGCCCGCGCCGTCCCGGAGCAGGAGGATACGCCCACCGAAATCCGCGCTGCCGGCGTCGTCATTGACGAAGCAAGCTACACGGCGAGGGTCAACGGGGCTCCCCTTAACCTGACGTTCAAGGAATTCGAACTCCTGAAGTACCTGGCGCAGCACCCCGGCCGGGTGTTCACCCGCCAGCAGCTGCTCACCGAGGTGTGGGGCTATGACTACTACGGCGGCACCCGCACAGTGGACGTCCACGTCAGGCGGCTGCGCGCCAAGCTCGGTGCCGACCACGAAAACCTGATCAGCACGGTCCGCAACGTCGGCTACCGACTGACTCTGGTCCGGCAGCCCGAAGAGGAACTGACGGAGGCTTAGCCTCCTGGAGCGGCAGCGGTTTGCGCCGCGAGCCGATTGGATGATCGCCCCGGCAGAACCTCCCGCAAGATCACGGAAACGAAGAAGCCCCGGACCAGTGGTCCGGGGCTTCTTGTGGCTTCTAGGCCTGCAGTGGAGGACATACGGGTCGAACGTATCGAGGCCACCCCAGTGGTGGATCCCCCTCACGATCCCGCCTCAGGAGGCCGGATCAGGTATCGACTATACGTGCCGGATCCCGCCCCATCAAATCGGCGCCAATCACTCCCCCATGCAGACGGGCCGTATAGCCTGTACTCCATGAGTCCTGCGCATCCCGAGAACTGGCCCGTGCTCGTCACCAAAGGCGGAGTGGACGATGAACTGCTCAGGGATTTCACCTCCCTCGCCGCGGCTGCCGAAGAATCGGACGGAAACCCGCCCCTGTCCGAACAGACTTTTGTGACGCTTCGCGCGGGCGAGTCCGGCAGCCACTCGCTCCTGGCCCTGGCGCTCTACGCCCCGGATGAGGATTCGGATCCCGCCACCGCCCAGGACCTGGCCGGGTTCGCGGTGGTGGTTGAGGAACCTGACGGCACGGGCGTGCTGGAGGTGGCAGTCCACCCCAGCTACCGGAACCAGGGGGTGGCAGACAGGCTGATCGCCACGCTGAAGGCATCGAGGGGCTTCGACGGGCTCACGGCCTGGTCCCACGGGAACCACGAGGCGGCAGCCGACCTCGCGGCCAAGTACGGCTACGCCCCCGTCCGGGAATTGTGGAAGATGCGGCTCACCACCTCCGCCTCTGACCTGCCCGACGCCGGGCTCCCGGAAAACGTGGCCCTGCGCGCCTTTGTTCCGGGCCGGGATGAAGAAGCCTGGCTGGCAGCGAACAAGGCCGCCTTCGGCCACCACCCCGAACAGGGCAACATGACCAGGCAGGACCTGGACGCCCGGATGGCCGAAGACTGGTTCGACCCGGCCGGCTTCCTGCTGGCCGTGGACCCGGGCGGGCGGATCCTCGGCTTCCACTGGACCAAGGTGCACCCCCGCCACGGCAGCCATCCGGCGATCGGAGAGGTCTATGTGGTGGGCGTGACGCCGGAGGCCCAGGGCATGGGCCTCGGCAAGGCGCTGACGGTGGCCGGCATCAAATACCTCCAGGACAAGGGCCTTCACGCGGTGATGCTGTACACCGATGCGGACAACGCGCCGGCCGTTTCCCTGTACCGCGGACTCGGCTTTACGCGGTGGGATGCAGACGTCATGTACGGGCCTAAAAACGGCGGTTAATCCAATCGGCTGACGCATGCACCGTGGTTCAGGAAATCTGCGTAACCCCGAATCGATTGCTTGTAAGGTTGAAGGTAAACCGCGCCAGCAAAAGGAGTGACCATGCAACCGGAACCTGCCGGAATCGCCACGTCTGAGGCCAAGGTGCTCCCGGTGCGCGCCCGCTTCGGGTCCTCCGAAGTACCGGCTTCCCGCGCCACGCAGGACCGGATCGACATTCCCGAGTTCGCACCCAACCTTGAGCCCGAGGGCGACATCAGCCCGGACCGCTTCCTGGACCGTGAACTGAGCTGGCTGGCCTTCAACGCCCGTGTGCTGGAGCTTGCCGAGGACCCCGACCTCCACCTCCTGGAGCGCGTCAGCTTCCTCTCCATCTTTGCCTCCAACCTGGACGAGTTCTTCATGGTCCGCGTCGCCGGGCTGAAACGACGGATCGCCACCGGGCTGGCCGTCCCGTCACCGGCCGGCCTGAGCCCCATGCAGGTACTGGACCAGATCGGCGAAGCGGCGCACCGGCTCGCGCAGCGCCACGCCCGGATCTACGCCGAACAGATCCGGCCGGCGCTTGCCTACGAGCACATCCACCTCATGCACTGGGACGAACTGGATGACCAGGCCAAGGACCAGCTCAGCGCGATGTTCGCGGAGAAGGTCTTCCCGATCCTGACACCGCTCGCGGTGGACCCCGCACACCCGTTCCCGTATATTTCGGGGCTGTCCCTGAACCTGGCCGTTGTCGTCCGCAATCCGGTGAGCGACAAGGAACTTTTCGCCCGGGTCAAGGTTCCGGACCAGCTTCCGCGGCTCATTTCCATCGACGGCCCGCGCGCAGGCTCGGTGCCCGGCCGGGTGGCCCGCTTCATCGCCCTCGAAGAAGTCATTGCCGTCCACCTGGACCAGCTGTTCGCCGGCATGGAGGTCCTGGAGCACCACACGTTCCGCGTCACCCGCAACGAGGACGTTGAGGTGGAAGAGGACGACGCCGAGAACCTGCTGCAGGCGCTGGAGAAGGAACTGCTGCGCCGCCGGTTCGGCCCGCCCGTCCGGCTCGAGGTCACCAACGACATCAACCCGAACATCCGCGCCCTCCTGATCCGCGAACTGGGGGTGGAGGAATCCGAGGTTTACTCCGTTCCGGCACCGCTGGACCTGCGGGGCCTGTCCGTCATTGCCGGGATTGACCGCGCGGACCTGCACTACCCGAAGCATGTGCCGCACACCTCGCGTTACCTGAACGAATCGGAAACGTCCAAGGCGGCAAACGTGTTCGCGGCCATGCGCCGGCGGGACATCCTCCTGCACCACCCCTACGATTCCTTCTCCACGTCCGTCCAGGCTTTCCTGGAGCAGGCCGCGGCGGACCCGAAGGTGCAGGCCATCAAGCAGACGCTGTATCGCACGTCGGGCGACTCCCCCATCGTCGATGCCCTCATCGACGCGGCAGAGGCAGGCAAGCAGGTCCTGGCCCTGGTGGAAATCAAGGCCCGGTTCGATGAACAGGCCAACATCTCCTGGGCGCGGAAACTGGAACAGGCCGGCGTGCACGTGGTGTACGGCATCGTGGGCCTGAAGACCCACTGCAAGCTTTCCCTCGTGGTTCGCCAGGAAGTGGACGGCCTGCGTCGCTACTGCCACATCGGCACCGGAAACTACCACCCGCGCACGGCCCGCTACTACGAGGACCTCGGTCTGCTGACAGCCAACGAGCAGGTGGGCGAGGATCTCTCCAAGCTCTTCAACCAGCTCTCCGGCTACGCTCCGAAGTCCACGTTCAAACGGCTCCTGGTGGCGCCCCGTTCAGTGCGTTCCGGACTCATTGACCGGATTGAAAAGGAAATCCGCAACGCCAAGGCGGGCATTTCAGCCAGGGTGCAGATCAAGGTCAACTCCATGGTGGACGAGGCGATCATCGATTCGCTCTACCGTGCGTCGCAGGCAGGCGTGAACGTTGACGTGATCGTCCGCGGCATCTGTTCGCTTCGCCCCGGCATCCCCGGGCTGAGCGAAAACATCACGGTGCGCTCGGTGCTGGGACGGTTCCTGGAGCACTCGCGGGTCTTTGCCTTCGCCAACGGCGGGGAGCCGGTGGTCTACATCGGTTCCGCGGACATGATGCACCGCAACCTCGACCGGCGGGTGGAGGCGCTGGTGCAGCTCACCAGCGGCGATGACACGTCCTACGTGCTGGACATGCTCCGTCGCTACATGGACCCGGAAACGTCCAGCTGGCATCTGGACAGCCAGGGCGAATGGACCCGGCACCACATCGGCGACGACGGCAGGCTCCTGGAGGATGTCCAGTCCTGGCTGCTCGCGTCCCGTTCCCGCCAGCGCCCGACCGTAAGGCGGTAAGACCCTGGCCTCGAAGAGCGATGCGAAAACCGATGCGAAGATCGACGTCAACAACGACTCGGCGAACGATTCGCTTATCGCGGACCAGACAGACCATCCCGGGGAGCCGATCGCCGTTACCGCGGCAGGCGCCCTGCCTTGGCGCGCCAGCAAGGACAAGCTCGAAGTCCTGCTGATCCACCGCCCCAGGTACGATGACTGGTCCTGGCCCAAGGGAAAGATCGATCCCGGGGAGACCATACCGGAGTGCGCCGTCCGTGAGATCGAAGAGGAAATCGGGCTCACGGCCACGCTGGGCATTCCCCTTCCGCCCATCCACTACCACGTGTCCGCAGGCTTGAAGGTGGTCCACTACTGGGCCGTGGGTGTGAACGGCGCCGTCCTGCGTCCGGACGGCAAGGAAGTGGACAGCGTGATGTGGTGTTCACCGGAAAAGGCCGCCGCCCTGCTGAGCAATCCCGGTGACATTGCTCCGCTTGAGCACCTCGTGGCGGCCCACGCGCGCAAGGAACTGGATACCTGGCCGCTGTTGGTGGTCCGGCACGCAAAAGCTAAGCCCCGCTCGTCCTGGACCAAGGCCGAAGGGGACCGTCCCCTCGCGGCCACCGGGCAGCGGCAGGCGCAGGCCGTCCGCAGGCTGCTCCACGTGTGGAAACCGCTCCGCGTGCACTCGAGTCCGTGGCAACGCTGCGTGGCCACCATTGCCCCTTACGCCAAGTCTGCGGACGCCAAGGTGAAACTTCATGATGCCCTGACGGAGCACCGCCATGCACGGAGCCCGAAGAAGACCGCCGCCGTCGTGGAGTCACTCTTCGACAAACAGCGTGCCATTGCCCTGTGCACGCACCGTCCCGCGTTGCCCACAGTGATCAAGCAGCTCGGTGAGCACATGAACGGCCGGCTGCGCGCCCTCCTGCCGTCAGCCGACCCCTACCTTGCCCCGGGGGAAGTCATCGTGTGCCACGTGGCCCGCGGCAGCAACCACAAGATTGTGGCCGTGGAACAGTTCAGGCCCTTCGACGACTAAGGGTTGCACCCGGTTGACCCGGCCTTGCGACCGCCGGCTTGACGGCCGTTTTTTTGTATCAAATACTTAGTACATTGATGCAAATCTGGGGGGATTATGCCGGTCCAATTCGAACTGCCGCCGATGCTGCTGCTGGGACCGCTGGTCGCCGCCGTCGTTCTTTACATCATCCTCAGGTGGGTGGTGTGGGAGCCCCGGATGGGCGCCTCACCTGAATCGGTTTCCCAGCACGCGCTCTGGGTGGGGGTCATCGGCTGGATGGCCAGTTCGCTGCAGGGTGCCATGAACATCGGCATCATTCCGGCGGGCCGGGCTGCCAGCCCCGCCATAGGTCCCTTGCTGGTCACTCCGGACACCATCATCCCGGTACTGGCCTGGCCCGTCCTCGGAACTCTCGGGGTGCACGCAATAGGCCAGCTCAGCTATCCGAGGCCCAAGCGGCTCCGCCGGAAGGCAAGCCTCCATGTCCGGAAAATCCGCGATTTCCTTCCGCGTCCGCTGGCCTGGACAACGCTGGGCATCTTCACGGGCGCAGGCGCATTCATCGCGTGGACCGCCACTCTCCCGGCGTACCGGGCGATGCCCTACGGGACCGAGCTGGAGGATCCCCAGGGCTTCCGCACGGTAGGAGGAGACGGCCGCATCCCGGGTATCGAACTGGCCGCCTGGCTGGGAACTGCACTTGTTGTCCTGGCTGCGGGGACGTGGCTGGTGCTGCTGCTGGCCACCCGCCGCCGGCAGCTCGAGCAGCTAACGGACCACGACAACGCGCTCCTGCGGACCATCGCCATGAACCGGCTCCTGCGGACCGTTGCCACGGTGGCGTCCGGCCTTGCCGTCATCGCCGGAAACTATGTGGCGCGGCCGGACCCGGCCGCGGGCAGTACGTCATGGACGAACTTCGCGGGCTTTGCCGGCATGGCCGTACTGCTGGCCATGCTGATCTGGGCGCCGCCGAAACTGACGGAAACTGAAGCGGCCGCTGCGGCCCTGCGGAAGGCCAAGCCCGGACATTTCGGCGCCGTCGGCCACCCGGCAGGCAAGCTGGTGGTGTCGATCGGTGCAGCCGCGGGCGTTGCTGCCGCATTGCCTGTGCTCGCGGGAGTGTTCCTGGTCCCGGCCATCGTCGCTGCCGGACCGCCCGGTCCCGCGGTCTTCGTGGCAGCAGTGGCCGGGCCGGTGCTCCTGGTCCTTGCAGGCGGTGAGCTGCTGCTTGGGCGCAATTACGGAAGCCCCTCTGAACCACGCACCTGGCCGCGGCAGCCGGTGGGTCCGGCGCTGCTCACCACGCTCATCCTCGCCTTGCTCACGTTCGTGGCATCCCTCGTGGTCGCGTCGGCCGGGAACTCCCTCCTCGGCAGGGACACCGGCTGGACCGCGCCGGCACTATTCGGCCTGGCGGGCGTGGTCCTCGCGGTGCCGGCCTTCCTCGCGACGCGCCTGCGGCACGGCATCCCGGACGCTCCCGCCGGCCTGGACGCCGCTCTGCGCGCCATCACCGTCTACAGGATTGTCCGGACGTTGTCGGCCATGTTCATGGCACAGGCAGCCATGTCACTGCTGGTGAACAGCCATGCGTGGGCGGCCGTCTTCGGGGTTCCGTTCATGCCGTCCGTTCCGTGGTTTCCCGCGACGCTCGCCGGCACCGTCCTGGCCTTCGCGGCGATCGCCACAGCCCTGGTGCCGGTCCGCGCCCTTGCCGGGTCCGGTTACCGTCCGGTTCCGCCCGCCCGCAAGGACCGGGTCACATGAGCACCGGCATCGCTGTGGACCTGCGTTCGGCAGTGCCGCCCTACGAGCAGATCCGCCTGCAGATCACGTCACTGATCGCCATGGGGTCCCTCGCTCCCGGCACCCGTTTGCCCACCGTCCGCAGCCTGGCGGCGGACCTCGGCATCGCGGCGGGAACTGTGGCGCGGGCCTACAAGGAACTCGAGCAGGCCGGCCTGATCGAAACGCGGCGGCGGAACGGCACTATCGTCCTGAAGATGCCCGACGACGGCCTCCCGCGCGGCGGTGCCGTCACTGCGGACATCATCGCCGCCGTCGACCGTTACATCGCGGAAGGCCGCAGAGCAGGCCTGGATGACGGCACGCTCCAAGGTATTCTGCGTGTGCGACTCGGCCTCAGTAGACTGGGACAGTGAGCATTCCAACGCCCTATGAAGACCTCCTGCGTGACGTCCTTGCCAACGGCACGCACAAATCTGACCGAACCGGCACGGGCACCCTGAGCGTGTTCGGACGGCAGATGCGCTTTGACCTCAGCCAAAGCTTTCCGCTGATCACCACCAAGCGGGTCCATTTCAAGTCCGTGGCCGTTGAACTGCTGTGGTTCCTGCGCGGCGAGACGAACGTGAAGTGGATGCAGGACCAGGGCGTCACCATCTGGAACGAATGGGCCGATGCCGACGGCGAACTCGGCCCCGTCTACGGTGTCCAGTGGCGCAGCTGGCCGACGCCCGACGGCGGCCACATCGACCAGATTGCCGAGCTGGTGCAGAACCTCAAGTCCAACCCGGACTCGCGCCGGCACATCGTCTCCGCCTGGAACGTTGCCGAGCTGCAGGACATGGCCCTGCCGCCGTGCCACGCGTTCTTCCAGTTCTACGTTGCGGACGGCAAGCTGTCCTGCCAGCTGTACCAGCGCTCGGCCGACACCTTCCTGGGCGTCCCGTTCAACATCGCCTCCTACGCGCTGCTGACCTGCATGCTGGCCCAGCAGGTGGGGCTGGAGCCTGGTGAGTTCGTCTGGACCGGCGGCGACGTGCACATCTACGACAACCACATGGACCAGGTGCTCAAGCAGCTCAAGCGCGAGCCGTACGCGTATCCGCAGCTGAAAATCCTCCGCAAGCCGGACTCCATTTTTGACTACACGCTGGACGACTTCGAAGTGGTCGGCTACCAGCACCACCCTACGATTAAGGCGCCGATCGCAGTATGAGCACCGACAACGCCATGGATCCCCTGGCCTTCACTGAAAAAATCGCGGACGGCACTACCGGGGTGGGGCTCGTCTGGGCCCAGACCACCGCCGGTGTGATCGGCAAGGACGGCGATATGCCGTGGCACCTGCCCGAGGACATGAAGCACTTCACCCGGCTCACCACGGGGCACCCGGTGATCATGGGCCGCAAGACCTGGCTCTCGTTCCCGGACAAATATCGTCCGCTGCCGGGGCGCACCAACATTGTGGTGACGCGGCAGGAAGGCTGGGGTGAGACGGCAGAGGCCGAAGGCGCCCTCGCGGTGAAGTCGCTGGACGACGCGCTCCTGGAATCCCAGTTCGCGGAGGGCCACGAAACGGTGTGGGTGCTGGGCGGCGGGGAAGTCTTTGCCCAGACCCTGGACATCGCCGATGTTGCGGTAGTCACCTTCATCGATTCCGAGACCGACGGCGACACCTACGCGCCCGAGCTCGGTTACGAATGGAAGCTGGCCGCCAGCGAGCCGGCAACGGGCTGGCTGACGTCCGCCACCGGTACGCGGTACCGGTTCACCATGTGGCGCCGGACGGAGGCCTAGGACCATGCTGAAGAAACCCGAAACCCTCTTTGTCCTCGGCTACATGCTGCTGCCGCTGCTGGCCCTCCTCTCAGCCATCGTGGGGCTGACCATGATCCTCGGCGGCAACAAAATCGCCGGCGCCATCGTGCTGGTGGTGGTCACGCAGGCGTTCGCGTTCGGCGCCTTCTATGCGCTGCGCCTCCGCAAGGCGGCGGTTCTCGAACAGCACGACGCCGAGTAGCAGCTCAGGCGGCACGCGCGGCCTCTGCGATGGGGAGGCCAGCCCATCGCGGGCTTGGCGCCCCGCGACTACTGTTGGGCGGGCAGCATGACGAAGCCTGCTGCTTGAACACTTAACGGGGGGACTAACCGTGATGTTTGACCGTGATCGCGAGCGGCGCAACGACGCAGTATATGCCGAGCATAAGGAAGCCCTGGCCCGCGGCGAGAAGCGCGTGCTCCGCAGGACCGACACCGGCGAACTGCACAGCTATCCCGGAGATGAAATCGGCTTCTCGCCCGGCCGCGGCCAGGCCCAGGTCCGGACATGGTGGGGCATGGGAATTGTGTCTGCCTTCTTGGGACTCGTCTTCCTCGGCTCTTCAGCATTGCTTCTTGCCTCGTTTGGGCAGCGTGGAGGTCCCGAGTGGGGTGCATTGTTCCCTATCGTGCTGGGCGGTTTCGGCGCCTGGTACACCTTTGGAATGGCCCGGGACGAATACCGGGCCGCCAAAGTACGGAGGCAACGCGGATCACCCACGCCGAGCGGTGGGCAGGTTTCCTAGCCCGCACGCACCGTGACGTAACCGACTGCGCCGTGCCGGTTCCGAAGTCTAAACTGGTCGAATGACTACAGCAGCTACCCCCTCCGTCGGCCTGGTCGGATGGCGCGGCATGGTCGGCTCCGTCCTGATGCAGCGCATGCAGGATGAAGGCGACTTCGCCAACATCAACCCGGTGTTCTTCTCCACCTCCAACGCCGGAGGTGCCGCCCCGACCCTCGCTGGTTCCGCCGCAGGCGCGGCCGGCAAGCTCGAGGACGCGTTCGACGTCGATACGCTGGCGAAGCTGCCGATTATCGTCACCGCCCAGGGCGGCGACTACACCAAGCAGGTCCACGGCGAGCTGCGCAGCCGCGGCTGGGACGGCCTCTGGATCGACGCCGCCTCCACCCTGCGCATGAACGACGACTCGATCATCGTGCTGGACCCCATCAACCGCGACGTCATCGACAAGGGCCTGGCCAACGGCACCAAGGACTTCATCGGCGGCAACTGCACCGTGTCCTGCATGCTGATGGGCCTTGGCGGCCTGTTCAAGAACGGCCTGGTCGAGTGGGGCACCTCCATGACCTACCAGGCTGCCTCCGGCGGCGGCGCCCGCCACATGCGCGAACTGCTCAGCCAGTTCGGCACGCTCAACGCCGAGGTCAGCTCGGAACTGGACGACCCGGCGTCGGCCATCCTGGAAATCGACCGCAAGGTCCTGGCGCACCAGCGCACCGACATCGACGCGACCCAGTTCGGCGTCCCGCTGGCCGGCTCGCTGATCCCCTGGATTGACGCGGACCTCGGCAACGGCCAGTCCAAGGAAGAGTGGAAGGCGGGCGTCGAGACCAACAAGATCCTCGGCACCGCCAGCGAGAATCACATCATGATGGACGGGCTGTGCATCCGGATCGGCGCCATGCGTTCGCACTCCCAGGCCCTCACCCTCAAGCTCCGCGAAGACCTTTCCGTGGCCGAGATCGAGAAGCTGCTCGCCGAGGACAACGAGTGGGCCAAGGTCATTCCGAACACCAAGGAAGACTCCATGGCAGGCCTCACGCCGGTGGCCGCCTCCGGTACCCTGGACATCCCCGTGGGCCGTATCCGCAAGATGGAGATGGGCCCGGAATACATCAGCGCCTTCACAGTGGGCGACCAGCTCCTGTGGGGCGCTGCCGAGCCGCTGCGCCGCATGCTCAACATCGCCACCGGCACGCTCTAGCCGAGGAACGCCACGTACCTCGCGGCCTGCAGCTCAAAGGATTTTTGGGCTGCAGGCCGCAGTCCGTTAACGGTGTCGAACGGTTCAGGCACGACGGCGGCCGCCCGGCCGGTGCCTTTCCGCGCCCAGGTGCCGATTACCTCTCCCCCGGCAACGATGGTCTTCTTGAACATCCCGTTGCCGCCCGGGACCACTTTTTGGGCGTGCTCGGGCGGAAGCACCAGTGACCGGTCCGTGTATCCCAGCAGGAACTCATCGAACCCCGGCAGGATCAGCAGGGAGCGCTGGCCGGGGACGCCGTCGTCGAGCAGCGCCGCGGTGGCCGGCGCCATCCAGTAGCTGGTTCCTTCGAACTCCAGCTCGACGAGCTGGTCCTTCACCGTGGCCAGCGCACTGCGGACTTCCGTCACCGGGGTATTGGACCACCAGGCGAAGTCACGTTCCGTGGCCGGGCCGTGGCTGAGCATGTACCGCAGCACCAGCTCGGCGATGCCCTCGGCGCGGTCCAGTTCCCGGGACTTGGGGATCCACTCGTCGAAGGCCTTGAGGAGCTGCTGGTTTCCCGTGAGCGGTCCCTGCACGAGCCAGGCCCGCTGGCACAGGACCCCCAGCAGGTGGATGCCGCGCTGGCCCGCTGTGGACTGCCCCGCGGCTTGGAAGGCCTCGAAGAGCTGTTGGCGGGAGGCTGCTCCGCCGCCGGATACGAGTTCCAAAGCCGTATCGCGGGCAACGTCCACGTCGCGGGCATCGATCCCCAGCTCCCGGTGCCGGCCGCCCATTCCCCGGATCAGGCGGTCCGCCGTGATGGCCAGGATCCAGCGCAGGTCCTCCGGAGCGAGCAGGTGCAGCGTTCCGCGCATTGGCCAGGACCGGACCACGAGCCCTTCATCCAGCGCGGACCGGACGCTGTCCACGCCCGCACCGCGGACCCTGAGTCCGACAGCCCAGAGCGCGGCCTGCAGGTCCTGGGCCTGCATGGCCGTCATCCAGCGCACGGCGTCCGGCACGGAGTCGAAGTCCGGTGCCAACAGCCCCTGCGCGGCGAGCCGCAACCGTCCGATGACATGCCGGGTGACCCTTGTCCTGGCCATGGTTCCGGCCCTTCTCCTGACTGTGGTTCCTGCGTTGGTTCCGGCGCCTGATCCCATACGCCTATCGTAGGTCCGCCTCCGACAATCCGGCTCCGCGGTCCCGGCAAGTACACCGCAGTCTCCCAGCCCGTTTCCAGCCGGGGTCCCTAGTCTGGATGGATGACCATCGGAGAGCTCTGGCCGCAGCTGCGGCCCCTGTGCCGGGCCCTTGCCCTGCTGGGATGGGCGTCCAGTGCGGCCGGAATGGCTGCGGGCCTCTCCATCGCGATTGCGGGCGGGACAAGCCTCTCGCCCACCGTGCAGGCCCTGCAGCTGGTTTCGGCGGGCAGCATGGCGGTGGCGGTCATTAGTTTCCTCGCCGCTTCCCTGCTGCAGCCCCAACACCGCGGCTGGCGGTCGGCCGAACAAGAGCGGCGCGACGAAACCCACGAACCCGGCAGTGAGCTGCCCCCCACCATCAGGAGCTTCCTGCTGGCTGCCTTCGCCTTGCTGGCCGGCGCCGTGGTGTTCGCCTGTGCGGGGCTGGTCCTCCGCAACGGCCCCAGCGCGCAGTCGGTGGCTTTCTGCCAGGTCTTCCTGCTGGGCGCCGCAGCGTCCGGGTTCACGTTCATGCTGTTCAGCAAGGTGGCCCCGCGTCAGCGCCGGAGCTGAGCAGCAGGAACTAACTGTCCTGGAGCTGGGCGCCGAAGGTTCCTAGAGCTCCACGCCGATCAGCAGCGGCTCGGGGTGCAGTTCAATGCCAAAACGTTCGACGACGCCGCGTCTCACCTCGCGCGCCACGGCGACCATGTCCGCCGCACTTGCGGCACCCCTGTTGGTGATGGCCAGCGTGTGCTTAGTGGACAGCGAGGCCCGGCCTCCGGAAACACTCCCGGCCTCCAGCCCGTATCCCTTGCCGAAGCCGGCACGGTCAATGAGCCAGGCGGCGGACAGCTTCACCTGGCCGTCCGAACCGGCCGGATACCGGGGGGCGTCTGCGGGGAGCGAGTCGGCCGCGTCCGCGGGGACAACCGGGTTCGTGAAGAAGGATCCCGTGGAATACGTGTCGCGGTCCTCCGGGTCCAGGACCATGCCTTTGGAGGCCCGGAGCCGCAGCACCTCCCGGCGCACATCGTTGGAGTACGCCCTCTTCCCGGGCTCAACGCCGAGGGACTTCGCCAGTTCGGCATAACGGATGGGTGCACTCATCTGGCCCAGCGGCAACTGGAACTCCACCGTGAGCACCACAAAGCGCGGGGACCCCTGGACGGTGGTCTGCTTCAGGACCGAATCCCGGTAGCCGAACTTCAGCTCCGAATTCGTGAAGGTGCGGACGGCATTCCGTTCCCGGTCCCAGGTCCGGACAGCGGCTATGGTCTGGGAGACGTCCGAGCCGTAGGCCCCCACATTCTGCACCGGGGTGGCCCCCGTGGACCCGGGGATCCCGGAAAGTGCCTCTATCCCGGACCACGCATGCCGCACGGCGTGCTCCACCAGCGCGTCCCAGTTATGACCTGCCTGGACCACCACAGAAACGCCGCCGCAGGAATCCTCGGCGTTGACGGTGAACCCCTCAGAGGCGATCCGGAGCACCGTGCCGGGGTACCCGTCGTCGGAAATCAGCAGGTTGGACCCGCCCGCGATGATCAGCAGCTGCCCACCGGCGGCATCCGCGGAGCGGACGGCGTCGATGATTTCCGACTCCGAACGTGCCTCGATGTAGTTACCGGCGGGTCCGCCGACGGCGGCAGTGGTCAGGTCGGAAAGCAAAGTCTGGGTCACCCGTCCAGCCTATCGGTCATTCGGACGGGACCGGGATTCAAGGGAGTTTCCGGGCCACCGGGGAAAGCAGGAAGCTGACCACGAGCATCACCATCACGGCGAGCAGGGAGTGGAGGATGCCCACGTGTTCGGCCAGGAGTCCAAGGAGAGGCGGTCCGCACAGAAACGCGCCGTAGCCGATGGTGGACACCACGGAAACGCGGGCAGCGGCCTTGGCCGGATCATCGGCGGCCGCGGACATGCCGACGGGGAAACCGAGGGAAGCGCCAAGGCCCCAGACGGCCAGCGCCACGAACGCCAGCCACGGCGCGGGAGCGAAGACGAACAGCCCCAGTCCGGCGACGGCCAGCGCGGCGCACCAGCGCATCACGGGAACCCTGCCAAACCGGTCCAGGACCAGCGTTCCGGCGAAGCGGCCGATGGTCATGAAGGTCACGAAAAGCCCGTAGCCTGCAGCTCCGGCGGCGTCGGACTGGCCGTGGCCGTCCGCCAGCGCAAGGGCCACCCAGTCGCCCGCCGCGCCTTCGGCAAGGGCAAGCCCGAGGACCAGGACGCCGAGCAGGAGCGTGCGCTTGTCCCGCCAGGCCTGGGCGATCAAGCGTTTGTTGTCCAGCGGCTGTTCGCGGACCGCGTCCGTCTGCCGGACGATGGGAATGGGCCCGGTGGACGGATCCTCGAAAGTGTCTGTCCCGGACGCCTTGAACGGACGTTCGCCCGGCACCGGCGTGATGTCTGCCCGGAACCAGGAAGCGGCCGTTGCCACCGATCCGGCCACCAGGAGGCCGCCGGCCGCCAGGTGCCAGAACACGGGGACTCCGGCTCCGGCCGCCCAGGCGCCCAGCCCTGCTCCGGCTACGGTTCCGAGGCTGAAGGAGCCGTGCAGCCGGGGCATGATGTGCCGCCGGACGGCGCGTTCAACGGCGGCACCTTCGACATTCGAAGCGGTGTTCCAGCTGGCGGTTCCCAGTCCGATGATGGCCAGGCCGGCGGCAACGGCCACCGGGCTGGCGAGCACGGACGTGCCGAAGCCGGCAAGCACCAATCCAATGCCCACCATGATGCTGCCGATCCGGATGGTCCGTTTGGAGCCCAGGCGGAGGACGATCAGGCCCGACGCGGACACCGAAAGGAACGAACCGGCCGTCATGCACAGCAGGAGCAGCCCGATGGTTCCCGGTGTCAGGTCCAGGCCGTCCCTGATGGCGGGGAGCCGCGACACCCAGGTGGAGAACGCCAGGCCGCTTGCCCCGTAGGCCACCACGACGGCGTTGCGCCAGTGCGTTACTTCGGCAGCCGGCGTGAAGACGTTCCTGGTCACAGCAGTGCCCCTCTCACGCGACTTTGGTCACGCAAGCCTGACGACTGCCTGGGCCTTCATCAGGACCTTCTGGCCCGCGGAGACCACGGTGAGGTCCACGCGGGCGGTACCGGCGTCGGCGTCGAGCGCGCCAATGGCGCCGGTGACCTCGATGACGGCCCCGGGCTCCTCCGTCCCTGTGGTGTCGGTGACCAGCACCGGTTTGGTGAAGCGGGTCTGGAAGTCCACGACGGCGGCAGGGTCTCCTGCCCAGTCGGTCACCAGCTGGACCGCGGCGCCCATGGTGAACATGCCGTGGGCGATGACGCCGGGCAGGCCCACGCCGGTGGCGAACGCTTCGTTCCAGTGGATCGGGTTGAAGTCCCCGGAGGCGCCGGCGTACTTCACGAGGTCCTGGCGGGTGACGGTGATGCTGCGGGTGCCCACGTCCTGTCCGACGCTGAGTTCGGACAATGCGGGGCTGATGGATGCTGTGCTCATGGTTACTGTCCCTCTCCGCGGACCAGGATGGACGAGGTGGTGGTGGAGACGGCCTCGCGGGAAGCACCCGGGCCGCCTGCATCGTTGCCGGTGAGGGCGAAGATCTCGGATCGGGTGGTGATCATGGCGCCGCCGCCCATGGCCCTGACGCCGTCCACATGCAGCTCCGCCACCAGCCGGTCGCCGGCGAAAATGGGCCGGTGGTGGACAAAGCGCTGGTCCGCGTGGACAACGCGGGAGAAGTCGATGCCCGACTCCGGATCCTCGATCAGCTGGGCATCGGCACGCTGGGCGATGATGATGGCGAAGGTCGGCGGGGCCACGAGGTCGCTGTGGCCGAGGGCGCGGGCTGCTTCCACGTCGAAGTGCGCTGCGTGGGTAGCCTTAACCGCCCTGGCGAACTCGCGGATCTTCTCGCGGCCAACGTCGTACACCTCTGCGGCAGGGTAGCTACGGCCCTGCAGATCCGGATTGATAGTCATGGCCTCAAGCCTATCGTTCCCCCGCCGTCAACCCAGCGGCCGGTTACGAGGAGAGCGGCTGCCCGCCCGGCGGCCTGTTACGCGGAGCTCTGGCGGGTTCCGCGCACCAGCGGTATGATGAATTAATCATTCCATCAATTCATCAATTCATGCGGGAGTCCCATCACCGGACAGCTGCGTGAACCAGGCGACAGCAGGTCCCCCATGCTTTCCACGGCACAGGCCCCTTTGTACGAAATCAAGGCCAACCTCTTCAAGGCCCTGGCCCACCCGGCCCGCATCAGGATCCTCGAACTGCTTGCCGCCGCGCCTGACACAACGGCCCCGGTCAGCTTCCTCCTGGCCGAGACGGGGCTGGAGGCCTCGCACCTCTCCCAGCATCTGGCGACGCTGCGCCGGCACAGGGTGGTGACCTCGGTGCGGTCCGCGAACGCCGTGACATACCGCCTGGCCCACCCCAAAATCGCAGAACTCCTGGCCATTGCCCGAACATTCCTGCTGGACACCCTGGCGGACTCCAACGAGCAGCTCCGCCTGGCGCAGGAACTCCAGGTCCCACATCTCTCCGGTCCGTCCTCGTGAGCCGGCTGCGGACGCTGCGGGCCTTCCTGCCGTCCCGCCGCGACTACGACGGCCTGCGCTCCACGTGGAAGACGGACCTCACAGCCGGCATCACCGTGGGAGTGGTGGCGCTCCCCCTGGCGCTGGCGTTTGGCGTCAGCTCGGGGGTGGGCGCTGAAGCCGGGCTGATCACCGCAGTGGTTGCCGGGCTGGTGGCGGCCATCGTGGGCGGGTCCAATGTCCAGGTGTCCGGACCCACCGGCGCCATGGTGGTGGTCCTTGCCCCGGTGGTGGCCAGCCACGGCGCGGGCAGCATTCCGATTGTCTCGCTGCTGGCAGGACTCATGGTCTGTGCACTCGGCATCAGCGGCCTGGGCCGCGCCGTCGCATTCATCCCCTGGCCGGTGGTGGAAGGATTTACCCTCGGAATTGCCGCCATCATCTTCCTCCAGCAAGTGCCGCTGGCCACGGGAACAGCCGGCATCCCGGGCCACAACACCCTCATTGCGGCGGTCGAGGCCGCCTCCGGGGCCGCATTTCCCACCGTCGTCCAGACCCTCGCCGTGGTGGCGGCCGTCGCAGCCATCATGTTCCTGGCGCCCAAGGTCCACAAGTCACTGCCCGCCAGCCTGACCGCCGTGCTACTGGTTACCGTGGCCGCTGAACTGCTCCGCCTGGACATACCCCGAATCGGGGCGCTGCCACATTCCCTGCCGGCCCCTGGCCTGCCGTCGGTCGATCCCGCGGCGCTTGGGGAGCTCCTGCTGCCCGCAGTGTCCATCGCGGCGCTGGCGGCCATTGAGTCGCTCCTCTCGGCCCGCGTTGCGGCCGGAATGGTGGGGCCGGACGGCAGGCCCGGCGGCCGTTACAGTCCGGACCGGGAACTGAGCGGGCAGGGGCTGGCATCCATCGCAGCCGGCCTGTTCGGCGGCATGCCCGCGACAGGCGCCATTGCCCGTTCCGCGGTCAACGTCCGCTCCGGCGCGAAGACCCGGCTGGCCGCCGTGGTCCACGCCCTGGTGCTGTTGGCCATCATCTACCTCGCTGCAGGGATGGTGGGGCGCATTCCGCTGGCCGTGCTGGGCGGAGTCCTGATGGTCACGGCGACGCGGATGGTCTCCACCCGGACGGTCAACGCCATTCTCCGGTCCACCCGTGCGGACGCGGCGGTGTTCATCCTCACTGCCCTCATCACCGTGGCCTTCGACCTGATCGTCGCCATCCAGATCGGCCTGGCTGCCGCGGCACTGCTGACCCTTCGGAAGTTTGCCTCGCTGAGCGGTGTCCGCCGGGAGCCCATTACAGGCGCAGCGGCCGACGGTGATTCGCACATCGCAATCTTCCGGCTCGACGGCGCCATGTTCTTCGGGGCGGCGGAACGGATCCTGCAGGAGATCAGCGAGGTGAAGGACATCCAGGTGGCCATCATCCGCTTGTCGCAGGTGCGGATGCTGGACGCCACGGGCGCCCATGCCCTGGTGGAAGTAATCTCAGCTTTGGAACTGCGGGGAATCACCGTACTGCTGAAGGGTGTCCGGCCGGAGCACCTGGAACTGGTGACGAACGTGGGTGTGATCCGTTCCCTCCGGCACCACAAGCACCTCTTCACTACGCTCCCGGCGGCCGTGGAGCACGCCCGCAGCCATGTCCTGCGGAACGCCGCCGTTAGCGCCTGAGGTTCTTCCGGATCTGCTGGCCCCGCACCACGATCCCGACAACGTGCAGGACGAGACCGACGCCGATCACCGGAAGTGAGGCCACCGCCAGGCCCTGGTTTCCCGAGGTGTTGCCCACCAGGTTCAGGACAATGCCCGCGGCGATCAGGCCCATGGCGCTGAAGACGAGCACCTTGTAGGCGGTGGATGCGGTTGCCCAGAATTCGTTCAGCACCGTGCCATTCTACGGGTCAGATGCGCGGAGGTTAGAACAAAGATTCCTGCACGGCCGGGACCTCAGAGGTGTGGTGGTCTCCGAGTTCCACGGTCCGTGCCTTCAGCCTCCCGAGGTTCACCACGAACTCCAACTCCGAGCCATCCAGGGCTGCCACCGCGATGCTGCCGCTCACCGCGGTAATCCGGAATCCGTGTCCGCCGGCTCCCAAATCATGCGGGTAGGCATGCCTCGCCCCGGGCCTGCATGCCCCGTCCGCAAGCCCAGGGCGGACCCACCGTTCGTCCACCACGTCGAAGCCCTCGACGCCGGCGCACGCCAGCAATGCCCGGGCCTCACCGGCCAGCCGCCGGTTCAGTTCATCAAGTTCGACGCCGGGCACCGGGGCCACCAGCGCGGCGGCCTTGGCTGCCGAACGGACCTGCTGCGGCAGCCCTGCGTCGCGCGTCAGCATGTCTTCCAGGATCCGGACCACCCTGCCGTCGTCGGCTCGGGCCACATACCGGGCCACCACGGCACCCTGTTCTGCCAGCCGGTTCCATTTCCGCAGGTTCGAGGCCGTGCCGACCTTGCTGGCGCCGCCGGCGAACGTTGCCACATACAGCCAGTGCTCCTGCATCAGGTAGGCGCGAAGCCCCTGCGGAACACCTCCGCCGCGGTGGAAGTCGTGGATGAGCCGGAAGTCGTCCATCACGAAGCAGCGCTCGCACTGGCTTCCCCTGGCGGCCGGTGCCTGGGCCCGGCAAAGAACGTGGTCCCGGTCGGCCGGACCGTGCACCTTATGGTGCCCCAGGCAGGCCTTGCCGCCGGCGGCGACGCTGAAGCCCAGGCGGCTGCCGGCGTCGAGCGCCAGTTCCCTGAAACGCCCGGAACGGTCCTGCAGGCGCATCACCGGTGTGCCGCCGTCGCGGCGGGCCGGCCCTCCGCCGGACGGCCGGCCCGCCGGGGAACCGGGCGGCGCACCATCCCAAAAGACCCCGTGGACCAGATAGCGGGTATCGGTCACGGGGTCTCCTTGGGCTGGCGGCTTTGCTTCCGGGCGCTACAGCGCGGGCTGCACCCCAAAGGCTACCGCGAGCTTCATGATCTTTTCGGCGCGGCCCAGGCGCGGCAGGTCGGAACCGTCGCGGATCACGCGGCCGCTGGCCTCAAAGTCGGCCATGAAGTCCGTGGCCCAGGCGACGTCGGACGGCGTCGGGCTGATGACTTCATTGATGACGGGAGTCTGGTCGATGGCCAGGCACAGCTTGCCGGTCATGCCCATCATCACGGTGATGCCGGTCTGCTCACGCAGGATCGGGTGGCTCGTGCCCACGGTGGGTCCGTCGATGGGGCCCGGCAGGTTGCCCACACGGCTGGCCACTACGAGCTTGGCGCGCGGGTAGGCCATGGCCTCCTGCGTGTTTGCCATGCCGGTATCGCGGCGGAAGTCGCCGGACCCGAAGGCGAGGCGGAACGCGCCCTGGGCCTTGGCGATATTGTTCGCTTCCTCGATGCCGACGGCGGACTCCACCAGCGCAATCACGGGGGTCTGGCCGTCCATGCGGTGGAAGCTCTCCGTAACCTGGTCCGCTGACTCGGTCTTCGCCAGCATGACGCCCAGCAGGCCGGGCGTGCCGCGGAGCCCGGCAAGGTCGCTCGCCCAGAACGGGCTGGTGGCGTCGTTGATGCGGACCCAGGCCTTGCCACCGGCGGTCAGCCAGTTGATCACGTGTTCGCGGGCCGTGTCCTTCTGCGAGGGATCCACGGCATCTTCGATGTCCAGGATGATCGAATCCGCGCGCGAGATGGCCGAGACGTCAAAAAGCTCAGGCTTCATTGCGTTCACCAAAAGCCACGAACGGGCAATTTCGGCGGGGATGTTTCGTTCGGGCCGTACGGTGTCGACGGCAGCGGAGGTAGAGGTGGTCATACTCCTACCGTATCCGCCCGGCACGCCCTAACGCTAAGTAACAGCGGTTCGTCCTGGAACAATACCGCGAACAATACGACCAAAATCCGGCACGGCAGGCGCGTCAAACTCCTTCACGCGCCGTTACCGGGCGAAACCGGGCGTCTTGTGACCCGGAGTTTCCTCCTGTTTCCGCTCATTTCCGCGGGTTTCCCGGCGTGACAGCAGCGCTTTTCCTTGCCCGGAAGGTGCGCTTACATCGTTCCAGCGGCAGGCAAACGGCCATCGCCGCTTCAATCCAAGACTTCCCCGATGCTTCACAAAGGAACCCCGAATGAAACGACACCTGACCATCATGAGTGCCGCGGCCGCCGTCGTCATCGCGATGACGGTGTCGGGCTGCGGGGGCAGCGCAGAAGCCGGTGCCGGCGGCGCTGCCGCAGGCGCCACCGAGGTGAAGGAGCTCCGCTACCAGGGCTGGGCCAACACCGTGACGCTTCCGGAGCTGGCCCAGGACCTCGGCTACCTCGGCGACGTCAAGCTGAACTGGGTGGGCAACACCATCAGCGGTCCGCAGGACATCCAGTCGGCAGCCACCGGTCAGACTGACTTTGGCGGCGCGTTCGCCGGCGCGGTGGTCAAGCTGGTGGAAGCCGGAGCCCCCGTGAAGGCTGTCATCAACTACTACGGCGAAGACGAGAAGACCTTCAACGGCTTCTACGTCAAGGAGGACAGCCCCATCCGCACCGCCAGGGACTTCATCGGCAAGAAGATCGCGGTGAACACGCTCGGGGCGCACGCGGACGCCGTCATCAACACCTACCTGCAGAAGAACGGCCTGAGCGCCGAGGAAATCAAGCAGGTCCAGCTGGTGGTGGTCCCGCCCAACGACACCGAGGAGGCCATCCGACGAGGCCAGGTGGACGCGGGTTCGCTGGGCGGAGTCCTGCAGGATAAAGCGATCGCCAACGGCGGCCTGCGCTCAGTGTTCAGCGACGCCGAACTCTTCGGAACGTTCGCCGGCGGGCCCTACGTGCTGCGCACCGACTTCATCGCGAAAAACCCCAACACCACCCGGACGTTCACCACCGGGGTAGCGAAGGCCATCGAGTGGGAGCGGACCACACCGCGCGAAGAGGTGATCGCCCGCTTCACCAAGATCCTGCAGGAGCGCGGCCGCAACGAGAACCCGGCGGCCCTCCAGTACTGGAAGAGCGTGGGCGTTCCCGCCAAGGGCGAGATCAAGGATGAGGACTTCACCCGCTGGGGCAAATGGCTGAAGGACACCGGCATCGTCAAAGGCGAACTGGACCCGAAGAAGCTGTACACCAACGAGTTCAACGGGCTGGTGAACGGATGACCGCCGCCGCCAGCACCAGCATCTGCAGCACTGCCAGCAACACGGAAGGAGAATCATGACCCCGAAAATCAGCCTCCGGAACGTCACGAAGGAATTCGCGGTGCGCCAGGGCAAAGCGACCACGAAGCAAGCCGGCCCGTCCGTGCTGACCGCCCTGGATGACCTCAGCCTGGACGTCGCCGCCGGCGAGTTCCTCACGCTGGTGGGTCCCAGCGGTTCGGGCAAGACCACGCTGCTGGACCTGCTGGCCGGCCTGTCCCGGCCCACCTCGGGAACAGTGCTGGTGGACGGCGTGGAAGTGACCGGACCAGGTCCGGACCGCGCCGTGGTCTTCCAGCAGTACGCGCTCTTCCCCTGGCGCACTGCCTCGGCCAACGTCTCCATCGGCCTGGAGAACTCCGGCCTTTCCCGGAAGGAGCGGGCCGCAAAGGCCAGCGAGTTCCTGGACCTGGTGGGGCTGGCGGGGTTCGAGGACCGTTACCCGCATGAACTGTCCGGCGGTATGAAGCAGCGCGTGGCCATCGCCAGGAGCCTCGCCTATGAGCCGGACATCCTGCTGATGGACGAACCGTTCGCCGCCCTGGATGCGCAGACCCGCGAGCAGCTCCAGGACGAACTGCTGCGGATCTGGAAGGCCACGGGCAAGACCATCGTCTTCATCACCCATGGCATCGACGAGGCCGTGTACCTGGGCCAGCGCGTGGCCGTGCTCAGCGCCCGGCCCGGCCGGCTCAAGGAGTTCGTGGACATCAACATTCCGGACCGGGACGGCGGGGACGATGTGCGCTCCCACCCGGCGTTCGTGGAGCACCGGCACCAGGTCTGGTCCCTCCTGCACGACGAGGTCCGCCTCGCGCAGGACTCCGGACACCGCAAGATCCTCCCCGACGGGACCGCCCCGGACGAACAGCCCGTCGAACAACCCCAGGAAAGGAGTGCTGCCTGATGAGCGCTGTGCTGACCCGACCGCCCGAGACGGCTGCCGCCGTCGAACGTCCCGTCCCGGGGGGAAAAGCAAAGAACGGACCGTCCGGTCCGGACAACGGACACCGTCCGACGCCGGCAGCCCGGTTCGGCGGCGCAGCCCGCCTCGCCGGACGGGCCGGGTGGAAATCCCTCGCCGTGCTGCTGTTCCTCGCGTTGTGGGAACTGGGCCCGACATACCTGGCAAGCCCCGCCACCCGGGTGTTCCTGCCGCCGCTGCACGAAGTCCTGGCGGCCGGGGCAAAGCTGCTGGAGGCCGGGCAGCTGCAGAACCACCTGCAGGCGAGCCTCACCCGCTCGGTGTCCGGGTTCAGCATCGCGGTGGTATCCGCCGTCGTGCTGGGGCTGCTGATCGCCTGGTACGGCTGGCTGAGCTCCTTCCTGAACCCGCTGCTGGAACTGTTCCGCAACACGGCGACCTTGGCCCTGCTGCCGGTGTTCACGCTGCTGCTGGGCATCGGCGAAGAATCGAAGATCACCATCGTGGCGTACGCGGCGTTCTTCCCGGTCCTCCTGAACACCATCGCCGGCGTCCGCACCGTGGACCCGCTGCTCATCCGGGCCGCGCGGTCGCTGGGGCTGAACAGCTTCCGGCTGTTCCAGAAGGTCATCCTGCCTTCCGCGGTACCCACGGTCTTCACGGGCATCCGGATGGCTGGCACATCCTCCATCCTGGTGCTGATCGCCGCCGAAATGGTGGGGGCCAAAGCCGGCCTGGGCTACCTGATCGTGAATTCCCAGATGAGCTTCCTCATCCCGGACATGTACGCGGGCATCCTCACCGTTTCCATCCTGGGGCTGGCCGTCAACGTCCTCCTCGTGGCCCTGGAGCGGCACTTCTCCCGCTGGCGCACCGCCGTCGGCTCCGGCAACTGACCAATTCACCTGCACCATCAACCAGTAAGGAATAAAGCAATGACCACCATCACCGAAACCAAGCTCGAATTCGCCAAGCTCGGCTCCCGGATCGGGGCTGAAATCCGCGGACTGGACCTGAGCGGGGACCTCTCCCCCGGCACTGTGGCCCGGATCCGCGAGGCTTTGAACGAACACAAGGCCCTGGTGTTCCGCGAGGCGAACATCCGCACGGACGAGGAGCAGGTGAAGTTCGCCAGCCACTTCGGACCGCTGACGAAGGCGCACCCCACCGTGGCCTCCGTGGAGGGCGAAGAGAACGTCCTGCCCGTGGACAGCGAGAACGGTTCGGCCAACAACTGGCACACGGACGTCACGTTCGTGGTGAACCCGCCGCAGGCATCCACGCTTCGCAGCATCGATCTTCCGGCGTACGGCGGCGAAACGCTGATCGCGTCCTCGGCCGGCGCCTACCGCGACCTTCCGGACGAGCTGCGGAACTTCGCGGACACTCTCTGGGCGATCCACACCAACGACTACGACTACTCGGTGCCGAAGAACCTGGAGCACCAGAACGCCGAGGAACGCCGCAAGGAGTTCACCCGGCTGAAGTTCGAGACGGCCCACCCGGTGGTCCGGGTCCACCCCCTGACCGGCGAGCGCGGATTGTTCATTGGGGGCTTCGCGCAGCGGCTGCGGATCGTGGGACTGTCCAACACAGAGTCCAGGGACATCATCCGGCTGCTGCAGGCGTACGTCACGCGCCCGGAGAATGTGGTGCGGGTGAACTGGGAGCCGAACCAGGTGGTGCTGTTCGACAACCGCATCACCCAGCACTACGCCCCGGACAACTACGACGGCCAGCCCCGCAAGCTCAACCGTGTGACCATTGCCGGCGACATTCCGGTGGGTGTGGACGGCAAGCCGAGCCAGGCGCTGAAGGGCGATTCGTCCACGTATTCGGTGGTCGCCCCGGTCTAGTGTCCTCACCCAACTAGGTCGCAGTTAATGTCGTTATGAGCGCTCATAACGACATTAACTGCGACCTAGTTGGGTTAAGCGGGCACGTGGGCGGGCCGGGTTTAGGGGATGTTGCTCCCCCGGGCCGTGACCCACAGTTTGTACCATTCGGCGCGGGTCATGGCGGCGGCAACATGGGCCGCTCCGGCACAGGCCCGGATGCGGTCCGGGTTGGCCGAGCCGACCACCGGAGCGATCCCGGCCGGGTGCCGCATCAGCCACCCCAGGAGGATGGCCTCACGGGTGGTCCCCTTGGCCACCGCCATCCCGGCGACGAGCTCCGCCGTGGCGGCCTCGGCCGGCGTCGGGCTTTCCGGCGGGGCGCCGGTGTAATGTCCGCGGGCCAGCGCCCCGTAGGCCTGGAGGGTGATCCCCTGCCGGGTGCAGAACTCCACGGTGCCGTGCGGGAAGCTGTAATCCAGCCCCTCCGCATGGTTCACCAGCACGGCGCTTTCCAGCCAGGCGCGTTTCAGCAGGCTCATCTCCAGCTGGTTGGCCACCACCGGAGTTTCCAGGCGGTCCTGCAGCGCTTCGATCTGCGGGGCGGACATGTTGGACACACCCACCTGCCGCACTTTGCCTTCCCGCATCAACTGTCCGACGGCGGACGCCACCTCGGCGGGGTCCGCCAGCGGGTCAGGGCGGTGCAGCAGGAGGACATCGACATACTCGGTCTTCAACCGCTTGAGGCTGCCGTTGACCCGCTCGAGGATCCCGTCGCGACTCAGGTCGTAGTGCGTCTCCAGCCCCTGCTCGTTGAGCCGGATCCCGCACTTGGTCTGCAGCCGGATCCGTTCCCGGAGCCCCGGCGTAATCGCCAGGACCTCACCGAAGACGGCCTCGGACTTGCCCGCGCGGTAAATGTCCGCATGGTCGAACAGCGTGATGCCGGAATCCAGTGCAGCGTCGATCGCCGCAGCTGCCTGTTCAACATGCCGAGGTTCGTACGGCTCAGCGGACCAGCTGCCGCCCAGCCCCATGCAGCCGTAGATCAGCTCCTGGCCGGCCCTGGGGGCAACGCCGGGCAGGCCGGACGCGGGGGTCTCCCCCTGCGCCCGGTCTGCCTGCCCACTCACGGAAGTGCTCACCGCAGCCAGACGGTGGTGTTTCCGGGCAGCAGCTTCCCGTCCAGCGGGGCGCTGCTAAGCAGCACCTCGCCGGCCGGGATCTCCACCGGCTCGTCACCGAAGTTGGTGACGGACTGCCAGCCCCCGTGGCGGCTGAACTGCAGCACCTTGGGGTTGCCGGTTTCCACCCACTCGAGCTCCTCGGCGGTCTGCAGCTCTCGGCGCAGCTTCAGGGCCTTGCGGTACAGCTCCAGCGTGGAGCCTTCCACGCCGTCCTGGGCGTCCACTGCGTAGCGGGCGAACCATGCAGGCTGGGGCAGGTGGGCATCCCCGGCGCCGAAGCCGAACGAGGAGCCTTCCGCGGCCCAGGGCAGCGGCACACGGCAGCCGTCACGGCCGATCTCCACGCCCTTGTTGCGGAAGAAGGACGGGTCCTGACGCTCCGAGTCCGGGATCTCCGCGACTTCCTGCAGGCCAAGCTCCTCCCCTTGGTACAGGTAGGCCGAACCCGGGAGGGCAAGCATCAGCAGGCTGGCCGCACGGGCACGGCGCAGGCCCAGCTCGACGTCCAGTTCCTCGGCCGGGGCGCCGGCCAGCAGCCAGCCCTTGCCGTCCTGGCCCTTGGCGTGGACGCCGCCGCCCTTCGGCAGGCCGTAGCGGGTGGCGTGCCGGACGACGTCGTGGTTGGAGAAGACCCAGGTGGAGGAGGCTCCGGTGGCCGTGGCTTCGGCGAGGTTCCGGGTGATGATCTCGTGGAACTCGTCAGCGTCGAAATCGGCCTGCAGGAGGTCGAAGTTGAAGGCCTGTCCCAGGCCCTGCGGGCTGGCGTAGCGGGCACGGCGGGTGGCGTGCACCCAGGCTTCGGCGACGGCGGTGCGCGGCGGGTTGTACTCGTTGAACACCTCGCGCCATTCGGCGTAGATCTCGTGGACCTCGTCGCGGTCCCAGAACGGGTGCGAGCCGTCGGCGAAGCCGTCGGTGCCGGTGTTGGCCTCGCTGAGTTCCACCTTCGACAGCAGCGGCTCGGTGAGGTCCTTGGTGAGGGCGTGCGCGACGTCCACGCGGAAGCCGTCCACGCCGCGGTCGGACCAGAAGCGCAGGGTCTTCAGGAAGTCGTCACGGATCTCGCGGTTGGACCAGTTCAGGTCCGGCTGCTCCTTGGCGAAGATGTGCATGTACCACTGGCCGGGAGTGCCGTCCGGTTCGGTGATGCGCTCCCAGGCGGGACCTCCGAAGACGGAGTCCCAGTCCGACGGCGGCAGCTCGCCGTTCTCGCCCAGGCCGTCACGGAAGATGTAGCGCTCGCGGGCGGCGGAACCGCGCGGGGAGGCGAGGGCTTCCTTGAACCATTCGTGGCGGTCGGAGGAGTGGTTGGGGACGATGTCCGCAATCAGCTTGATGCCGGCTTCGTGGAGCGCAGCGGACATTTCCGCGAAGTCCTCCAGGGTGCCCAGCTTCGGGTCGACGTTGCGGTAATCGTCGACGTCGTACCCGCCGTCCGCGAGCGCGGACGGGTAGAACGGGCTGAGCCAGACGGCGTCGATCCCCAGTTCCTTCAGGTACGGAACTTTGGCCGTGATGCCCTTGATGTCGCCCAGGCCGTCACCGTTCGAATCCGAGAAGCTGCGCGGATAGATCTGGTACACGGAGGCCTGGCGCCACCAGTTGGGATCGGCTGCGAGGTTTGAATCGGACAGGGTTGCCAATGTGGCGGTGGTGGACAAAAGAGATTCCTTTTCTGGTGTCGATTGTTCTTTTTGGTGGGAAAAATAGATGGGTGCCCGGGATGGGGCCTGCTTCACTGCGTCCTACTCCTACTTCACTGCGCCCCGCATGACTCCGGACAGTACCCAACGTTGCGCCAGGATGTAAACCACCAGCGTGGGTGCCATGGCCATCAGGTAGGACGCGAAGGCCAGGCTGTAGTTGGTGTTGAATTCGCCCTGGAAGAGCATCTGGACCACGGGCAGCGTCTGGAGTGAGGGGTCGGCAATCATCATCTGCGGCAGCAGGAAGTCGTTCCACGAGCCGAGGAAGGCGAAGATGCCGACGGTGGCGTTCATGGGGGCAAGCAGCGGGAAGATGATCTTGCGGAACACCTGCCACGTGGTGGCCCCGTCCATGCGCGCGGATTCCTCGAGCTCCACCGGGATGGACCGGACGAAGGCGATGTAGAGCAGGGTGTTGAAGGAGATGCCCCCGAGGACGTGCAGGAACACGACGCCGGCCGGGTTGTCCAGGCCGAGCAGTGCCGTCTGCTTGATCAGGGGAAGGATGATCACCGGGAACGGGATGAACATCGCCGAGAGCAGGTACACGAACGAGCCCCGGAAGAACCTGTGGTTCCAGTTCCGCGCAATGGCACAGGCCACCAGCGAACTGCAGGCCAGGGAGCCGATGACGCTCAGCACCGTAACGAACGCCGTGGACATGAAGGCCCGCGGGAAGTTGGTGGCCACGTAGGCGGCGGCGAAGTTCTCCCAGTTCATCGGGTTGGGCCAGGCGAGGCCAGTGCCGGTGCCGATCTGCTCCGGGGACTTCAGCGCCATCGCCACGGTGAAGTAGAGCGGCAGCAGGACGGTCAACGAGGCGGCCAGCATCAGCGCGGTGAGCCACCAGTTGATCTTGAAGCCCTCGCGGTTGGACCGGCGCTTCTTCGCACCGGGGGTGTTGCCGCCGGAAACAGCGGAAGCAGAAGCCTTCGCGGCGGGAAGTGTGGATGCAGTCATTAGAGTGAAACCCCCCGGCGCTGGATAAGGCGCAGCTGGATGACGGAGATCAGCAAGGTGATCAGGAAGTAGATGACGGCGTTTGCCATCTGGTAGGAATAGTCGCCGCCGGTAAAGCCGGAGAAGATGCGCATGGCCACGGACTGCGTTGCCATGCCGGGACCGCCGCCGGTGAGCCCCACGATGATCTCGTAGGTTCCCAGGAATCCCTTGAAGCCAAGGATGACGTTGATCACGAGGTACCCCATGATCAGCGGCAGCGTCAGGCTGATGAACTGCCGGAAGCTGCCGGCGCCGTCGAGGTCCGCAGCTTCGTAAACCTCGGAAGGCACGCTCTGGAGGCCTGCCAGGTAGATGATGGTGGCGCCCGGCGCAGCCTGCCACACCGTAACGATCACGATGGCCAGCCAGGCAAGGTTCTCGTTGGCGAGGATGCTCGCGGCCAGCGGCGTGACGCCGAACCGTTCAGCCAGCACCGGAAGCGTGTTGGAGAACAGGTAGTTGAACACGAAGGAAACGATCAGGGCGGAGAGCACCATGGGGATGAAGAACACGGTGCGGATGCCGGTGCGCCATTTGATCTTCGCGTTCAGGCCCAGGGCGATGGCGAGGGCCACGACGTTCACCACCACGGTGGTGGTCAGTGCGAACACAAACGTGAAGACGTACGACTGCAGGACAGCCGGGTCCTTGAAGATGTTGACGTAGTTCATCAGGCCGATGAACTTCCAGTCGCCGTAGCCTGCGTAGTTCGTCAGGCTGAAGAAGACGCCCACGAGTGCCGGCAGGGTGATGAAGAAGGCGAACAGTGCCAGGACGGGCACCACCATCCAGTAGTACGTGGGGTCGATCCTGCCCTTGGACCCGGACGTGCCGGCGGGGCGGGAAGTGGGGTTCTTGCGTCCTGCGGGAGGGGCTGCCTGGGCCACCCGGGATGTTGTAGTCATTGAGGCTCCTGGATTCGGGTGGGGGTTCAGACCGCGGTACGCTCGGCGACACGGCGCCATTCGTCATCGAGGGCGGCGAGGAACTGCTCGCCGTTCTTGCTGTACACGAAGGACTGGATGTAGTTGTTCACGGGCACCGACGGCGGGAAGTAGGTCACGGCCCCCTGGAAGTAGCGCGCTTCCTCCACTGCCGCATTGAGTCCGCTGATCTGCGGATTGCTGACTGCGGGAGCGTCCTTGAGCGGCGAGAACGCAGCGTTCTTTTCGTTGTACGTGTTCACCACGGACGGCTCCAGCAGGTAGTTCACGAACCGCTGCGCCGCAGCCATGTTGGGCGTGCTGCGGGTGATCGAAAGCGCCATGTCCACATTCACGCGGGCCTTGGTCTCTGCCGGGTTGTTGGTCACCGGAAGCGGGAAAGTTCCCAGCCTGATGTCCTTGTTGGCGGCGACAAGCTGCGAGAGGGCCCACGGACCCTGCAGGTACATGGCCGCCTGGCCCTTGGCGAATGCCGCGTTGCCGTCCGCGTAGTTCTTGCTGGCCGCTCCGTTTTGCGAGTAGGAGGCGAGCTGGAGCATCTTGGGGAGTGCCGGGCCGAAGTTGCTGCCGAACGACTCGGCGGAGTCCTTGGTGATGCCGGCACCCTTGGCGCTGAGCTTGGTGAAGAAGTCCGCGACATCCAGCGCGCCGCCGGACGCATAGTCGAACATGCCCTGGGCGAGGGTCCAGGGGTCCTTGTACGTTCCGTAGATCGGCGTTATCCCGGCCGCCTTGAACTTTTCGCAGGCAGCAACGAACTCGTCCCAGGTGGTGGGTACGGAGACGCCCCGGGCTTCGAAGATGTCCCGGTTGTAGATCACGCCCGCCGCCGCCAGCGAGAACGGCAAGGCGTTGATTTCGTTGCCGTTGTACTGTCCCCAGGAGTTGATGAGCTCCTGCATCTTGGGGTCGATGGTGCTGGCCACCGGCATGCCGGAGAGGTCGGCGAAGATGCCCTTCTTGACGAAGTCGGCGGTGGCCTGCGCGAAGCCGCGGGTCACCACGTCCGGCGGGTCATTGCGGACGAGGCCGGGAACAAAATTGCCCTCATTGAAGTCCTGGACCACGCGGATGTCCGGGTTGAGCGCCTCGAAATCCTTGATGACCTGGTTGAAGTAATCCACCACCTCGGGCTTGTTCTGCATGAAACGGAGGGTGGTGGTTCCGTTCTGCGTGGAAGGCGTGGCGCCGCAGCCGGTCAGGGGAACCATGAAGGCTGCCCCGGCGAGGCCTGCGGCACGGAGCAGGGAGCGCCGGCTGGGCAGCGATGCGGGCACGGCGGATCCGAACAGAGGAGCGTTCACAGTGCGGTGGCCGGGGTGAGGGGCCGGCGGCGCGCTGACGGTGGTGCAGGCGGGCAGTGCTTCAGGATGCGGTTCACAGTTGCTCCTTTGCAAAAGGCTGGGTGAGGGGCTGGGAGAAGAGCTGGCGGTCGGCGGCCGCCCGGCCCGCCTGCTCTGCGTTGTGTACGTTCAACGTTTATTTGGAATCTAAATTTAGTTCCTCAAGTATTATGTGGTGCAAAGCACAGAGAGGTCAACACCATGTCGGAAATTACGGCGGCCACGCCCCAGCTGTTGCGGCGCGTGAGCGCCGGAGCCGTGCTGGAGTTCATGCGCGCCTCGCAGGCGGTGACGGTCACGGAAGTCATGGAAGCCACCGGGCTCACCCGGGCAACCGCAATTTCCGTGTGCGAGGACCTCATGGAGCGCGGCTGGATCAGGGAGCTGGAAAACCAGCGGGCTTTTGGCGGCTACCAGAAAGGCAGGCCGGCGCGCCGGTTCGAGCTCAACGAGCGCGCCGGGTACGTCCTGGGCATGGACGTGGGAATCTCCAAGGCAACGGTGGTGGTGTCCGATCTACGCGGCAAGGCCCTGGGCCGGTCCAGCCAGCGGTTCGCCGGTGCCGAAATCACCGCGGAAGAACGCGTGGCCGTCGTTGACCGGACCGCCATGATGGCCCTGCACAGTGTGGGGGCCTCCCCTGACTCGGTGCTCGCCGTCTGCGCCGGAATTGCGGCCCCGGTGGACCGCAACGGCGATGTACTGGTGACCCAGCATTTCTGGGGACTGTTCGACGTCGGCCTGAAGACCGCGCTACGGGACCTGCGGGGGTGGACGGTGCTGCTGGAAAACGACGCCAATCTCGCCGCCCTGGGCGAGCGTTGGCGAGGTGCGGCGGCCGGCGTGGACGACGTCGTGGTTATTCTCGCCAGTGAACGCTTCGGTTCGGGCGTGATCGACGGCGGGCGGCTGCTGCACGGCCGCGGTGGCGGTGCCGGTGAGCTTGCGTTCCTGGACATGCTGGAGGGCGTGGGAGACACGTTCGGCATCGCGAACCTTGCCCGCACCTGGGCCGCCGAAGCCCTGGCCGGGAAGGCCAAAACCACGCTGCGGAAGCATGCCGGCGAAGGCGTCGAGGCGGAGCACGTATTTGCTGCCGCTGCCGCCGGAGACGCCGTGGCGCTGAAGATCCTGGACCGGCTGGCCGAGAGGATGGCACGGGTGATCGGGGCCGTGGCCACCATCATCAACCCCGAGCTGGTGGTCATTGGCGGCGCGGTGGCGAACTCGGCGGGAGTGCTGCTGGGGCCGATCGCTGCACGGCTGCCCGGGTTCACCGCCACTCCCCCGACCGTTGCCGTTTCCCCGCTGGGCGACTCGATCGTGACCGTGGGCGCGGTCCGGTGCGCCCTGGACTACGTGGAGAAGAACACCCTCGACCTGGAGCTCGCCGTCCCGGCCTGAGCGGCTCCTGGAGCGCGAACGGACATTTGAGGCCCTGGAATCCAAGGGGCCCCAAATGTCCGTTCGCGCTGAGCCCGCTCCCGCTGGGACCCCTAGTTGGCCGGCTGCAGCGCCGCGGCGATGGGCAGGGTGCCGTCCCGGAACTCGATGGTGCGTCCGGCGGTTTCCGGCAGCCCCAGGACCGCGGCCGTCACGAGTGCCACGTTGGCCCGTGAGGTGGCGGTCCCGGCGGAGGTGTCTGCAGGGTTGACGTCGATGAGCCCGCTGCCCGGGCCGTCCGTCAATGTTCCGGGGCCCAGGATGGTCCAGGCCAGGTCCGTGCCGCGCAGGTACTGGTCCGCGGCGGCCTTCGCCTCCGCGTAGGCGTGGAAGCTGTTGTCCGCCGGAACGCCGTGGTTCGGCCCTGCGCCGAAATAGGACACCATGACGTACCGCCCGACGCCGGCCTCCGCCGCCGCGTCCATGGAACGGATGGCGGCGTCCCGGTCCACGGCATAGGTCCGTTCGGGGTTCCCGCCGCCGGCACCGGCGGACCACACCACGGCGTCCTGGCCACTGAGGGCGGCGGCGAGTTCCGCCGTCGTCGAGTGTTCAACATCCAGGACCGACGGCGTGGCGCCCGTGGCCGCCACGTCCTCCGTATGGTCCGGGTTGCGGAAGAAGGACGTGACGTCCTCACCGTCCGCCGCGAGGATTCCGGCCAGTTCCAAAGCCACTTTGCCGTGGCCGCCGATGATTGCGATGCGCGTCATGGACCCAGCTTACGAGTACTTCAGGCTGAGCAGGAGCGCCTTCAGTTGCGAGTACTGTTCGCTCGCCATCCAGGCTTTCGCATCATCGGGAGTGGCGAAGACGGGCTGCTTTTCGTAATCGAACACCACGTAGGCGGCCATGACCCCGTTTGGCAGGAGGACCTGGTTGGTGCCCGACCCCTCCTGCGTCGGCAGGAACTCCTTGGCCAGACGGATGTCCATGAAGTAGTAGACCGGAACATTGTCCGCCTGCTGCGTCGGCTCGGGCATTCCGGGATAGGACACGGGAAGAATCTGGTCGGAGGCGAAGCCGAACTCTGCCGGGTTCCCTGATACGTCGGTGATTCCCGGCACGGGGGCGGTATCCATGACGGTCCGCTTGACCCGGCCGGCCGCCCCGTCGCCGTACATGCCGCTCTGCACGCGGGCCATCTCGGCGCCGGAGCCGTCAGCAACCACGGCGACGACGGAACCGGCCTTCGACTCCTCCGTCAGGTAGGGGCCTTGTTCCGTCCGCACGCTCCAGCCTTCCGGGTAGTCGAAGGAGAGGTGACCGTCGGGGAAGATGAAGGTCTGCGCAACGGGCGCCGCGGGAGCACGTGTGGTTGAAGTCGTCGGGGACGGCGTCGGGGTTTCCGATGCGGTGACGGTGGTGGCCGGTTCGGGCGCGGACGTCATCGGACCGAGGTTCGTGGCCGCCAGGACACCCGCGGTGACAGCCGCCGCGGCCAGCGTGATCCCCCCGGCGATGCGGGCGCGCCGCAGCCGTCGCTCTTCGAGCGTCGTCCCACCGGCCGGGAGGCGGTCGCTGAACGCGGCCGGATCGGCAAACGCTCGGCGAAGGGCAGCTTCACCGTCTGGTATGGACGGATCGTTGCGCACGGGATCCGTCGCGGAAATCATGGTCTTGATCGGATCCATTTCAGGCACCCATCCTCTGTGTGATCGCTTCTGCACCCGCAGGCATGTGTTTCCGGAACGCTGCCCGCGCCCGGTGTAGCCGGACCTTGGCGGCGGACTCGCTGCACTGCAGCACGCCGGCGATTTCCGCCGTGCCCAAACCGTCCCAGTAGGCCAGCTGGAGAATGTCCCGGTCTTTTTCCCGCAGGCCGGCCAGGGCATCATGCACGGCCAGGTTTTCGGAGCCGGCCCCGAAACGGAGGACTGCCGCGGCTCGCAGCTTGTCCTGGAGCGCCCGCTGGCGGTCACGGCTCCGGTACGCATTTCCGATCATGTTCCGTGCGACGGTGACCAGCCAGGCGGTATCCGTCCTTTGTTGATCGCCCCACTTCTGCCACACCACCCGGAAAACGTCCGCAGCGATTTCCTCGGCCACTTCCGGGGATTCCACCCTTCGCCGCACGAACCTGAAAATCGCCGGATAGCTGTCTTTGTGCAAGGCAATAAATGCCAGTTCACGCTCGGAAAGCACGGTGTCCCCCTGATGTGTAGCTCTGAGCCGCCTTCTATCTGTATTGTTTCCGGCCCGCAGCCACCAGTTACACGGGCCGCTGGAAATTTTGGTCCCTCTCCGGATCGCCGGTGTCAGGACTCCCGGCCTCGACCGGCTGCCCGGTCGGTAACGATGAATTGCTGGGCCAGGGTCCAGAGGTTGGAAACGGTCCAGTAGATCAGGACACCGATCGGGAAAATGATGCCGCCCGCGCCGAAGACGACGGGCAGGATGTAGAGGATCACTTTCTGTTGCATCATCGCCGGCCCCGCGGCGGCCTCTTCGGGCGCGCTCCTGGCAAAGAGCAGCTTCTGCGTGAGGAACTGCGCCGCCGTCATGGCCAGGATCATCACGATGGCCAGCACGGCGACTGCACCAGCATCGCCCGCGCCGCCGTGGAGCAGGGACGCTGACAGGGTGGCACCGAAAATGCTGGACTGATCGAACTGCACCACTTTTTCATGGCTCAAGGCGCCGATGCCCTCGTTTTGGCGGGCCGCCTCGGATATGCCCGAGAGCACCTGGAAAAGGGCCAGGAAGAACGGCGTCTGGATCAGCAGGGGAAGGCAGGCCGAGAAGGGGTTGGTGCCGTGTTTCTTGTACAGGGCCATCTGTTCCTGCGCCATGGCCTGGCGGGACAACGGATCGGCCTTGCCCTTGTACTTGTCCTGGAGCTTCCTGAGGTCCGGCTGCAGGAGCCGCATCCGCCGCTGGGCGTTGACCTGCTTCAGGAAGACGGGGATCAGTGCGGCCCTGATAACGAGAACCAGTCCGGTGATGGACAGCGTCCAGGTCCAGCCCGACGCCTCCGGCAGCCCGATAGCGGTCAGGCCCTCGTGGAAGCCCACCATGATGACGGAAACCAGCCACCGGAAAGGCACCATGATTGATTCAACGACGTCCACTGAGTTCCCCATCCGCCAGTTGCTGCAAAGCTACTGGCAAACATGGCGGTTGTCACTGGCCGCGGACAGCGGCGACGGTTCTCCCGTACACAAATGCGGACACAGGAAAGCCCCCGGAATCTGAAGGATTCCAGGGGCTTGTCCTGTAGCGGTGGGGAGGCTCGATCTCCCGACCTCACGATTATGAGTCGTGCGCTCTAACCAACTGAGCTACACCGCCACGAATGAGAAAAACCTGCATCAAGCCGGTCAAAACCGCCTTGACACAGGCCCTCATCCAGAGCCCCCCACCGGAATCGATCCGGTGACCTCGTTCTTACCAAGAACGCGCTCTACCACTGAGCTAGGGGGGCAACGAGTAAATACTCTACCGGAAGATTCCGCTCCCAACAAATCGGGACTAGGACGGGCTCCGGAAGCGGTGAAACGCGCCGAAAAGCCCGGAAATCCGGGGTCAAATGTACCGCCGAAGAGTCGTGCAGGGCCCGTTGCGGCAACCTCGCCTGCCGGGTGTGACGAAGCGTACACGGGCGGCGGAGAGGCAACTGGCTTAGCTGGAACTTAAATGAGAACGGGCCGGCTCGAAAGCCGGCCCGTTCTCAGTGCCTGGTGCTGCTAGGGCTTACCACTTGCCCTTGCGGTTGAAGTCACGCTGTCCGCCCTCGTTGCCGTGGCGGGGCTTGCGTGAGCCGTCACCGTGGCCGCCGAAGCGGGAGTCGCTGGCCTGGCCGCGGGTGGCGCCGCTGTCGGCACCAACGGAACGCTCGCTGTACGAGCGGCCGCCGCGGTCAGCGGAGGAACGCTCGCCGTCGTTCTTGCGGAAGTCCTTCTTGAACCCGCCACTGCCCTTGAAGTTGCCGCCACGGTCGCCGCCGCCGGAGTATCCGCCGCGGTCGCCGCCACGGTTGCCCTGGTAGCTGCCACGCTCGCCTCCGCCGGACGGCTTGCGGCCGTTGTCCAGCTCGAGGTGGATCAGCTCGCCGCCGATCCGGGTGCGGGACAGGGCGCGCAGCTGCTCGGGGCTCAGGTCCGCCGGGAGCTCCACGAGGGAGTGGTCCGAGCGGATGTCGATCCCGCCGATCTGGGCCGAGGAAATGCCGCCCTCGTTGGCAATGGCGCCCACGATGGAGCCCGGCATGACGCGCTGGCGGCGTCCGACGGCGATCCGGTAGGTGGCGTTGCCTTCGGTCAGCGTGCGGGTCGGTCCACGGGAGCCGAAGCCGTCCTTGGAGCGCTCACGCTTCTGGAACTCGGGAGCTGCCGGCAGTTCCTTGACCAGCAGCGGCTGTCCGCCCTGCGCCATGACGGCCAGTGCAGCAGCGATCTCCGAGGCGGGCACATTGTGCTCTTCCTCGTAGGAGGAGATGAGGTCGCGGAACGCGGCAACGTCCTCGGACTCGAGGGTCTCCGTGATGCGCTCGGCGAACTTGCCCAGGCGCAGCGTGTTGACGGTCTCGGCCGTGGGCAGGTGCATCTGCTCCACCGGCTGGCGGGTGGCCTTCTCGATGGAACGCAGCAGGTACTTCTCCCGCGGCGTCATGAACAGGATGGCGTCGCCGGAACGGCCTGCACGGCCGGTGCGGCCGATGCGGTGGACGTACGACTCGGTGTCGTGCGGGATGTCGTAGTTGACCACGTGGCTGATGCGCTCAACGTCAAGGCCGCGGGCCGCGACGTCGGTGGCCACCAGGATGTCGATGCGGCCTTCCTTGAGGGCGTCGACAGTGCGTTCGCGCTGCTGCTGGGGGATGTCGCCGTTGATGGCGGCAGCCTGGAAGCCCCGCGCCTTCAGCTTGTCGGCCAGGTCCTCGGTAGCCATCTTGGTGCGCACGAAGGCGATGACGCCGTCGAACTCTTCAACCTCGAGGATGCGGGTCAGGGCGTCGAGCTTGTGCGGGCCCATGACCTGCAGGTACCGCTGGCGGGTGTTGGCGCCGGTGGTGGTCTTGGACTTTACCGAGATCTCGGCCGGGTTGTTCAGGTACTGCTTGGACATCCGGCGGATCTGGCTCGGCATGGTGGCCGAGAACAGGGCGACCTGGCGGTCTGAAGGCGTCTGCTGGAAGATCTGCTCCACGTCTTCGGCGAAGCCCATGCGGAGCATTTCGTCGGCCTCGTCCAGCACCAGGTACTGGAGTTCGGACAGATCCAGGGAACCCTTGGAGATGTGGTCGATGACACGGCCGGGGGTACCGACGACAACCTGGGCGCCGCGGCGCAGGCCGGCGAGCTGGGGGCCGTAGGCGGAGCCGCCGTACACCGGGAGAACGGTGAAGTCGTCGATGTGCTTGGCGTAGGAGGTGAAGGCCTCGGCAACCTGGAGCGCCAGCTCACGGGTCGGGGCAAGGACCAGGGCCTGCGTCTTGCGGGACGGGCCGTTGAGGTCGTGGAGCTCGGCCAGGCGGGACAGCGCCGGTACTGCGAATGCTGCAGTCTTACCGGTGCCGGTCTGGGCCAGGCCGACGACATCGCGGCCTTCGAGCAGCAGCGGGATGGTTGCTGCCTGGATCGGGGACGGCTTCTCGTACCCGACATCCTGCAGCGCGGCGAGGACGCGGCCGTCGATGCCGAGGTCGGCGAAGCGGATGCCCTCTTCTTCGTCCTCGGCCTTGGGGGCCTCAGCCTTGGGAGCCTCGGTCTTGGGGGCTTCAGCGGCAGGCGCTTCGGCGGCAGGCGCTTCGACGGGTGCGGGCGCTTCGGTGAAGAGGGGGGCGGAGCCGGCTTCGGGAGCAGCGGTCTCGGGGGTTTCGACGGCGGTTTCGGCAGTTGCTGCGTCGGTGGTGGCGTCGTTGTGATTTTCGGGCATAGGGAAGTTTTCCTCATCCATAGGGGGCCAAGCGGCACAACCCGAGGTGAGCGGAGCCGCAGTACATGTGCCGTTTGGATGCCGGGCAGACATTGACCGGCCGGTCACGTAGAAGTCCGGCGCTTTCGCAATCCCGTGGCAGGACTTCCCGCTGCATCTCTTGGCTGCTATCCCAGCAGTCTGTACAGCGTTTTCTTTAGCCGGCTCTCCCTATGAAAATGCCCGCATCGCTTGTGCGGGCCCCAACACTTGCCAGTCCTGCCTCAAAAATTGGGCAGGAATAAGGGATTTCCGGAGTGGGGGATATTTCAAGTGTAAAGCATGCTTCCGCGTTGCACTAACCCGCGGGCCGCCAAGGGCCGGTGACGTTGCCCACACGGCGTTGCAGACTGCCCGGCACGCCTAGGCGCCCAGTCGCCGCTGGAGCTTCTCGAATTCCTCGTGGTACTCCGGCTGCAGGCGGATCTCACCGTCCGCGTCGGCGTCACGCAGCGCTTCCATGATCTCGATGGTGGGCTCGCTGAACCAGTCGCCGACTGTCACCCCGTGGGTGGGGACGAACAGCCGGTGGATGTGGTCGCCCGCCCGGATGCTGCCTACCTTGATGACCCGGAGGTAGGTGCCCACCCGGCCGGCTGCCGTGAATCTCTTGACCCACTGGGCCTCATCCATGCGGCGCTGGAACGTGGCACAGGGGACGCGGGGAGAGGTGACTTCGACTTCGACGTCGAGCCCGATCCTCCACCGTTCGCCAATTACCGCGGTGGTTGTTCCGATGCCGGCAACCCGCAGGTTCTCTCCGAAAATCCCGGGCGGCAGTTCCCGCTGCAGCTCCCCCACCCAGTAGTCGGCGTCGTTCTGCGAATAGGCGTACAGCGCCTGGTCCACGCCGCCGTGGTGGATGCGGCTCGCCTGGATATCCCCGTGGAGGCCCAGCTTATGCACCTTGACCGGGCCGTCCACGGCACGTTTGTCGATGGCCGTGACGCCCACGCTCCCTTCATCGCTCAGGAGCTGATGTACCCGGCAAACGGCAAGCACAGATGCGGTGTCCATGGCACCAGTGTAGGCGGGCGTCGGCGGGAGCGGGCGTCGGCGGGAGCGGGCGTCAGGGATCGAACCGGTACCCCATGCCGGCCTCCGTGTGAAGGTGGCGCGGTTTGGCCGGGTCCTGCTCGAGTTTGCGGCGCAGCTGGGCCAGGTAGACGCGAAGGTACTGGGTCTCCTTGGCGTAGGCCTGGCCCCAGACCTGGGTGAGGAGCTGCTGCTGGCTGACCAGCTTCCCCGAATTGCGCACCAGCAACTCCAGGATGTTCCACTCCGTCGGGGTGAGCCGGATTTCGTGCCCGTCCCGGACCACCTTGCGGGCGGCCAGGTCCACCACGAAGTCCGCGGTTTCCACCGTAGGAGCATCGCGCTGCGCCGGCGAGCGCCGGGAGGCTGCGCGCAGCCGCGCCAGTAGCTCGTCGAGGCCGAACGGTTTGGTCACGTAGTCGTCCGCTCCGGCGTCGAGCGCGTCCACTTTGTCTTCCGAGGCGTGGCGGGCGGAAAGCACAATGACGGGCACGGAGCTCCAGCCGCGGATCCCCCGGATCACGTCCACCCCGTCCATGTCCGGCAGCCCCAGGTCCAGCACCACAATGTCCACAGGATGCTGGGCAGCCATTTTCAGGCCGTCCGCTCCGAAGCCGGCCGTGATGGCTTGGTAGCCGTGGGCGCGCAGGTTGATCTGCATGGCCCTGGCCAGCTGGGCCTCGTCTTCGATGATCAGGACCAGGGTCACGGCAGCGGCCCCTCCCACAGCGGCAGGGTGACCACCATGGTCAGCCCGCCGCCCGGCGTCGGCTCCGCTGCAAGGATTCCTCCCATGGCTTCTGAGAAGCCTTTGGCGACGGCAAGGCCCAGCCCGATCCCCACGGTGCGGCCGCCGCCCGTGCGCTGGGAATCGTTGAGCCGCTGGAACGGCTGGAACATGTCCAGCACGGCTGCCGGGGCCACTCCCGAGCCCTGGTCCACCACCCGGAGTTCACTGGCCGGCCTGCCGCCCAGGGCGATCCCCTCCCCCGCACGCGCCGTCAGTACGACGTCGGCATCCGGGGCGTATTTGAGCGCGTTTTCCACCAGGTTCGCCACCACGCGTTCCAGCATTCCGGCGTCGGCCTCCACCCTGGGCAGGTTGGGCGGCAGTTCCACGCGGATCCGGGCCGCGGGCAGGCCCCTGAGCGCATCGGGCAGCACGTCCGCCCAGCCCAGTCCGCCCAGGAGCGGGTTGACCGAGTCGGCCGTTATCCGGGACATGTCCAGCAGGTTGCCGATCAGGTGGTCCAGCCTGTCCGCCGAATCCTCGATTGTGGCGAGCAGTTCGCGTTCGTCCTCCGGGGAAAACCGGACGTCCTCCTGGCGGAGGCTGCTGACCGCCAGTTTGATCCCGGCCAGGGGCGTGCGGAGGTCGTGGCTGACAGCCCTCAGGATGGACGTTCGCATCTTATTGCCCTCGGACAGGCGCTGGTTGTCCTCCATGCTGGCCACCAGCTGCCGGCGCTCCAGGATGGCCACCAGGAACGCTCCGAAGGCGGCAAGCATCCGCTGGTGCTGGCCGGAGAAGGGCTGGCCGGCCGGCGGCCCGCCGTTGATCAGCAGTGTGTAGCGGGAATCGACGACGACGGCATGCCGGGCGGCCGCATGGGTCACCGGCGGACTGGTCCCGGCGCTGGCAAGGACTGTCCATTGGGTTTGGCTGCCCGGACTCCGGCCCGGACCTCTTCCGGGCGCGGACCCCGGGCCACGGGGATCCGAAGGCGGACTTCCTGCCACCAGGGTGACGGCGTCCACTCCCAGCCTGCTGCGTACTTTCTCGAGGAACGTCTCCACGCTGCCGTCGGAACTGAGGATCCGCAGGGAGAGCTCACTCAGCGCCGTGGCTTCGGCCCCGGACCTTGCAGCTTCCTGTGCCCGGCGGGTCGCCAGGCCAACGGCAAGGGCCACGCTGCAGGCGACAGCAAGGAACACCACCAGCGTGAACAACGTGGACGGATCGGCAATGGACAGCGTGCCCACGGGATCGGCGGAAAAGTAGTTGAGGAGCGTGGTGCCCAGGACAGCGGCCACTACCGCCGGCCAGAGGCCCCCGATGGCAGCCACGGCCACCGCGACGGCGAGGTGCAGCAGCATGATGATGCTGAAGTTCCGGTAGCCCGCCAGCGTCACCAGGATTTCCACGGCAGGGGGCAGGACCACGGCAAGGACCATGCCCAGGACGAAACGGCTCCGGCCGATCCCCTGGAGCTCCAGGCGTCTTGTCCCGGTGCGCGCCGCCCCGGAACCGGGGCGGCCGGAACGTCCGGCGCCGGAACTCCCCGCGCCGGACCTCCCTGCGCCGGACCGGCCGGGACGGGCGGATTCAACTGCTGCCATGGCTCCATCTTGGCATGGGCAGTTCTCCCCCGCTTTTTCGTTAACAGCGCCTCCCCTCAGGCACTAGGCTGACTTCAGGATTGACGCAGCTGCGCCTTTGAACCAGGCGGACCTGCCACCCGCGTGGCCGTGCGCCTGGTCGCGTGCGTGGCCGGTCAGATTGAACATGGACAACCGAGGGGGACCCATGGACCCGCAGGACCCGAACAAGGATCCAAAGAACGCCCGTTCCGGGCACCAGGGCACGGACGGCCAGGCGGCAGAAGCCACAGGCTTCGGCCCTTCGGAACCCGGCTGGATGACCGCACCCCAGGACTTCACGCCGCAGCCGCACGATCCCGCCACCGGCCAGCTGCCGCCGTGGCAGGTCCCCAAACCGGAGCTCCGCCCCGAGCTGCTCAACGACCCCGCCGCAGGCAGCAGGGGCGCCGGCGCAGGCAGCCGGCCGCCCGGAGCCGGGAAGCCCGGCCCCGTCATCGACCCCTTTGAACGCGAACGCGAGCGGGAAACCGCGACACGCAAGAAGCGCTCGCAACGCCGTACCGTCGTCGTCGGCCTGGGTGTTACCGCCCTGCTGGCAGGCACCATCACCGCCATCGTGGCCAGCAACGAGGCGGAAGCCGATTACGCGCAGGTCTGCTTCAACGATGAAACCGGCGAGCGCGTGGAAGACACCCGGTGCGACAACAGCAGCAGCGCCGGCCGGAGCTCCGCAATCTATGCCTGGTACTTCTACTCGCGCGGCTCCAGCGTCCCGGCCGTGGGGCAGAACCGCTCGCAGTACCCCAGCTTCACCAAGACCGTCCCGCAGGGGGCGAAAACGTCCACGGGGTACAGCACCAAGGGCGGCACCGTCAGCAGGGGCGGCTTCGGCAGCAGCTCCAAGGGCGGAAGCACGGGAGGCTAGGCGTGAAGAGACTGAGCGCAACCCCGAGGCCCGGCTGGAAGCAGAAGATCGAGGAACAGGGGCTCGTCTTTTCCACTACCACCATGCCGGACGGCAAGAAGATCGAGTACTGGAACGAGTCCGCCTACTACGAATTCACCATGGACGAGGTGGAAACCCTAGAAAAGACCGCCGAGGACATGCACCTGATGTGCCTGGAGGCGGCCAAGTACCTGGCCACCGGGGCGATGGGCAACATCGGAATCGGGCCGCAGGCCCTCGAACTGGCCGCGGAATCACTGCAGGCCGGGGACATGGACATCTATGGCCGCTTCGACTTCGTGTACGACGGCCGCGGCGGTCCGGCGAAAATGCTGGAGTACAACGCGGACACGCCCACGGGGCTGATTGAGGCTGCCGTGGCGCAGTGGTTCTGGCTGCAGGACGTGTTTCCGGAGAAGGACCAGTGGAATGGCATCCACGAGGCGCTGATCCGGCAGTGGAAAAAGCTCCAGTACCGGACCGGCATGAGCACCCTCCATGTGGCGCACTCGGAAGCCGAACAGTCCGGGGAGGACTGGATGACGGCGGCCTACATGCGCGACGTCGCCGGCCAGGGCGGCTGGACCACCATCGGCATCAACATGTCCGATATCGGCTGGGACCCCAACCTGAACCGCTTCGTGGACCTGGACAACTTCATGATCAGCACCATTTTCAAGCTGTATCCGTGGGAACTGATGATGAAGGAGCCTTTCGGCCAGCGGCTCCTGCAGCGCGCGCACAATCCGCGCTGGGTGGAGCCGGCGTGGAAGATGCTGCTGTCCAACAAGGCGCTCCTGGCGGCGCTGTGGCACCTGTATCCGGACCACCCGAACCTCCTCCCGGCATACCTCAACGAGCCCGGTCCGCTGAAGGAATGGGTGGCAAAGCCGCTGCACGGCCGCGAGGGAGACAACATTAAGATCCACGCCGCCGGCATCACCATGGAACAGCCGGGCGGCTACGGGCGCGAGGGCTGGTGCTACCAGCAGTTCCACTCCCTGCCAGATTTCGACGGAAACCACCCCGTCCTGGGCCTGTGGGTGGTGGATGGCGAGTCCGTGGGCTGCGGCATCCGCGAATCCGACGGACCCATCACCGATTACTTCTGCCGGTTCGTCCCCAACACGATCGACGCCCCGGCACCCCTGTCAGTCCAGGCCGCCTCGGCCTCCTCCAGCAAAGCAGGTATCGCACTATGAGCACAGGAAACTCGACGGCGGGAGTTAGGTCCGGCGGTCAGCCGCCGGCAGTTCCGTCCAAGGGCCTGCGCGCCGGCATCCTGGACCTGGGCGACTCCGTGATGCTGGGGCTGGCTTCCACCGCCCCCGTCTATTCACTCGCCGCCACGCTGGGCCTGATCGTGGCAGTCAACGGCAACTACACGCCCCTGATCCTGCTCCTCGGCTTTGTGCCGGTGCTGTTCATCGCCTACGCCTTCCGGGAACTGAACAGTGCCATGCCGGACTGCGGCACCACCTTCATCTGGGCCCGCCGGGCGTTCGGCCCCTGGGCTGGCTGGCTGGGCGGCTGGGGCGTTGCCCTCGCCGGCATCGTGGTGCTCGCCAACCTGGCCCAGGTGGCCGGACAATACCTGTGGCTGCTCATCGGCGACGGTTCGCTGGCGGAGAACGACCTCCTGGTGACGGCCACCGGCGTCGTGTTCATCATCTTCATGACCCTGGTGAACTACCGCGGCATCCGGCTGGGCGAGCACGTCCAGCGGGTCCTGACCTACGTGCAGTATGTCTCGCTGGGCATATTCGCGCTGGCGATTGTGTTCAGGATTACCGGCGGGGCACCGGAAGGCCAGGCCTTCGATTTCGAGTGGTTCAACCCGGCAGGCGCCTTTGCCGATCCCGGAGCCGTAGTCCACGGGGCCCTCCTGGCACTCTTCATCTACTGGGGCTGGGACACCTGCCTGGCGGTGAACGAGGAGACCGAGAATCCCGCCACCACCCCCGGCCGTGGCGCCGTCATCTCCGCGTTCGTGCTCGTGGCGATCTACGTTTCCGTGGCCCTGCTGGTGATGATGTATGCCACCGTGGGCACGGACGGCATCGGCCTGGGCAACGCCGAAAACCAGGACGACGTCTTCCTGGCCATGAGGGACGTCGTGCTGGGGCCGTGGGGCTGGCTGATCGTGGTTGCCGTGCTGGCGTCGGTGCTGTCCTCCACCCAGACCACCATCCTGCCCACCGCCCGCGGCACGCTGTCGATGGGCGTCCACGGGGCCCTGCCGGCCAAATTCGGCGAGGTCCACCCGCGCAACCAGACGCCGGGGTTCTCCACGCAGGTCATGGGTGCCGCCGCCGTCGTGTACTACGTGGCCATGAGCTTCCTCAGCCAGAACCTGCTTTCCGACTCCATCAGCGCCATCAGCCTGTTCATTGCCTTCTACTATGCGCTGACCGGTTTCGCGTGCTTCTGGTTCTTCCGCGGCACGCTGCGCGAGTCCCCCCGCAACCTGTGGTTCAGGGGCATCCTGCCGCTGCTTGGTGCGCTGATGCTGACGGCCGCGTTCTTCATCTCCGCCGTGCAGATGTGGGATCCGGCGTACGGCGATACGGAGATCTTCGGCATGGGCGGTGCCTTCGTCAGCGGCGTGGTGCTGCTGGCGCTGGGCGTGGTCCTGGCCGTGGTGTGCCGCTTCGCCCCCGGCACCCGGGACTACTTCCTGGCAAAACGTCCGGTGCCCAGCAAGCTGTAGCGGCCGCTGCAAAACCCCCGCGCACGGCGGAACCCGTAGGATGCTCCAATGAGCAACGCCGCTGACCTGACCTCCGTTCCGGACCCCTCGGACGTCCTGGCCCTGGACGCCCTCCTGACCCCCGAGGAACTGGCGCTCCGGGAACGGATCCGCGATTTCACGGACCAACGGATCAAGCCCGACATTGCCCGCTGGTACGACGACGCGACTTTTCCACTGGATCTTGCTCCCGAACTCGGCGAACTGGGCGTCCTTGGCATGCATCTGGAGGGTTACCGCTGCCCGGGGCGCTCCGCCGTCGAATACGGCCTGGCCGCGATGGAACTGGAGGCCGGCGACTCCGGAATCCGCACCTTCGTTTCGGTGCAGGGTTCCCTGGCCATGACCGCCATCCACAAGTGGGGGTCCGAGGAGCAGAAGCAGGAATGGCTTCCCCGGATGGCCGCCGGTGAGGTGATCGGCTGCTTCGCGCTGACTGAACCCACAGCTGGATCGGACCCCTCCTCCATGACCACAGTGGCCCGCCGCGACGGTTCAGGGGACGAGGCCGGCTGGGTGCTTGACGGCGCCAAGCGCTGGATCGGGCTGGCCTCCGTTGCCGGGGTGATGGTGGTGTGGGCCATGACCGACGACGGCGTCCGCGGCTTCCTGGTGCCGTCCGGAACCCCCGGAGTCACCGCCACCCCGATCGGCCGGAAGCTTTCCATGCGCGCCTCGATCCAGTGCGATGTGGTGTTCGACGGCGTGCGGCTGGGACCCGAGGCCCTGTTGCCGGGTGCCCGCGGCCTGCGCGGCCCCTTCACTTGCCTCAACGAGGCACGGTACGGGATCGCCTGGGGCGCCATGGGTGCGGCACGCGATTCCTACGAAGCCGCGCTGAAGTACTCGCAGGACAGGCTCCAGTTCGGCAAACCGCTGGCCGGGTACCAGCTCACGCAGGAGAAGCTGGTGAACATGCTCCTGGAGATCCAAAAGGGCACCATGCTGGCGCTCCACCTGGGCCGCCTCAAGGACGCCGGCACGCTGCGGCCGGAGCAGATCTCCCTGGGCAAGCTGAACAACGTGCGCGAGGCCCTGACGATTGCCCGCGAGGCCCGCTCCATCCTGGGCGGCAACGGGATCACGCTGGACTATTCGCCGCTGCGGCACGCCGCGAACCTTGAGTCGGTGCGCACCTACGAAGGCACGGACGAGGTCCACACGCTGATCCTGGGCCAGCACATCACGGGCATCGGCGCCTTCCGCTAACCCCGCCCAACTGACTCGCAGTTGACGTCGTCAAAAGCGCTTTTCACGACGTCAACTGCGAGCTACTTGGGTTGGCTGGCGGGTGGGTGAACCTAGGCCGAGAAGCCGCCGTCGGCCTTGATCAGCTGCCCGGACACCCAGCGGCCCTCCGGCGACAGCAGGAAGGCCACGGTTCCCGCCACATCCGCAGGGGTACCGAGCCGCCCGCCGGGCTGGCGGCGCGTGAGGTCCTCGCGCAGCTGCTGGTCCATCCAGCCGGTGTCCACCGGGCCGGGATTCAGCACGTTCGCCGTGATCCCGAGCGGGCCCAGCTCCCGCGCCGCGGCAATCACCGTCCGGTCCAGGGCACCCTTGGACGCGCCGTACGGAAGGTTGAACGCCGTGTGGTCACTGGTCAGCGCCACAATGGCGCCGCCGTCGTGTGCTGCCTGCCGGGCGAACGCAGCGATCAGCTGCCAGCTGGCCCGCGTGTTGACGGCGAAGTGCCGTTCCCAGCTGGCCAGGGTGGTGTCCAGGATGCCGGAGTCCACGGACTCGGCGTGGCTGAGGACCAGCCCCTGCAGCGGTCCGGCCTGCTCCGCGGCCGCGGCCATCAGCCGCTCCACGGCCAGCGGATCCTCCAGGTCAGCCGGCAGGGCAACGACCCGCGCGCCGGTTGCCTCCAGCTCCGCTGCGAGGCGTTCGACGTCGTCGGGCTGGACTCCCCAGGGCATCCGGGAGTCGTATTCCTGCCAGTAGGTCAGCACTAGGTCCCAGCCGTCGGCGGCGAGGCGGCGGGAAATGCCCGCACCGATTCCGGCGAGGCGGCCGACGCCGGTCACCAGGGCTGTCCGGCTCATGCGGGCACCTCAGCCAACGAGCCCCGCCGGAGCACCACGAGCCAGCAAGCCAGGATTGCCACGGCGCAGAACACGCCGGCGCTGGAGGCCATAAGCCACGGTTCGGGTGCCTGGAAGTCAAGGTTCTCCGCTCCCAGGGCCTCCCCGATGCTCTTGGGCGAAAAGAAGAACACGATGATCGAGGCACCCAGCACTCCGCCCATCAGCCAGCGGGTGGCCAGGTGGCGGTGCGGCGTCTCGCGCAGGGTCCAGGCGAACGCGGGGAGGACGGCCGCCATCCACACCCAGTGGTGTGACCAGGACACGGGGCTGATGAGCAGCATGGTGAGGGCGGTTGCCGAAATGGCCACCACCCTGGCGCCCTGGTCGCTGGCGGCCTTGATCACCATGGCGCCTATGCCCGTCACCAACAGGCTCAGCAGGAGCCACGGGACGGTGACTCCGGCTTCGGGAACACCGAAATGCAGCAGCGCGCCCTTGATGGACAGGTTGTCCACGTAGCCTGCCCCGCCGATCCGTGAGGTGTCCGGGAGGATCTCCAGCCAGAACCGGAATGATTCCGCCGGGCGGACCAACCATCCCAGGAGCACGGTGGCGGCGAACCCGCCGGCCATGTTGAAGAGCCCGCGCCAGTCCTTGCGGACCAGGAAGTACAGCCCGAAGACCAGCGGCGTCAGTTTGATGCCGGCTGCCATGCCCACCAGGAAGCCGCGGCCCGGGAAACCCTGGTTCCAGCGCTGGTTCCGGGCCAGGAGGTCGGCCGCCATGAGCCCCATCAGCAGAATATTGATCTGGCCGAACGCCAGGGTCTCGCGCCACGGGCCCAGGTTGATGACGGCCAGCAGCAGGATGACAGCGCCCCACCGGTTCCGGGTTGCCTTGAAGCCGGAAACTGCCGTGGACCCGGGCGCTCCGAAGGTGCTGCGCCAGTCCTGCTTGGCACTCCAGTAGCGCACTCCGCGCACGGCAACCCACACGGCCACGGCAGCACCGGCGGCGTTGAACAGCATCAGGGCGGATTCCTCCGGCAGCCTGGCCAGCAGGCCGAAGAGCAGCGCGGCGAACGGCGGGTACGTGAACGGCAGCTCCGGCCCGCCGGCCCAGCCCACGGTCCGGCTGTAAAGGTTCGACGGCGCCTGGCCGGCTTCGTTCAGGATCTTGCCGCCGTGCCAGTAGACACTGAAATCGAGGCCCTGCTCGCCCCACACGTCAAGCCGTGCGGACATGAACAGCGCAGCCGCCAGCACGGCCGCCAACGTCACGAGCTCCCCGGCGATGCCCCAGGCCAGCCTGCTGCGGTACCAGGCCCCAGCGGGCGCTGCAGCCTTGATCGCCTTCTCGGTCCCAGGCTTTTTCGCGGCAAGCAGTGCCATCCCGTGTCCCCAAACGTTGTTCCTGCAAAGGGCGCCACTGTAGGCGCGTTGCGCGCAAATCGCGATGATGTGCCGGCTGACCCGCGCCGGATCCGGCGCTTTGTCCTCACATCCTACTGAAACAGCGGCCCGGTCCCCCGCTACGCCCCGGCGTGGCACGGCAAGCCGCCGGGAATGCTACGCCCGGGTAGGCCCGGGTAGGCCGACGTTAGCCCCAGGGTGGCACCTGCACTCAGTGCTCGGCGGCCCTGGCCTCCACCAGTACGGGTTCCCGCGTTCCGGCGTCCTTGCGGATGGTGGCGCTAATGACGGCGGCAATGGTGCACATGGCGGCAGCGCCGAACCAGGCGTAGGTGTACTGGCCGGTGGCGTCGCGGATTGCACCGGCGCCCAGTGCCGCGGCGGCTGCGCCGAGCTGGTGGGCGGCGAACACCCAGCCGAACACCACGCTGCCGTCGGCGCCGAACACCTGGCGGCAAATGGCGGCAGTGGGTGGGACCGTGGCCACCCAGTCCAGACCGTAAATCACCACGAACACGATCATGCTGGGCTGGACCGTGGCGCTGAGCAGCAGCGGCAGCACCAGCAGGCCGATGCCGCGGAACTGGTAGTAGACCGCCAGCAGGATGCGCGGGTTGAAGCGGTCCGTCAGCCAGCCCGAGGCGATGGTGCCCACGATGTCAAAGATTCCAACGACGGCGAGCAGGCCCGCCGCCGTCGTTTCCGCCATGCCATGGTCGTGCGCGGACGGGATAAAGTGGGTGCCGATGAGCCCGTTGGTGGTGGCCCCGCAGATGGCGAAGCCGGCCACCAGCCCCCAGAAGGTCCGGACCCTGCTGGCGCGTTTGAGCACCTGGAGTGCCCGCACGGCGGCGTTGCCGCTCGGGACAGCCGTAGCCCCGTTCGGTGTGGCGTTCCCGCCGGAACCCGGTGCGGCGGCCGGCTCCGGTGCGGTGTCGGCGCCGTAGGGCAGTACTCCTGCGTCGGCGGGTGAGTTCTTGAGGAATTTGAGAACCAGCGGCACCACCGCCAGTGCACCGGCGGCAATGAGCAGGGAGGCCTGACGCCACCCGGGGTCCTGGGCCAGCATGGCAATGAAGGGCAGGAACACCAGCTGTCCCGCGGCGCTTCCGGCCGTCAGGATGCCGATCACCAGGCCGCGGCTCTTGGTGAACCAGGTGTTGGCGATGGTCGCCGCGAACACCAGCGCCATGGATCCGGTTCCCAGCCCGATCAGCAGCCCCCAGGTCAGCAGGATCTGCCACGACTGGTTCACCAGAACGGTCAGGGCGCTGCCGGCGCCGATCAGGACCAGCGCCACCGACGTCACGGCGCGGATGCCGAACCGTTCCATGAGCGCTGCGGCAAAGGGCGCGGTGAGGCCGAACAGCACCAGGTTGATGCTGACGGCGGCGGACAGCACGGTGGTGGACCAGCCGAACTCGCTCTGCAGCGGCACCATCAGGACGCCGGGGGCGGCCCGGAACCCGGCGGCGCCCACCAGGGCCAGGAATGCGACGGCGGCAACGATCCACGCGGGATGGAGCCGACGGCGCGGCTTCTTGCTGGGCGCGGACGGAAGGGTGGCCTCGGAGGCGCTCATGCCGCGGGTCCGTTCTGTGAAACCGGGGCGGGGGAAGATGCCGGGGCGGCCGTGGCCAGCCGGACGGGCTCCGCCGTGCGGGTGAGGCTGTGCCAGCTGGTGTTTTCCGCGGTCAGCCGCTCACCGCAGGCGGTGCAGCTGTCCGCGGAGGACGTCCGCTGGCCGCAGGTTGAGTGGATGACAAACATGTGCGCCTGCTCTGACGGTGCCGGGAGATGCTTTTCGGCCCAGATCACGACGGCGTTGAGCACCGGCAGCGCATCCTCGCCCTTCCCGGTGAGCACGTACTCCTGGCGGGTGCGGCCGCCGTCGTCGTACGGCTTCCGGGTAAGAAGCCCGTCGTCCACCAACCCGGCCAGGCGTTTGGTGAGCACTGAATCGGCCACCATCAGCCGCTTCTTCATGGCGTCGAAGCGGCCGTTGCCGAAGAAGACTTCGCGGAGCACCAGCATGCTCCAGGGATCGCCCAGGATGTCCAGGCCGCGGGCCATGGCGCAGGTGCGTTGGGACCAGTCAGAGCGGAGTGCCATGCAGGAAACCCTAGCTAACTCTCTTCAAGAAAGCTAGCTCGCCCGGGTAAAGAAGTCAGCGGAGCGCGGCCCTGGACGGACGGTAGGCCAGGGCCCAGTACGCCAGCATGGCGATGCCGCACACCACGCCCAGGCTGGACACCGTGAGCTGCCACTGTGTCTGCGGGTCCTTGCCCCATTCCTGGGCGCCCGCCATCACGGCCAGGTACTTGGGCGTCAGGTAGAACGCCACCACGGAGGCAGCCACGATGGCCCACCCGGCGAGCCGCATCCGCCCGTCCTTCGAGGGGACGCGGTGCAGCGCGAACGCCATGGACGGAAGCGCCACGGCCATCCACACCCAGTGGTGGGACCAGGAGACCGGGCTGATGAGGAGCATGAGCACGGCGGTGGCGGACACGGCCACGAAGTTCTCGTCGGCGTCCACCGCCCATTTGATGACGAGCGCCGCCACGCCCACCAGCGCCAGGGACAGGACCAGCCACACGGCGCTGGTGAGTCCGGAGTCCGGCAGGCCGAGGTGGAGCAGCAGGCCTTTAACGGACAGGTTGTCCACGTAGCCGGGCCCGCCGATCCGTCCGGTGTCCGGCAGGATTTTGGTCCAGAACGTCAGCGAGGCATGCGGGAGCACGGCCCAGGACAAAGCAATGGAACCGAAGAAGCCCGCAGCCATCCAGCCGAGCGCCTTGAAGTCCCGGCGAACCAGGAAGTACAGCCCGAACGCGAGCGGCGTCAACTTGATCCCTGCCGCCAGGCCGATCAGCAGTCCGGCCGGCCACCGCAACTCACCGGCCCTCGACTTCCCGTACAGCGCGAAGTCCGCGAGGATCAGGCCCATCAGGATGATGTTGATCTGGCCGAAGTCGAACGTGTCGCGCCACGGGCCCAGCAGCAGGATCGCCGCCGTTCCCGTGAGCGCCACGACCCGGAACCGCCAGTCGGCGAACGTATCCTTCCAGCGGCGGAGCCCGAAGTAGTGCCGGGCCAGCCACGCGGACACGACGGCGGCGCCCGCCAGCGCCGTCGTGATGAAGATGAGGCTGCTCGCGCCGATGCTGAGCGTGGCCAGCAGCGCGAACAGCAGCGCGGCGAACGGCGGATAGGTGAACGGAAGGCCGTCGCGCGGCGCATACAGCTCGTTGACCCCGGTCTCGTCAGTCTGCAGCACCCGGCTGCCGCCGTAGTAGTAGACCTCAAAGTCGTTCATCAGCGGAATGTACGCGGAGTACAGAACCACAAGGGCAAGGACGACGGCGGCAGCGCCGGCCGCCGTCGCGAGCCAGCCGCGGGTGGTGGCCGATGCGGCCCGTAGCGAGGTGGTCACCGGCTGCTAACTGCCCGTCCCGATGAAGGTGAGGGCGTGCTCCAGGTCCGCGATGAGGTCCTCGACGTCCTCGATGCCGCAGGACAGCCGGATCAGGTTGACCGGAACAGCGAGTTCGGTTCCCTTGACGGAGGCGTGCGTCATTTCCGAGGGGTAGTTCATGAGCGACTCTATGCCGCCCAGGGACTCGGCCAGGGTGAACACGGACGTGTTTTCCGCGACCGTGCGGGCCGCGGCTTCGCCGCCCTTGAACTGCACGGACACCATGCCGCCGAACTTCTTCATCTGCTTCCTGGCCAGTTCGTGGCCGGGGTGCGAGGGCAGGCCCGGGTACAGCACGGCTTCCACCTCGGGCCGCTGCAGCAGCCATTCGGCCACTGCCTGGCCGTTGTCGCTGTGCCGGTCCATCCGGACACCGAGGGTCTTGAGCCCGCGGGTGGTGAGAAAGGCATCCATCGGGCCGGACACGGCGCCGACGGCGAACTGGACGAAGCCGATCTTCTCCGCAAGCCCGGCGTCGTTGACCACGATCGCGCCGCCCACGACGTCGGAGTGGCCGCCGATGTACTTGGTGGTGGAGTGCACCACGATGTCCGCTCCGAGTGCCAGCGGGGTCTGCAGGTAGGGCGAGGCGAAGGTGTTGTCCACCACGAGGAGGGCGCCGGCGTCGTGCGCCAGTTTGGCGAGCGCCTCAATATCGGTGATCTTCATCATCGGGTTGGATGGGGTCTCCACCCACACGAGGCGGGTCTTGTTGGCCGCGATGGCAGCCGCGACGGCGTCGAGGTCGGCCATGTCCACGGGGGTGTTCCCGATCCCCCAGTCGCCCAGCACGCGGCTGATCAGGCGGTAGGTTCCGCCGTAGGCGTCGTTGCCCAGCACGATGTGGTCCCCGGGGCGGGTGAGTGCCCGGATGAGGGAGTCCTCCGCGGCCAGGCCCGAGCTGAAGGAGTACGCGTGCGAGCCGCCTTCGAGCGCCGCCAGCTGTTCCTGCAGGGCGTCGCGGGTGGGGTTGCCGCCGCGGCCGTACTCGTAGCCGTCACGGAGCCCGCCAATGCCGTCCTGGGCATAGGTGGAGCTGAAGTGCAGCGGGGGTACAACGGCGCCGGTGCGTGGCTCGAAGGCCTGGCCGGCGTGGACGGCGCGGGTGTTGAACCCTTGGTTTTCGTGGGACATGGAGTTCCTTTCGGCTGCTGATCGTTCCTGGAGATCGTGCCTGGAGCAGGATTAGTGGCTGAGGTAGGCGAGGAGGTCGTGGCGGGTCAGGATGCCCACCGGGGCGCCGACGAACGTCACCATCACGGTGTCCACGTCGGAAAGCAGTTCGCGGGCCGCGGAAATGGTTTCCAGAGACCCGATCACGGGCAGCCTGGGCCCCATGTGTTCGGAGATCTTGTCCGTCAGCTTCGCTTCGCCGCGGAACAGCTTGGAGGTGAGGCTCCGTTCGTCCACGGCGCCCAGTACTTCACCCATGACCACCGGCGGTTCCTGGGAGAGGACGGGGATGTGGGAGACGCCGTACTCGTTCATGATGTTGATGACATCGCGGACGGTTTCGTTCGGGTGGATGTGCACCAGCTCCGGGAGTTCACCGGTCTTCGACTTGAGCACCTCGCCCACCGAATCCTCTTCGCCGCCGGACAGGAACCCGTAGGACCGCATCCACTGGTCGTTGAAGATCTTGGCCAGGTAGCCGCGGCCCGAATCGGGCAGGATCACTACCACCACGGCGTCCTCGGGCAGGTCCTTGGCTACCCGCACGGCTGCCACCACGGCCATGCCGGAGGATCCGCCCACCAGCAGGCCCTCTTCGCGGGCCAGCCTGCGGGTCATCTCGAAGGACTCGGCATCACTGACGGCAATCACGTCGTCCGGAACGGCTTTGTCGTAGTTGGCCGGCCACATGTCCTCGCCCACGCCCTCCACGAAATACGGCCGGCCGGTACCGCCCGAGTACACGGAACCTGCCGGATCGGCGCCAATGATCCGCACGCGTCCGCCGTCGGCTTCTGGCCGGTTGGCGGAAACTTCCTTGAGGTATCGCCCGGTTCCGGTGATGGTGCCGCCTGTGCCGGCTCCGATCACGCAGTGGGTGATCCGACCGTCGGTGTCGCGCCAGATTTCGGGTCCGGTGGTTTCGTAATGGCTGCCGGGGGCCGCGGGGTTGGAGAACTGGTCCGGTTTGTAGGCACCGGGAATTTCGGTGACCAGGCGGTCCGACACGCTGTAGTAGCTCTGCGGGCTGTCCGGGGCGACGGCGGTGGGCGTCACCACCACTTCGGCCCCGTACGCCTGAAGGACGGCGCGCTTGTCCTCGCCCACCTTGTCCGGCACGACGAAGACGCAGCGGTAGCCCTTCTGCTGGGCAACCAATGCCAGGCCAACACCAGTGTTGCCCGACGTGGGTTCAACAATGGTTCCGCCGGGGAGCAGCTTGCCGTCCCGCTCGGCCTCCTCGATCATCTTCGCCGCGATCCGGTCCTTGATGGACCCGCCCGGGTTCAGGTATTCCACCTTGGCCAGGACGGTGGCTTTGATGCCGTCGGTGACGTGGTTGAGCTTGACGAGGGGCGTATTGCCGATGAGGTCCAGGACGGACGGGGCGTACTTCATAGGTACAAAGTTACCGTCTCGGACCTGTTCCCCCTGCCTCGGCGGCGGGCCGCGCCCGCGCCCCGGGCCGGAGCGTCCCCCGGCGGCTACGCTCCGATGTCGTTCGCAGCGGCTTCAGGGCTGGCGGCAGGGTTGGAGCCGGGTTCGGCGTTCTGCCACAGGCCAACGATGTTGCCCTCGCTGTCCTTGAAGTAGGCGTTCCATCCCATGCCCGGAACCTCCATCTTGGCCCGGTAGACCGCGCCGCCCAGAGCGGCGATCTTCTCAAGCGCTGCATCGATGTCCTCGACGTCAACCGTGACAACCGGGGCGGTCAGGTCACCGCGCTTGAACAGCCCGCCATTGATCGCCCCGGGAACTGTGGGCCTGCCCTCCTGGTCCATCGGCGTCGTCATCGCCAGGCTGTATTCCATCTCCGGCAGGACCTGAAATTCCCACCCGAAAGCGGATGTGTAGAAGCCCCGTGCGCGGTTTTCGTCGTCCGCGGGGATCTCGAAGTGCACCACTCCTCCGGCCACTGTTCTCACCTGGTCCTACCCTCTGGCCCCATAGGCCGGCGCGGGCGGTCCGCGCCACATCTGGAGTCTAGGCCCGGCTCGCCGCGACGGGCAGGGCCGTTCGGCCTTGCTGGTTTTCCTGGCCTGTCAGCCCTGCGTGGGACGATAGTCCCATGACCATCGCAGACGTCCCCGCCGGCCTGGCCGCCGCGGCGGACGCCTCGCTGCGGTGGCATCCCGGCGGCCCCTTCAACCTCCTGCAGAGCCTCGGCACGCTCATGCGCGGGAACGGGGATCCGGCGTTCTCGCCGGGGCCGGACGGGCTCTGGATGGCCTTCACGACGCCGGGCGGCCCGGTGACCCTGCGTGTCACCGTTTCCGGGGATCCGCGCGAACCGGCGGTTGATGTCCAGGCCTGGGGGCCGGGCTCGGACCAGGCCGTGGCCGCCGCGCCGCGGATGCTGGGCAGCGGGGACGACTGGTCCGCTTTCGACCACCCCGAGTTCCACGCCACGCTCCCCCGGATGGTGGTGGAGGCACGACGCCGGAACCTGGCGCTGCGGCTCCCGGCCACCGGCCGCATGGTCGATTCCCTGGTGCCCACCATTCTTGAGCAGAAGGTCACCGTCATCGAAGCCCGGCGGGGCTACCGCTACCTGGTGTACCGCTTTGGCGACGCCGCCCCCGGCGCCGGCGCGGCCGCACCGGCCGGGCTCCGCCTCCAGCCCACGCCGGAGCAGTGGCTGCGCATCCCGTCGTGGGAATGGCACAAGGCAGGCGTTGGCCCGCAGCGGTCGGCGACCGTCATGCGGGCGCTGCGTTCCGCCGTCGCCCTTGAACGGCTGGCGGCGGTGCCGGCGGCGGAGGCGGCAGCCACAATGCAGACCATTCCCGGTATCGGCGTGTGGACCACGGCGGAAGTGGTGCAGCGGACCCACGGCTGCCCGGACTCCATCGCGGTGGGCGACTACCATCTCGCGGCCTACGTCGGGGCCGCGCTGACCGGCCGGAGGACGGACGACGCCGGGATGCTGAGGCTGCTGGCCCCGTGGCAAGGGCACCGGCAGCGGGTAGTGCGGATGATCGGCCTCAGCGGGTTCCGGAAACCCACGTTCGGCCCCCGCATGACCATCCAGGACCACCGCCGCCACTAGCCGCCGCCACTGACTACACAGCGCGATCTATACAGCGCGAACGGACACGTGCGGCCCCGCCGCTGTGGCCGCCACTGTGGACGCCCCCGCCCGCCGGGTATAGCGTGGCGGCATGGCGCCCGGCAGTCAGAACCGCCGGCAGCCAGAACGCCATGACCCGCAGCCTGGAGCGTCCCGTGATTCACACCCGGAAACTCACCAAGAACGTCACGGTCAAGAAGGAAACCGTCGAGGCCGTCAAGGGCGTCGACATCGACGTCGCCCCGGGTGAACTCGTGGCGTTCCTTGGCCCCAACAGCGCGGGCAAATCCACCACCCTGCGGATGCTGACCACGCTGCTCCGGCCCACCTCAGGAACTGCAACGGTGGCCGGCGTCGACGTGTCAGCAGACCCGGCCGGGGTACGGGCACGGATCGGGTACATCGGCCAGGGCAACGGCGGCGGCCACAGTTTCCGGGTGATTGATGAACTGGTCATGCAGGGACGGTTCTACGGCATGAACACCGCCGATGCCGCCGCCAGGGCGCAGGAGCTGCTGACGTCCCTGGACCTGGCCGACCTCGCCAAACGCACGGTCATCAAACTCTCCGGCGGGCAGCGGCGCCGGATGGACGTGGCCCTGGGCCTCATGCACTCACCGCAGCTGCTGTTCCTGGACGAACCGTCCACCGGCATGGACCCGCAGAACAGGGCCAACCTGTGGGAACACATCATGCGGATGCGGGCCGAGCGCGGGACCACCATCGTCCTCACCACGCACTACATGGACGAAGCCGACTCCATGTCCGAGCGGGTGATCGTCATTGACCACGGCCGGATCATTGCCGACGATACCGCGGCCCGCCTCAAGGCCAACCTGGCCGGTGACCTGCTGGCCGTGGACGTGGCGGCCGATGCAGCGGCCGGCGTCCGCGGGCTGCTGGGGCGGGCGGCCGCCGGCGGTGACGTGCAGGAGAACACGCACGACGGCGTGGTCAGCTTCCGCCTCCGGCTTACTGAAGGGGCCCGGCTGGCGCCCGGTTTGCTGAAGGAAATGCACGACGCCGGCGCTCCCGCCCAGTCCCTGGAGCTGAAGCCGCCCACGCTGGACGACGTGTTCCTGGAGCTGACCGGCCGCAACCTCAGGGAAGGGGCGAACCGCTGATGACTGTGCAGGGTACCCCCGGCTTCGTGAAGAAAGCCGGCCTCGGCCAGGTCCTCCATGACACGAGGTACGTGTTCTGGCGGGAGATGCTGCTGCCACTGCGCGACCCCTTTTCGCTGGTCTTTTCGCTGCTCCAGCCGCTCGTCTTCCTGGGCCTGTTCGGGCCGCTGCTCGTTTCCGCCGTGGGGGCGCCGGCGTTCGGCGGGCAGTCCACCCTGCAATGGTTCCTGCCCGGTGTGGTGGTGATGATCGCGTTGTTCGGGACGTCCATGACCGGCTCCAACCTGCAGTATGAGCTGATGACGGGTTCCTACGAGCGGATCCTTGCCACGCCGCTGTCCCGCTCGTCCCTGATGATCGGGCGGGCCTTGAAGGAATGGGCGCCGCTGGTGGTGCAGGGGTTGCTGATCGCCCTGGTCTGCATCCCGTTCGGCTTCGTCTTCTATCCGCTGCACGTGCTGTTTGGCCTGGTCATCCTGGGCATCTTCGGCATCGGCCTCGGCGCGTTGTCCTACTCGCTGGCCCTGGTCTCGCAGAACAAGGAGTGGATCTTCTGGGGTGTGCAGCAGACGCTGCTGTTCCCGCTCATGATCCTCTCCGGCATCATGCTGCCCATCGAAGCGGGGCCTGACTGGATGAAGATTGCCAGCTTGTTCAACCCGCTGACTTATCTCGTCAATGCGGAGCGGGAGCTGTTCGCGGGGAACAAGCGGGAGCTGTTCGCGGGGAACATTGGTGCGGACACGCTTCTGGGGCTCATCGCGGCGGCGGTGACTGCCGCCGTCGGGCTCGTGGTGGGAGTCCGGGCCATCAACCGGAACGTCAGCTAGCGGGCGGGGCCTTAACTGTCCGTTCGCGCTTCCCCCACCGCAGGCTGAGCGCGAACGGACACTTGCGGCCCTCCCGGATCACAGCCCCAGCCGGGCCACGGCCTCCTGCCGCATCTCCACCTTCCGGATCTTCCCGGAGACAGTCATGGGGAAGCTGTCGCGGACTTCGACGTAGCGCGGGATCTTATAGTGGGCCAGCTTGCCCCGGCAGAAGTCCGCGACGCCGGCCGCGTCCACCGGTTCCGCTCCGGGTTTGAGGATGATGCAGGCCATGAGCTCCTCGCCGTACCTGGCATCGGGGACGCCGATGACCTGGACGTCCTGGATCGAGGGATGGGTGTAGAGGAACTCCTCGATCTCGCGGGGGTAGATGTTCTCGCCGCCGCGGATCACCATGTCCTTGATCCGGCCCTCGATCACCACGTAGCCGTCGTCGTCCATGCGGGCGAGGTCTCCGGTGTGCATCCAGCCATCCGCGTCGATTGCCTCGGCGGTTTTGTCCGGCTGGTTCCAGTACCCCTTCATGACGGAGTAGCCCCGGGTGCACAGCTCGCCGATCTCCCCGCGTTCCAGCACGGTGCCCGTCACCGGGTCCACCACCTGGCTCTCCAGCTGCGGCATGGTCCGCCCCACGGTCTTCGTGCGCTGCAGCATGGTGTCGCCGGCCCGGGTCATGGTGGACACCGGGGAGGTCTCCGTCATGCCGTAGCAGATGGCCACGTCCTTCATGTTCATCTCGGAGATGACCCGGTTCATCACCTCGATCGGACATGGCGATCCAGCCATCACGCCGGTGCGCAGCGTGGACAGGTCATAGGAGGCGAAGTCCGGCAGCGCGAGTTCGGCGATGAACATGGTGGGCACGCCGTAGAGGGAGGTGCCGCCGAAGTCCTGGACGGCTTCCAGCGCGGCGGCCGGGGTGAAGGTCCGTCCCGGAATGATGGTTGCCGCGCCGTGGCTCAGGGCGTTCACGTTGCCGATCACCATCCCGAAGCAGTGGTAGAACGGCACCGGAATCACCACGCGGTCATGCTCCGTGTAGCCCAGCAGCTCGCCGATGGAGTACCCGTTGTTCAGGATGTTGCGGTGCGTGAGGGTGGCGCCTTTGGGGAACCCGGTAGTGCCCGACGTGTACTGCAGGTTGATGGGATCGTCCGGGTCCAGCCCCGCGAGGCGGGCCTTCAGGACGGAATGCCCGACGTCGTCTGCGCGCTTGAGAAGCTCGGCGTACGTCATTTCCGCCTCAGTTTCAGGATCGCCCGCCTGCAGCTGGGGTTGTCCGCCGTCGGGCAGGAACACAAGCTCCTTCAGGTCGGGGCATTCGGCCAGGGCCTGCCGGGCCATGCCGGTGTAGTCGCTGCTCCGGTCCGACGGCGCCACCACGAGCATGCGCATGCCGTTCTGCTTGACCACGAACTCCAGTTCATGGCTGCGGTAGGCCGGGTTCACGTTGACCAGGACCGCCCCGATTTTGGCCGTGGCGTACTGCAGAATGGTCCACTCCGCGCAGTTGGGGCTCCAGATCCCGATCCGCTCCCCCGTGGCGACGCCCCGGGCGAGCAGCGCACGGGCCAGCCTGTCGACGTCGTCGTTCAGTTTTGTGTAGCTCCAGCGGCGGGCATCGGCACCAGGCACGGGGGCCGCCTCGATCAGCGCGTCGTGGAACGGGAACCTGTCCACGATCCGTTCGAAGTTCCGGCCGATGGTCTCTTCGAGCAGCGGGACGTCAGTGTCCCCGGCTGTATAAGCGCGCATGCTGGCACGCTACCAACAGAGTTCCGGCAAGAGAAGCGTAAAACTAGGAAGCCCTACAAAATATTCGGGGAGGTCCGCGGGCGGCCCGGTATTCTGAAACGCATGAGTGCACCCATTGACCTGAAAGCAACGTTCATCCCCAACGACGGCGAATTCTTCCGCGTGAAGCTCGCCCTCGAAATCGCGATCGACGAGGTGGTCAACGAACCCGGCTGCATCCGGTACGAGCTGACGGAGGCCACCCAGGAGAAGCTGGTGCTGACTGAGCGGTGGGCTTCTGAGGCGGACCTGGACAAGCATTCCAAGGGCACCGCCGTCCAGGACCTCAACGAATCACTGAGCGCCCTGCTCGCCGAACCCGTCCAGCTAGAACGGCTGTAGTTCCCGCACCTTTTCCACACAAAACGCGGAGCCCCTTCCGCCCGTACGAACCTGGGTTCGTGGGTGGAAGTGGCCCCGCGTTGAAGTTTAAGGCTGCGAAATACCGTGTAGAGGCTCAGGCCTCCGGGATCTGCGTGCCGTCCTGCTTGCCGGCGCCGGCGGCTGCCTCGGCTTGCGAGCGGGCCACGTGCGCGTGGACTTCCTCCATGTCCAGTGCCTTGACGGCGTCAACCACCTGTTCCAGCTGCTGGGCGTTCAGCGCGCCGGGCTGCGAGAAGACCAGCACCTTTTCGCGGAAGGCCATCAGCGTGGGGATGGACGTGATGCCTGCTTCGGCCGCCAGCTGCTGTTCGGCTTCGGTGTCCACCTTGGTGAAGACGACGTCCGGGTGCTTCTCTGAAACTGCGGAATACGTGGGTCCAAACTGCTTGCAGGGACCACACCATTCGGCCCAGAAATCAACGAGGACGATGTCGTTGTTCTCGACGGTTGATGCGAACTGTTCACCTGTAATGTCTACGGTAGCCATGGGTCAACGGTACGCGAGCCGCCCGGCGATGTCCCGTGCGTTTCGCTCTTGGCACACCTTTTGCAGCCGGTGTCCGCTGCCTGCATCCGGCTGCTCACTGCCTGCATCCGGCGCTCAGTGCCACAAGTGGGGTGCGGGGCGGCGGGCGCCGGGCAGCGCGTTGGTTTCGCGCCATTCGTGGATCCAGTCCGGCAGTTCGAGGCCTGCCGGCGGCTCGCCGAACTCCCGGAAGATCTCCTCCTGGCTCACCGGCTTCCCCTTGCAGACCAGGCGGGTGGCGATGTGCGCGCGGGCATAGATTTCCCCGTCCACCACCATGCGCTGTTCGAAGTAGATTGCCTTGGTGTCCAGCCCGATGATCCGGGACTCGATGGTGTACCGCTGCCACAACTGGAGCGACTTCCGGAACGCGATGGTCTCCCCTGCGGCTACCGGCGACCAACCCCGCTGGCGCATCTTTTTCCAGGTCCCGCTCCGTGCCATGAGGTCAAAACGGCCCAGGTCCATCAGCGAGAAGTACATCCCGTTGTTGACGTGCAGGGCTATGTCGATGTCAGTGGGCAGCACCCGCAGCGGCAGCGAGGATGTGTCCCAGATACTCAGGCGCGGTCTGCGGGAGGACGTGAACAGGAGAAGGAGCGTTCGCAAAAGCAGGTGCATGCCTCCATGTTACCCGCGAGTAACATCAGGTCCAAGACCCTGCGCCCTTAGGATTTCCCCATGACGCAGGAACGCTACAGGGACATCGCCGAGTGGCCGCTGATGGGGACAGCGCTCATTTTCCTCGCGGCCTACGCCTGGCAGGTGATCGGCAACATCGAGGGGCGGCAGGCCGAGTTCCTGGAGGGGGTCATGTGGATCACCTGGGCCGTCTTCGTGGCCGATTATGCCGCCAACCTGTGGCTCGCGGACAACCGGAAGCGCTGGTTCATCCTCAACCTGCACGAGCTGCTGATCGTTGCCCTCCCCGTCTTCCGGCCGCTCCGGCTGCTCAGGCTGGTCACCCTGCTCTCAGTGCTGCACCGGACCGTGGGTGAGACACTTCGCGGCCGCGTGGCCACCTACGTGGCCGGCTCCGCTGTCCTGCTGGTCTTCGTGGGCGCACTCGCCGTCCTCGACGTCGAACAGAACGCCCCCGACGCCAAGATCCTCACCTTCGGCGACGCCGCCTGGTGGGCCATCACCACCATCACCACAGTGGGCTACGGCGACCTCTTCCCCGTCACCCCGATTGGCCGAATGGTTGCCGCGGCCCTGATGATGAGCGGCATCGCGGTGCTGGGCGTGGTGACGGCCTCCATCGCGTCCTGGCTGGTGCAGCGCGTCGAGGAAAACACCGAAGCAGCTGTCGAATCGGCTGAAGTTCCGGTGCGCGCCGACGTGCGCGAATTGCTGGTGGAGGTAGCTGCCCTGCGGCAGGAATTAGCGGAACTCCGCCGCGAACGCGAGCCGTAATATCCTGGCGGCAAGTAAATTCACAAAAGGCGGCCCTCCCGGTTCCTGGAACCGGGAAGGCCGCCTTTTTCATGGGATTAATCCACTCTGATGAATTATGGGGAATTAGTGCCATATACGAGCAATTCCCTCTGGTTTTCAGCGGCCGCACTGATTAACCAGCACGTACCCGGCCGGCATGCGGAACGCGTCTCTGCGGCCATACTCGCCCCGGACCAAGTAGCCCCCTGTCTGCGTGCGAGTGTCCACGCAGGTGAACAAACAAGCTTTTAGGTATCCCCCGCGAGTGCGCGGGTGCCACCCGCAAAGATTCGAGTAATTCCCACTCGTGCGGCCCCTACCTCCCCATTCATAGACTCGATATTCCTAGGGCAAGCAGTATTCCGGAATTTCACGCGGTCAGTTAGTGGCCGCGGGTCTAATCATCCGCGCTTCCGCAATTACTCATCATTTCGGCAGCTCAATTCATGCGTCTCCGCGCCACGCGCTGCACATCCGTGCGGCCCGCTGCCGGCGCACCACCGCTCTGGGGCCCGCTGTCCAGTTGATCCCCAGGGCATTGACTCCCGGGGGGGAACCGATGGATCAAAACCAGCTTGAACTCGAGGACAGAACGGCTGTCCCCACTTCGCCAGAAGGCCGCGGAGCCACACCAGCCCGCACTAAACCGAGGCTCAGGGCATTTTTGGTCGCTGGAGCCGTAGTTACGGCAGTCGCCGTGGCCGCCGTCGGCTATTCGGCCACGGCGCAGACAGCCCGAGTCAGCGACACCCGGGCGGTAACGGCACCGGCCCCTGAATCCAGCCAGGCCGCGGACACTCCGGCCTCAAATCCTGCGACGGCCGGTGCCGCAGCGCCGGAGCCCGCCGTCGCCGCCGTCCCGGAGCCTGCTGCACCGGCTGCGGAACCGGCACCTGCACCACCGGCAGCCCCTGCTCCGGAGCCTGCACCCGCACCTGAGGCGTCCAACCTGTACACCGTGGTGGCCGGGGACACCGTGGGGGCCATCGCGGCCCGCTTCGGCGTGGACATGAACGCCATGCTGGCGGCCAACGGCCTGGGCGTGTACTCGCCGATCGTGCCGGGACAGATCCTGAAGCTGACGGGACCCGCCGTCGCCGCTCCGGCTCCGGCACCCGCCCCTGCAGCGGCACCTGCGGCCCCCGCACCAGCCCCGGGCCCGGCGGCAGCACCGGCCCCTGCACCTGCACCTGCAGTCCGGACCATTTATGTGGCGGGTGCCGGCGGCCAGGCCATGGTGGACGCCTGCATCGGGCCGATCCACTTCACGCCCACCGACGCCTATGCGACGTTCATCACCGAGCACGACTACTGCGGCGGGTGGGCACGGTTCTCCGGGATCGGCGTCGGCGAAACCGTCAGCATCCCGGGCTACGGGACGTTCACGGTCAGCGGGCGGGGACAGGTGCCGAACCCCGGCACCACCAACAACGTCTCCGCGATTTTCGGCGGCTTTCCCCGGGTCATCCTGCAGACCTGCATCCCGGGCACCAGCCAGATGCTGGTGATCGGCCTCAACTGACATCTCCCGGGCTTGACCGCGGCCCCGAAACCTTCAAGGCCCGGAACCTTCACGGCCCGGGAGGGCGGACAAGCCCGGGCCGGAAAGAGGCAAATGTGCCCGGAAACAGAAAAGTCTCCGGAACCTGATGGTTCCGGAGACTTTTCCTTGGGTGGCAGATGAGGGATTCGAACCCCCGTAGGCGTTGCCAGCTGATTTACAGTCAGCCCCCTTTGGCCGCTCGGGTAATCTGCCGAACTTCAAAAGAAGATCACTCGCGATTTCCGTGTTCAGAACTTCTGTTTCCAGTCCGTTCCGCTTCCAGCAACCGCGGGCAAGACAACTTTACAGAACTTCTGCCGAAGAATCGAATCGAGGCCCGGAGGCACCCAAAAACCCCGGAAATCCGCGGAAAATCAGGCTTCACCAAGAATGCGGCCAGCCAGTTTCGCCTCGAACTTCGCTGCCTGTTCCTCGGTGATCTGGTTCAACTGGACCGCGCGCATCAGATCCGAGTGCACACCATCCATGCGCGAAGAAGCGTCCGCCACGGGGCTCAGGATGATAGAGGTGGCCACCGCGGCGGCGGCTACGGATGTGGCGGCGGTGGCCAGGGTGGCGGCGGCCGCGGCAGTGGAGCGGGTGACGTAGCGGACGGCTTTCTGGTGCATGTGCTTTCCTTCCGGGGCAACTCTTCCAACACCTCCAACTCTGCAGGCCCGGACTTCGTTCCCGCCGTGCGCCGGCTATGAGGAAACTGTGAAACGACCGGAATCTTCCCGGCACGAAGGCTGCCCGAACCCGGGCCTTCACTTGGACGCCATCCGTACTAGGCTGGAATGCAGACAACACCGCCCTTCAAGGGGTATCCAGGCGATCAGCAGGAGGACAGTTATGGCAGGCGAATCCACATTCGACGTCGTCAGCAAGGTAGACAAGCAGGAAGTGGCCAACGCGCTGAACCAGGCGCAGAAGGAACTGGCCCAGCGCTACGACTTCAAAGGCGTTGGAGCCGAGGTTGATTTCAGCGGCGAAAAAATTCTGATGAAGGCCAACTCGGAAGAGCGTGTGCTCGCCGTCCTGGACGTCCTGCAGTCGAAGCTCATCCGCCGCGGGATCTCACTGAAGTCGCTGGACACCGGTGAACCCTACGCATCCGGCAAGGAGTACCGGCTGGAGGCCTCCATCAAGGAGGGCATCGCGCAGGACCTCGCCAAGAAAATCAACAAGCTGATCCGCGACGAGGCGCCGAAGTCCGTCAAGTCCCAGATCCAGGGCGACGAACTCCGCGTGACCTCCAAGTCCCGCGACGACCTCCAGGCCACCATGGCCCTGCTCAAGGACTTCGACGAGGCAGACCTGCAGTTCGTCAACTTCCGCAGCTGACGTTCCGGCCGCGGTTTTCGACGCGCAAAAATCCTGACGCTACGCAACAAGGCCGGCGACCCCGATATTCGGGTGTCGCCGGCCTTTTTGGGTGTCCTCAGCCCGTTTCTGCGTCCTTAGCCCGCCTGCGGGTCGCCGGAAGGAATGTACGACGGCGGCGCTCAGCTGATGGGGCCCCTCGCCATCAGCTCCAGCCGGGTAATGCGGTCCTGCATCGGCGGGTGCGTAGCGAACATCCGGCTCATGCCGCCGCCGCGGAACGGGTTGGCGATCATCAGGTGCGAGGCATTGACCAGCTTCTGGTCCGGCGGGAGCGGCACCATCTGCACCCCCTGGTGGATCTTGCGCAGGGCTGAGGCGAGCGCCAGCGGATCGCCGGTGAGCGCGGAACCGTCCTCGTCGGCGTCGTACTCCCTGGTCCGGGAGATGGCCGACTGGATGACCATCGCCGCGAGCGGAGCAAGCAGGGCCATGGCGAGCATCGCGAGCGGGTTTGCATTGCGCCGGTCCCCGCCGCCGAAGAACATCAGCATCTGCCCCACCGAGGTGATCACACCGGCGACTGCCGCAGCCACGGACGACGTCAGGATGTCCCGGTTATAGACGTGCATCAGTTCGTGGCCCAAGACGCCGCGAAGCTCCCGGATGCTCAGGAGCCGCAGAATGCCTTCCGTGCAGCAGACGGCGGCGTTCCGGGGGTTCCTGCCGGTGGCGAAGGCGTTGGGCGCCGGCGTGGGCGAGACATAGATCCGCGGCATGGGCTGGCCGGCCTTGGCCGAGAGCTCCCGGACAATCTGGTAGAGCTGGGGTGCCTGTTCCTCCGTGACGGGGTAGGCCTGCATGGACCGGAGCGCGAGTTTGTCACTGTTCCAGTACCCGTACGCCGTGGTGCCTACGCCCACCAGCGCCATGATCCAGATGGGGGTGGTGCTCCGCATGCTGCTGCCGATCACGGCTCCAAGCCCCAGCAGCACGGCCCACAGCACCCCGAACAGCGCTGCGGTCTTCAGCCCGTTGTGGTGATTATGCACTGTGCCTCCTCATGAAAGTACTGCCCGCACGACGTACTGCCCGCGAAGGTACGGCCGCTAGGGGACGGGATTCCGTGCGTCGTACTTCAGGAACCCCGATTGCCGGCGTGCCACCGCCCAGGCCACGGCGATGCACAACAGGCCGCCCAGCAACAACACCCAACCTTCACTCAAAAGTTTAGTGCCGCCGCCCGCCAGCATGTCCCCGATCCGCGGGCCGCCGGCAACCACCACTACAAAGACGCCCTGGAGCCGTCCGCGCAGGTGGTCCGGCGTGGCCGCCTGGAGGATGGTGGTGCGGAAGACGGCGCTCACGGAATCCGAGATGCCCGCAAGGGCGCAGCACAGCGCGGCGGGCAGCAGCCACCACGTCACGCCGTCGGCACCGGAGCGTCCGGCCAGCACCACCACCAGCCCGAATCCGGCAATGGACGCACCCCAGCCCATGACGGACCACACCACGGCGGCCCCCTGCCGGCGGATGCCTCCCAGCGGCCCGGAGAAGAGCCCGGCCAGGAACGCCCCCACGGCCGTCGATGCCAGGAGCACGCCCACTGTGGCCTCCCCGCCGCCGATCATCACCGCGCCGATGGCCGGCATCAGGGCGCGGGGCTGCGCGAAAATCATGGCCACGAGGTCGATCACGAACGTCATGCGGAGGTTGGGCCGCGTGCCCAGGAAGCGGAACCCCTCCAGCACGGAGCGCAGCCCGGCGCGGTGCACCACCTTCCCCGGCGGCATCGGCGGAAGCTTCAGCAGGGCCCAGAAGGCAAACGCGAAGCTCGCGACGTCGAGGGTGTAGGTCCAGCCGAAGCCCACCCACGCCACCAGCACGCCGGCCAGGAGCGGACCGGCGGTCATGGCCAGGCCGAAGCTGACCATGCTCAGCGCGTTGGCCGCGGGCAGGAGTTCCTTGCGGACCAGCATCGGGATGATGGCGCTGCGGGCAGGCTGGTTGATGGCCTGCGCCCCGCTTTGCACGGCAACCAGCAGGTACAGCAGCCACACGTTCCCCACGTCCAGCCAGGCCTGCGCGGCCAGCCCCGCCGTCGTCAGCCACAGCACGGTAGTGGCCAGGAGGGCCACCCTGCGGCGGTCGTGGGCGTCGGCGATGGAGCCGCCCAGCAGGCCTCCCAGCACCAGCGGAACCAGCGCGAAGATACTCAACAGCCCTACGTAGAGGCTGTCCTCCGTCAGCCGGTAGACCTCCAGGCTCACCGCGACCAGCGTGAGCTGGCTGCCCAGGTTGGAGACGGCTGATCCCAGCCAGAGCCTGCGGAAGGCAGGGCTCTCGCGCAGCGGAGTGATGTCAGCCAGAAGTTTTCCCACCGGGCAACTCTAGCCGCGCCCCGGGCGGGAAGTTTCCGGGTCTTGATAGTCTCGGGCGGGGATACACCACGGCGGAAGGAGCACGGATGCAGTTGTCCAGGCGGCTGCTCTACGGCTCGGAACTGTGGGAGGTGACCCGGCCACGGACTCCGCTGACCTACGGCCACCTGATGATCCGGCTCAGCAATCCGGCAACGGCCCTCGACATCCGGTCCGCCACCGACTGGCTGCGCTGCCACAACGCTGCCCGCAGGGCACTGGCCGACGTCCTCGGGGCGGACACGTGCACCCTGCTGTTCGCCCATCGCTGGCATGCGCTGGGAGCTTCGATCGGCGAGCCGGCTGCGGAGTCCTCCACCCCCACGTTCCACCTGTTCGGCCGCTGGGCCGGCGAACCTGTCACCCCGGCCGAGCAGCTCGCCCTGCCTGCCCAGCGCCGGAAGCCGGCGCCGGAGCGGGACCTGGACAAGTACGACGCCGGGCTGCGCACCGCGTTGCTGAAGGCGGCAGGCACTGCCGCGGGCTGGACAGCTGTCGGCGGCCGGGACGAAACCGGCTCCGCCGTCGGCACGGCCGCCGGCCAGGACGCAGCGGTGCCGCTGCCCGCCATCCGCACCTGGACGCCGTCGGCCCCTGCCGGCCCGGACCATACGGTCCTGGCCCCGGAGCGCGCCATCGGCTCCGTGGAGGACGTGGCCCCGGCTGAACTGCTGGCGCTGGCGGCGGCCCTGGAAGCCCTGGCACTGCGACAGGCCGTCACGGGACTGAGCTGCATCGTCCCGGATGCCGCCGTCACGGGCGGCCGGCTGGAGCTGCATGCGCTGGGCCGCTCAGCCGGCGAGTCCGTCAACCCGTTCGACATGTTGCTGCGTTCACCGGAAGTTAGCCCGGCCTTATTGTGATTTAGTCATAATAAGTGCTTGAATGGGGCTATGACAGTTCACGAGGCCGGCCAGGATGCATGGGCTGCTGCCCTGCGCGCCCACGGCCGCCGGGTGACCAAACAGCGGCTGGCGGTGCTTACCGCCGTCGAACGCCACCCGCACTCGCCGGCCGAAAGCATCCTTGCCGCCGCACGCGAGGAACTGCCGGAGATGACCGCGCAGTCCGTCTATGTGGTCCTCGGCGACCTCACCGACCTGCACATGCTGCGCCGGTTTGAACCGCCGCATTCCCCCGCGCTGTATGAGACGCGGGTGGGCGACAACCACCACCACGCCATCTGCATCAGCTGCGGACGCGTGGAAGACGTGGACTGCGCCGTCGGCCATGCCCCCTGCCTCACCCCGCACTGGGACGAACACTCCAAGCCGATGACCATCCAGATCGCTGACGTTATGTACCAGGGCATCTGCCAGGACTGCCAGCGCACCCAAAAGCTACCCGCCGAACGAAACTAAGCAAGAAACCCAACCAAAGGAGAAAGATGACTCTGAACATCTCCGCGCCCGCTGTGTCCACCACACAGTCCGGTGCTCCCGTCACTTCCGACGCACACTCGAAGGCTGTCGGCGCTGACGGCGCCATCATCCTGACCGACCACTACCTGATCGAGAAGCTCGCCCAGTTCAACCGCGAGCGCGTTCCGGAGCGTGTTGTCCACGCCAAGGGCGGCGGAGCGTTCGGCAAGTTCACCACCACCGAGGACGTTTCCAAGTACACCAAGGCTGCCTTCCTGCAGCCGGGCGTGGACACCGAAATGCTGATCCGCTTCTCTTCCGTGGCCGGCGAGAACGGCTCCCCCGACACCTGGCGCGACCCCCGCGGTTTCGCCGTCAAGTTCTACACCTCCGAGGGCAACTACGACCTCGTGGGCAACAACACCCCGGTGTTCTTCATCCGCGACGGCATCAAGTTCCCGGACTTCATCCACTCGCAGAAGCGCCTCCCGGGCACCCACCTGCGCGACGCCGACATGCAGTGGGACTTCTGGACCCTGTCCCCCGAGTCCGCACACCAGGTCACCTGGCTGATGGGTGACCGCGGCCTGCCGGCTTCCTGGCGTGAAATGCAGGGCTACGGCTCGCACACCTACCAGTGGATCAATGCCGAGGGCGAGCGCTTCTGGGTCAAGTACCACTTCAAGTCCAACCAGGGCGTCAAGACCATCACGGGCGACGAGGCAGAGGCACTGGCCGGTTCGGACGCGGACTTCTACATCCGCGACCTGCAGGAGAACATTGCCGCCGGCAACTTCCCCTCCTGGGACCTGCACGTCCAGGTCATGCCGTACGAGGACGCCAAGACCTACCGCTTCAACCCGTTCGACCTCACCAAGGTGTGGCCGCACGCTGACTACCCGCTGATCAAGGTGGGCACCATGGAGCTGAACCGCAACCCGGAGAACTACTTCGCGCAGATCGAGCAGGCCACCTTTGCGCCGTCGAACTTCGTACCGGGCATCGCCGCGTCCCCGGACAAGATGCTGCAGGCCCGCATCTTCTCCTACGCCGACGCACACCGCTACCGCGTGGGCACCAACCACGCCCAGATCCCGGTGAACCAGCCGAAGAACCAGGTCAACAACTACAGCCAGGACGGCGCCGGGCGTTACCACTTCAACGCCCCCTCCGTTCCGGTCTACGCCCCGAACTCGGTGGGCGGCCCCGCTGCTGTCGAGCCTGCTGTCGCAGGCGGCGGCTGGGAGAACGACGGCGAGCTGACGCTCTCCGCGCACTCCCTCCACGCTGAGGACGGCGACTTCGGCCAGGCCGGCACGCTGTACCGCGAAGTGTTCGACGACGGCGCCAAGGCCCGCCTGCTGGACACCATCACCGGTGCCGTGGGCGGCGTGAAGAACGCCGACATCAAGGAACGCGCCATCCAGTACTGGACCAACGTTGACGCCGAGCTCGGCGCCAAGCTGCGCGCCAACTTGGGCGCAGGCCAGACCGAGTCCGACGCCGAGGCAGCCAACAAGCTGTAGCCTCCCCGGCGGCTCCCCCGGGCGCCGCCGATCGCGATTCACCTGAACACCCCGCTTCACCCGAACACCCCGCTGCGGAGCATCCGCGGCGGGGTGTTCTGCGTAGGGCGGGGTGTTCTGCGTAGGGCGGGGTGTTCTGCGTACGGGGTATTTCCACATAGCCGGTGCCGCTTCTGGTTGCCTCGGCGCGGGGTCCCTAGGATCACACCATGACTACTTTCCACGGCATCCCCGCAGGGGCCTTCGCGTTCTATGCGGAACTTGAGGACAACAACAACCGGGAGTGGTGGCTGGAGCACAAGGAAAGCTACGCCAGCCTGGTCCGGGATCCGCTCACGGCGCTGCTGGCAGAGCTGGAACCGCGGTTCGGGCCGGGGAAGATCTTCCGGCCCAACCGGGACATCAGGTTCTCGCAGGACAAATCGCCCTACAAGACGGCCCAGGGCGCCTTCGCCTCGGCGCAGGAGGGCGTGGGGTACTACCTCCAGGTCAGCGCGGACGGGCTGCTGGTGGGCGGCGGATACCACTCCCACTCCCCCGCCCAACTGGCCCGCTTCCGGAACTCGGTGGATGCGTCCGGGACAGGTGAATCCCTCCGGCAGATCGTCGACAACGTGGCCGCTGCCGGTTTTGCCGTGGAAGGCGAGAAACTCAAAACCGTGCCGCGCGGCTACAGCCGGGACCACCCCCGGGCGGAGCTGCTCAAGCACAAGTCGCTGTCAGCCGGCATCAAGCTGGGCCAGCCGGACTGGCTGGAATCGCCCGCCGCCGCGCGGGAGATCGCCGCGCTCTGGGAAAAACTCCGCCCGCTGGTGGATTGGGTGGGCCGGCACGCGTCGCCGTGACAGCCCGGCCGGATTACCTGCCCCGGCTGCGCCGTGCGCCGGGTTACGGGGCTGCGCCGTGGCACAGCGAGGCGCGCGGACCGATCAGACGGTTGCCGTGCCCGCCGTGGAAGTCCCCGCAGCGGCCGGCCGGTGGCCCTTCTTCGCGAGCTGGATTTGCTCGTAGACGTGGTGCCTGAGTTCTGTGAAGCGCGGCAGTGAACGGGTTTCCAACTGGTCGCGGTTTTCCGGGAGGTCGATCACTATGTCCTCTTGGATGACGGTCGGGGAGCTGGAGAGAATGATGACCCGTTCGCCAAGGTAGACGGATTCGTCAATGTCGTGCGTGACGAAGAGCACCGTCACGCCGAACTTCTTCCAGACCACGCGGATCAGGTCCTCCAGGTCCGCGCGGGTCTGGGCGTCCACGGCCGCGAACGGTTCGTCCATCAGCAGGACCTCCGGCTGGTAGGCGATCGCACGGGCGATCGCCACACGCTGCTGCATGCCCCCGGAAAGCTGCCACGGGTAGGACCGCGGAACGTCGGACAGGCCAACGGCCTCGAGCGCCTCGTCGACGATCCGGTCACGCTCCGCCTTTGGCATGCCCTGGTTCTTCAGCGGAAGCTCCACGTTGTCACGGACCCTCATCCACGGGAAGAGCGAGCGGCCGTATTCCTGGAACACCACGGCCATCTTCTTGGGCGGACCGGAGACGCGCTTGCCGTCCAGCAGGACTTCACCCGCGGTAGGGGCCATCAGCCCTGAGATACATTTCAGGAGGGTGGTCTTCCCGGACCCGGACGGGCCCACCAGGCAGGCCAACTCGCCCGCGCGCAGATCGAACGTCAGGTTCCGGACCGCTTCGACGTCGCCGCCGTCGGTCTGGTAAACCTTCTTCAGTCCGCGGACGGAGAGCATCGGCTCCCGGGCGCCTTGATCCCGGGCCCCGTGAGTTGGGTCAGGCTGCATTTTCTACCTCTTTCTGGCCGTGGTACCAGCGCAGGATGTTCCGCTCGGCCCACTGGAAGATGAATGACATGCCCACGCCCAGCAGGCCGAGAACCACGATGCCGGACCACATTTCCGGGATGGCGAAAGACCGCTGGAACTGGACGATGGTGAAGCCCAGTCCTGACGAAGAGGCAAACATTTCGGAGATGACCATCAGGATCAGGCCCAGGGACAGCGACTGGCGCACGCCGGCCAGGATCTGCGGGCTTGCGGACGGCAGCACCAGGTAACGGACACGGGCCCAGCCGGAGATGCCGTAGGTGTGGGTGGAGTCGGAGAGTACGGGGTCGACGGCCCGGACGCCCTCGATGGTGTTCAGCAGCACCGGCCAGACGCAGCCGGAGATGATGACAACCACCTTCATGGAGTCGGTGATACCCATAAGCAGCATCAGCACGGGAACCAGGACGGGCGGCGGGACGGACCGGAAGAATTCCAGCGTGGGCTCCAGCAGCGCCCGCAGCCATGTGATCGATCCGATGAGGACGCCGCCGACGACGCCGATGATGATTGCCGCCACCACGCCCACCAGGAGCCGTCCAACGCTCGGCAGGACATCGGTGAAGAAACGCTCCCCGAACCAGACCTCCCCGAACGTTCCGACCAGGCTGGCAGGAGTGGGGACGAAGAAGTTCGGCTTCCCCAGCGTAGAGGCCCACCAGATCAGGACCAGAAGGACCGGCAGGCCCAGGATGTAGCCGAGTGTCTTCAGGACTTTCATACGATCACCTCGGAACGGACGGAGGAGTGCCAGGACAGCGTCTTCTTCTCGATAAAGCGCATCAGCACGTTGATCGCCACGCCGATCAGGCCGGTCGCGAGCACCAAGGCATACATGCCGGAGATGGCGCCGCCAGACTGCGCGAGGGCGATTTCACGGCCCAGGCCCGGCGAGCCGATCACCAGTTCCGCCGTGATGGCCAGGACCAGCGCCACCGTGGCAGCGAGCCGGACTCCGGTCATCAGGTAGGGCAAGGCGGTGGGGAACACCACATAGCGGATCCGGGCCATCCGGCCCAGGCCGTAGGTCTTCGCCGTGTTGTTGGCGACCATGTCCACGTCGGCCACTCCGTAGAGGACCTGGATCAGGACCTGCCAGAAGGCAGCATAGGTGATCAGCATCAGGGAGGATTCGATCTTCACGCCGAAGAGCAGCACCGCGAGGGGGATCAGCGCCACGGACGGGATGGGGCGCAGGAATTCAACCGTGGAGTTGGTGGCCTGACGCAGGAAATTGCTGGAGCCGATGATGAACCCGGCCAGCACCGCCAGGGAGACGGCGATGATCAGGCCCAGGAACCAGGCCTTCATGGTTTCGCCCACCGAAACCCAGAAGGCCGTAAGTCCGAAGTCCACAACCAGGGCTGCAATGACCTCACTCGCGGGCGGCAGATAGCGGGCATCGATCAGGCCGAGCCGGGGAATGAGCTCCCAGGTGACCAGGAACCCGAGGATCCCCGCCAAGCCGAGCAGTTGCTTCGTCGGCATCTTGCGCACCTGCCGGCGGGGCCGCTCCACACCGGGAGCGGCACCACCGGAGGTTTGGGTCGTTGAACTCACGGGAGGAGGTCGTCTGCGCTCGGGGCCTTGCCCAGCGTCCCGTACTTGGCTGCAGCGTCGCCGAGGGTCTTGAACGCGTCTTCATTGAATTCAACGCGGTACCGGGGAAGGATCATTTTGGCCCGGGTGGCCTCATCGATCTTGGTGTAGGTGCCCACGATCTCGCGGACTTCCTCCGGATGCTCCTGCGCGTATTCGAGGGACTTGTTCATCGCGCGGGTGAACTTCTGCGTCAGCTCAGCCTTGCCTGAGATGGTGTCCGCCTTGGTGAAGTAGCCGGCGATGTCCAGTTCCGGACTCATCTGGACGAAGTTCGAGGAGACGATCGTGCCGCCTTCAGCCACAGCCTTGGACAGGAACGGCTCCAGGATCCACGCCGCATCCACCTGCTTGTTGGCCAGGGCCGCCGGGGCGTCCGGGAAGGCAACCTCCACGAACTTCACGCTCTTGGGGTCTCCTCCGTCCTTTTCGATGACCGACTTGATGGTGGTGTCGCCGATATTGGAGAGGTTGTTCACCGAAACTGTCTTGCCGGCAAGGTCTTTCGCGGACTTGATGCTGGACCCGGCCGGGGCCACCACACCTCCGATGTCCTTGCCCTCTTCGCCGGTGGTGGAGGCCCCGTTGGCCACGAACTTCAGGTCGAGGCCCTTGTCCTTGGCGACCATCACCGAGATCAGGTTGGAGAAGGCGAAGTCGAAGCTGCCGCTGACGACGCCGGGAACGATCGCCGCGCCGCCCGTGGCAGTCTGGATGTCGAGCTGGAGGCCTTCTTCCTTGAAGAAGCCCTGCTTGTCGCCCAGGTAGATGGGTGCGCAGTCGACGATGGGAATGACGCCGACGCTGACCTTGGTCAGGTCCGACCCTCCGCCGGCGGTTCCCGTTGCAGTTCCACCGCCGGTGGAACTGGGCGAGCCACTGCCGCAGGCCGACAAGCCCAGAACGGAGGCGGCTGCCAGCACGGCAATAAAACGACGTTTCATGTTCACTCCTTTGTGCCCATTGACTTGGCAGTGATGAGCCTCCAAGCCGCAAATGTTCGCTCTTCGAACATCTGTTCAAACAATCCGATCTAAGCATGATGCGAGGTCAACCGCACCTACTTAAGGGTCATTGTTACAGCTCTGAGACGACGGAGTAAGGGCCGCCGGTCCCGTGCCGACGCGAGGCCGGGAGGTCAGACGTGCTGGCCCTCCGTGGCCAGGCGGTGCTCCAGGTTCGAGAAGAACACGGCAACCATCAGCTCGAATGCCTTGGTGGCTTCCTCGGGCTGGTTCATCACCACAAAGTCGAACTGCAGGCCGTAGAACGTGGAGGTGAAGAGGCGCGCGTCGGTGTCGGCGAATTCCGGACGGATCCCCTGCACCACCAGCCAGTCACGGGCTTTTTCGTGGAGCATGCGGAAGTGGTCCTGGGCGGTTCCGCGGGGCGAGGATGCCACCACGTCCTGCGCGGTGGCCTCGAACTCAAGCCTGGCCAGGTGGCGGTTCCGCTGGGCCATGGTCCACTGCCAGGACTCCATCAGGTAGGACCGCCAGGCCTCCCTGTCGATGTCCCGGACGTCCGTGGTGCGCATGCTGTCCAGCCGGGATTCGATGGAGCCGATGATCTCGTTGACCAGCTGTTCGCGGTTGCCGAAGTGATAGACCAGCACGTAGGAGCTGATGCCCAGGCCGTCCGCCAGGCTCCGGAACGTGAGCTCAGCGAGCGTTTTATCCATCAGGTAATCCTGAATGGCGGACAACAACTCCACCTTGCGTTCCGGTTTAACAGCTTTGGCCATGACTCCATCTTATGGAGTCATGGCCAAAGCGGATTCCGGCAGGATGCCGGGGACGGACGGGAGGTCAGCCGCGCGTGAGCGCGTCCTCGTCGTCGTCCTGGCTGGCCTGAGGGGTGGCCTGCGGTGCACCGTTGACTGCGGCCTTGGCTTCCGCGAATTTTTCATTAAGCCGGGAGTGGCGCTGGCCGTAGGCGAAGTAGATCGCCACACCGATGACCAGCCAGATGGCGAAGAAGATCCACGTCTCCACTGCGAGGTTCGTCATCAGGTAGAGGCACAGGAGGGCGGACACAACCGGAAGCACCTTGCCGAATGGTACGCGGAAGGCCGGCTTCAGGTCCGGACGCTTCTTCCGCAGGACCAGGATGCCCAGGCTCACCATCACGAAGGCGGACAGCGTTCCGATGTTGATCATTTCCTCCAGCAGGTCCACATTGGTCAGGCCGGCCACGAGGGCAACGGCCGCACCGCAGATGATCTGGAGGCGGACCGGCGTCGCACGGATGGTGCTGGTCTTGGACAGCGAGCGCGGCAGCAGGCCGTCGCGGCTCATGGCCAGGACAACGCGGGACAGGCCCATCAGCAGCACCATGATCACTGTGGTGAGACCCACCAGGGAGCCGAAGGCGATGATCTTGGCGGCGTCGGTGTTGCCCACGGCTTCGAACGCGGTGGTGAGGGTGGGGTTCTCGGCCTCCGCCAGCTGGGTGTAGGACACCATGCCGGTCAGGGCGAGCGACACCAGGATGTACAGGACCGTGACGATGGCCAGGCCGCCGAAGATGCCGCGCGGCAGGGTCTTCTGCGGGTTCTTGACTTCCTCGGCAGAGGTGGCCACCACGTCGAATCCGATGAAGGCGAAGAAGACCAGCGCCGCGCCGGCGAAGATTCCCAGGGTGCCGTACTGCGCCGGGGCGGCTCCGGTCAGGAAGCCGAAGAAGGACTGCTTGAGGACGTCGGCGGTTCCGGCGCTGCCGGTGGGTTCGGAGGCCGGAACGAACGGCGAGTAGTTTTCGACCTTCACGTAGGTGAAGCCCACCACGATCACGAACAGCACGACGCCGATCTTGATGAGGGTGAAGATGTTGCCGACGCGGGCGGACAGCTTTGTCCCCAGCACCAGCAGCACGGTGAAGACGGCCACGATCAGGAACGCACCCCAGTAGAGGTCAACGCCGCCGAGCGAAACGGCGGGCGGAATGTCCACGCCCATCAGCGCAAAGACCTTGCTGAGGTAGATGCCCCAGTACTTGGCGATCACGGCCGCGGCGGTGAAGAGCTCCAGGATGAGGTTCCAGCCGATGATCCAGGCCAGCAGCTCGCCCATGGTGGCGTACGTGAAGACGTAGGCGGAACCGGCCACCGGAATGGCCGTGGCAAACTCGGCGTAGCACATGATGGCCAGCGCACAGGTGACGGCGGCAATCGCGAAGGACACCGTGACGGCAGGACCGGCGAAGTTCGCTGCGGCTTTGGCGCCGACGGAGAAGATCCCGGCTCCGACAGCAACGGCGACGCCCATGATCATGAGGTCCCAGGTGCTCAGGGAACGCTTCAGCTTGCGTCCGGGTTCATCGGCGTCGGCGATCGACTGCTCGATGGATTTCGTCCGGAAAAGGTTCATAGGAAAGTCCACAATCTCGATAGCTTGCTGGAAACAGACTTATCAAGAGTAGTGTCCATCCAGTGGACGGTCACATTTATTCCAGATAGTGAGACGCCGTTGAGCGCGAACGAACAGTTGGAGCCCTTCGCGAGAGGGGCCGCAACTGTTCGCTCGCGCTCCGTTTGGGCGCTGTTGGACGGGGCAGCTCAGACCGGCCAGTCCATGAGCTTTGACCGGATCAGGAAACGCTTGCCTTCCGGCGCCTCAACCGAGAACCCGCTCCCCCGACCCTGGACCACGTCCACGGTCAGGTGGGTGTGGCTCCAGTAGCTGAACTGTTCCCTGGACATCCAGAACTCGAGGGGTTTCGGCTCCACCCCGTCGGCGATGTCGAACAGTCCCAGGAGGACGTCCGCGTCAGCGGTGATGAATTCCCCGGCCGGGTAGCACATCGGCGAGGACCCGTCGCAGCAGCCGCCGGACTGATGGAACATCAGGGGCCCGTGCTGGATCCAGAGTTTCCTGAGCAGTTCCACGGCCTCGGCGGTGAGCGCCACCCGGGAGATGTCCTCCCCGGGCAGCGTCACTGCGGCATCAAGCCTCGCCTGCGACATCAGTACTTGATGACGACGCGGCCGTCGATCTTGGCGTGCTTCATCTCGTCAAGAACGGCGTTGACTTCGGAGAGCTCCCGGGTGGATGCGGTGGGGTGGATCTTGCCCTCTGCATAGAACTCGAGTGCTTCCTCAAGGTCCTGCCGGGTGCCCACGATGGAGCCCCGGACCGTCAGGCCCTTGAGCACGATCTCAAAGATCGGCGCCGGGAAGTCGCCCGGCGGCAGCCCGTTGAACACGATGGTTCCGCCACGGCGCGCCATCCCGATCGCTTGCCCGAAAGCTGACGGGTGCACTGCAGTGACCAGAACTCCATGGCAACCTCCGGTTTCACGTTGGATGACTTCGGCGGGATCTTCGTGCAGCGCGTTCACGGTGAGTTCCGCGCCGTGCTTCTTGGCCAAAGCCAGCTTGTCGTCCGCAATGTCCACGGCGGCGACCCGCAGGCCCATCGCCACGGCGTACTGGACGGCGATGTGCCCGAGGCCGCCGATGCCGGAAATGGTGACCCATTGACCCGGCTTGGCCTCGGTCATTTTCAGTCCCTTATAGACAGTGACGCCGGCACAAAGGACGGGAGCCACCTCAACGGGGTCCGAACCCGCGGGAATCCTGGCGGCAAAGCGGCTGTCCACCAGCATGTACTGCCCGAACGAGCCGTCAACGCTGTAGCCCGCATTCTTCTGCGCTTCACAGAGGGTTTCCCAGCCGGTGCGGCAGTACTGGCAGTCACCGCAGGCGGACCAGAGCCAGGCGTTGCCCACGAGGTCTCCGACAGCCAAATCCGTGACGCCCTCTCCCAAGGCAACAACTTCGCCTACCCCTTCGTGGCCGGGGATAAACGGCGGTGAAGGCTTGACCGGCCAGTCGCCCTCGGCTGCGTGAAGGTCCGTGTGGCAGACGCCGGTGGTGATGACCTTGACCAGCGCCTCACCGCGTCCCGGGGTGGGAATGGGGAGGGTCTGGATCTGGAGATCCTTACCGAATTCAGTTACTACGGCTGCTTGCATTGTCGTCGTCATTGGCGAAATCCTTGCGTCGTTAAAGCATTGCTTTAGAGGGGGCGGTAAAGGGGTCGTGCTGCCTTCCTGAGGGGTGGCCAGGTGGTGCGGACGGGGACGGATGCGTGCAGTCCGTCCCCGCCCGGGCTCAGAGCGGCCTAGAAGAAGCCGAGCTTGTTTTCGTTGTAGCTGACCAGGAGGTTCTTGGTCTGCTGGTAGTGGTCCAGCATCATGGAGTGGTTTTCACGTCCGATGCCGGAGGACTTGTAACCACCGAACGCGGCGCCGGCCGGGTAGGCGTGGTAGTTGTTGACCCAGACACGGCCCGCCTGGATTTCGCGGCCGGCACGGTACGCAACGTTGCCGTTGCGGGACCAGACGCCGGCGCCCAGGCCGTAGAGCGTGTCGTTGGCGATGTCCATGGCGTCGCTGTAGTCACTGAAGCGGGTCACGGAAACCACCGGGCCGAAGATCTCCTCCTGGAAAATCCGCATCTTGTTGTTGCCTTCGAAGACGGTCGGCTGGACGTAATAGCCGCCGGCCAAATCGCCTTCCAGCTGGGCGCGGGCGCCGCCGGTGAGCACCTTGGCACCTTCCTGCTTGCCGATGTCGATGTAGGAGAGAATCTTTTCCAGCTGGTCGTTGGAGGCCTGTGCGCCCACCTGGGTTTCGGTGTCAAGCGGGTTGCCTTGAATCATCTTCTCCACACGGGCCACGGCGTCGGCCATGAAGGAGTCGTAGATGTCTTCCTGGACCAGGGCGCGGGAGGGGCAGGTGCAGACTTCGCCCTGGTTGAAGGCGAACAGCGCGAAGCCTTCCTGTGCCTTGTCATAGAACGCGTCGTCGGACTCGGCAACGTCGTTGAAGAAGATGTTCGGGCTCTTGCCGCCGAGTTCCAAGGTGACCGGGATCAGGTTCTGGCTGGCGTACTGGCTGATCAGCCGGCCAGTGGACGTTTCGCCGGTGAAGGCGATCTTGCGGATCCGGGGGCTGGAGGCGAGGGGCTTGCCGGCCTCGACGCCGAAGCCGTTGACCACGTTGAGCACGCCGGCAGGCAGCAGGTCGCCGATGAGTTCCATCAGGACCAGGATCGAGGAGGGCGTCTGCTCGGCAGGCTTAAGGACCACGGCGTTGCCGGCGGCCAGTGCCGGGGCGAGCTTCCAGACGGCCATGAGGATGGGGAAGTTCCACGGGATGATCTGGCCTACGACGCCGAGGGGCTCGTGGTAGTGGTAGGCGGTGGTGTCGTCGTCAAGCTGTGACAGGCGGCCTTCCTGGGCCCGGACGGCGGAGGCGAAGTAGCGGAAGTGGTCGGCGGCCAGCGGAATGTCCGCGTTGAGGGTTTCGCGAATCGGCTTGCCGTTGTCCCAGGACTCGGCGACGGCGAGCATCTCGAGGTTCTCGTCGATGCGGTCCGCGATCTTGTTCAGGATGGCTGCGCGCTCGGCGACGGAGGTCTTGCCCCAGGAGGGCGCGATCTTGTGGGCGGCGTCCAGGGCCAGTTCGATGTCCTCGGCCGTGCCGCGGGCCACCTCGCAGAATGCCTTGCCGGTGACCGGGGTGATGTTCTCGAAGTACTGGCCCTTGACGGGGGCAACCCACTCGCCGCCGATCCAGTTCTCGTAGCGGTCCTTGAACGTGACCTTCGAACCTTCGGTACCGGGCTGTGCGTAGACAGTCATTGCTAGCTCCTTTGCTGTGCAAGATGTTGAGCGGCCTGTGCTGGCGGCCGCCGTTGCATTCAGCGTAGGAGCGGGGAGGTTGCAGTCAGGTTGCAACCGCGTGATTCAGATCACGTCAGGGGGTTAGGCGCTGAGTTCGGTTTCCAGCCGTTCAAGATCGGCGACGACGGCGGCCCGCTTGGGCGAGCGCGGCGGCAGGAGCTTCAGCGCGGCAAGGCGGACGCCGACGTCGTTCTTTGCTTCCGGCAGTTCCGCGTACTTCAGCAGCGCATCCGCGCTGCCGTCGGTGAGCACCGCTTCGCGCAGCAGCGAGGAGACGCGGTCCCTGAGGTCGACGATGCCCGGCGCCTCCGAGCGGGGCAGGACGGCGCCGCGGTAGATCTCGAGCGCGATGCGGTGCGCGCCGCGCTGCAGGCAGTTGAGCACCTGGCTGGAATCCGGCATCAGGTCCACGGGCAGCCGGTACGGGCGCGAGCCGGGGACGGCATCCGGGCTGAGCTGCTGCAGGACCTTGCGCAGGCGCACCATCTCCGGTCGCAGGGTCATGGACGTGCCCTCGCCGGGGTACAGCAGTGTGCAGAGCTCCTCGGCGCTCAGTCCGTCCGGATGGACGCTGAGGAGTGCCAGGATTTCGCTGTGCCGGGCCGAGAGCGCCACGGTACGCCCTTCGATGCTGAGCAGTGCCTGGTCCCGGCCGAGGAGCTGGAGGCTGTTGCGGTAGAGGCTTCCGGTGCCCGCAGCGGAAGCCGTCCGGCCCGCGGAGGCAGTGGTCCGCCGTCGTGCCGGTGCCGCCTGGCGGGCCGCGGCGAGCTGGAGCCGCTCCACGCGCAACTGGGCCTGGGCCGCCGCGACGGTGGCTTCCACGAGGGAGAGGGTGTGCGGTGCAACGGCGGATTCGGTGCCGGTGATGTCCACGACCCCCAGCAGGGCGCCGGAGTCGGGGTCGTGGAAGGGCACGGCCGTGCAGCTCCATGGATGGACGGAGCGCTTGTAGTGCTCAGCGCCGGAAATCTGGATACTGCGGCCCAGGGCGAGGGCAGTGCCCGGAGCGCTGGTGCCGACGCTGGCCTCGGACCAGTCGGCGCCGGCCACGAACATCATGCCTTCGGCCCGGCGCTGTGTCACGGCGTCGCCCTCCACCCACAGGAGCCGGCCCACCTCGTCACCCACGGCAACCAGCAGGCCGCTGTCGTGGCTGGGCAGGACCAGGAGTTTGTGGATGACCGGCATGATGGTGGCCAGCGGATGCTGACGGCGGTATTCGTCCAGTTCTTCCCGGTCCAGGGCAAGGGGCGCTTCGGGGTTGTCCGGGTTGGCCCGGAACTGGACTGACCGCTGCCAGGATTCCTCCACCAGGCTGCGCAGTCCGGGCAGGTGCATGCTGCCGGCGTGGCCGGTCGCTCCGAGCAGCTCGTGGCCCGCCAGGGCGTGCCGCTGGAGCAGCGCCGCGGCGTCCGGGCCCGGAACTGCCGGCTGATTTGTTTTCGTCATCGAACTCCCTTGCCGGCACAACGGTGTGCCAGGCGTGACGGCATGCCGTGCTGGATTGGTCTGCTCAGTGTATTGCCATCCAGCCGGCCGCCATAGGGTTAGCCCTCGGGTCAGTCCTCGGCGCCGCGGGAAATGCGGATCATTTCCTCGCGCGGCACCACCTTCACGCGTTCACGTACGACGCCGGTGTCCGCCTCCGCTTCGGTCCATGCCTTCCCGAGGGCTGCTTCGTGCGCGTCCAGCCGGTTCCAGCCTTCCCAGGTGGTGTACTCCACGCCGCGCTCCTCGAGCAGGGCGATGATGGCGTGCGGATCCGGATTCTGCGCCGGCGGGAGCGTCAGCCGGTCCTCCAGCAGGCAGCCGATGGTCTCCAGGGCGTCGCCCTTGGTATGCCCGATCAGGCCCACCGGGCCGCGCTTGATCCAGCCCGTGGCGTAGATCCCGGGCACCGGGTTGCCGTCGGCGTCCAGCACCCGGCCGCCTTCGTTGGGAATGACACCGGCCCGGGCGTCGTATTCCAGTTCATCCAGCGGGGAGCCGTGGTAGCCGATGGCCCGGTACACCGCCTGGACCGGGTAGTCGAGGTACTCCCCCGTCCCCTTGACGTTGCCCGTGCCGTCCAGCTGCATGCGTTCAAACTTGATGCCCGCCACCTTGCCGGTGCCAGCAGTGTTGCCGGCGGCGTCGTAAATCTCCACCGGGCTGTGCAGGAAGTGCAGGTGCAGCCGGCGGGAGGACGGCACCTCGGCTTCGGCGTGCTCTTCCACCAGCCAGTTGGTCATGGTGTTCACCATGGTCTTGGTCTGGTTGTTGGTGCGGATGGCTTCCTCGGAGGCTTCGTCGAACTCGAAGTCCTCCGGGTAGAGCACGATGTCAACGTCCTTGGCGTGGCTGAGCTCGCGCAGTTCCAGCGGGGTGAATTTCACCTGGGCCGGGCCGCGGCGGCCGAAGACGTGCACGTCAGTCACCGGGGAGTTCTTCAGCGCCCGGTAGACGTTGTCCGGGATTTCCGTGGACAGGAGCTCGTCCGCGTGCTTCACCAGCATGCGGGCCACGTCCAGGGCCACGTTGCCGTTGCCGATGACGGCGATCTCTTTGGCGTCCAGCGGCCAGTCGCGGGACACGTCCGGGTGCCCGTCGTACCAGGACACAAAGTCGGCGCCGCCGAACGATCCTTCGAGTTCGACGCCGGGAATGTTGAGGTCCGCGTCCTTGATGGCGCCCGTGGAGAAGATCACGGCGTCGTAGAAGGCGCGGAAATCGTGCAGCTTCAGGTCGCGGCCGTACGTCACGTTGCCCAGGAACCGGATGTCGCCGCGGTCCAGGACCTTGTGCAGGGCGTTGACGATGCCCTTGATGCGTGGGTGGTCCGGGGCCACGCCGTAGCGGATCAGGCCGTAGGGGGCGGGGTAGGCCTCGAACAGGTCGATGCTGACTTCGACGTCGCCGTCCTTGACCTCATTGGATTTGGTCAGGATGTCCGCGGCGTAGACGCCGGCCGGTCCGGCGCCGACGATCGCGACGCGGAGGGGACGTTTGGGGGTGGTTGCGGCCGAGTTGGACACCGGGAGCCCTTCCAGAACTGAGAGACTGCGCCAAATCGCTTAGCGCACAAACCCCTATTCTAGGCGGTCAACTGGCCTTCCCTGCGGATCTGCCAATGGATACGACGTCTCCCTCGCGGTACAGCAGGGCCCGGAGTTCGGCTTCGGCCGAGCCCGTCCGGTGGGGGTCGATGGTCTCCCCCGCGGAGTAGTGGTCCAGCAGCCGCGGGTCCACGTAGCTCTTCCGGGCGATCGACGGCGTGTTCCCCAGCACCGCCGCAGCGTCCTGCATCGCCAGGCTGATGGCCCGCTTCCTGGCAGCCACCGTGGCCTGCGGGCCGGTCCGGGCCAGGCTGACCGCCGCGGCCACGGTGCCCCGGAGCGTCCGGAAGTCCTTGGCGGTGAAGTCCGCGCCGGTGCGCTCCTTCACGTAGTCGTTGATCTCCGCGCTGCCCACCGGATGCCAGCTGCGACCGTTCTTGTACGCCAGCAGCCTGGCGTTGCCCCCGCGGCGCTTGAGCGAGCGCACCAGGGCGGCGAGGTCGGCGTCGTCGATCTCCGAATCCCAGGTCTTACCGCTCTTGGCGGGAAAACTGAGCCGGAGGCTCTCCTTCTTGACTTTCACATGCGCGCAGAGCAGGGTGGCCAGGCCGTGGCTGCCGTTCTCGTTGGTGTACCGCTCGGACCCGACCCGCAGCGAGCCGCTGTCCAGCATCCTGAAGGCACCGGCCAGGACGCGTTCGCGGGAGAAACCGTCGCTGCGGAGGTCCATGGTGACCCGCCTGCGCGCGCTCGGCAGCGATTCGGCGAGCTGGAGGGCACGGTCGAACTTGAGCCGGTCCTTCTTTTCCCGCCAGGCCGGGTGGTAGATGTACTGCCGGCGGCCCACGGCGTCGAGCCCGGTGGCCTGGATGTGCCCGTTGTCGTAGGGCGCGATCCAGACATCGGTCCAGGCCGGCGGAATGCCGATGCTTTCCAGCCGTTCCCGGACGGGGCCCGGAGGCAGTGTGGAACCGTCCAGGTCGCGGTAGGTGAAGCCGGTGCCAGCGGCAAGGCGCCGGTAGCCCCTGCCCGAGGCGTTGCTGTGACGGAGCCTCATCGAGGGGCTTTCCGGAGAAGCACGTTCATAGTGGTAAGCATACTGAGTACTGCAAGACCTGCGCAGACCGCTTCCTCGAACCGGTGCCGTGCTGCCGGAATACCGCCCGCGGAGGTGGTGTTATTGATCGTGTGCCTACAACCGACGGAACCGCCACCTCACCTGCCCTGACCGCCCCCGGCGTCGCCCTTAAGGCAGTGGACAAGGACACGACGGCGGGCGTCCTCTTCGGGATCGGCGCTTACGGGCTCTGGGGGCTGCTGCCCCTGTACTTCTTCGTCCTGCAGCCCGCCAGCGCGGTGGAAATTGTAGCCAACCGGGTGGTGTGGTCGCTGGTGTTCTGCACCCTGCTGATCACGGTGACCCGGTCCTGGCGCGTCCTGGCAGCCGCGTTCCGAGACCGGACCGTGCTCGGCACGCTGTCCATCGCCGCGGCGCTGATCGCGGTGAACTGGCTGACCTACACCTACGGCGTGACCACCGGCCAGGCCGTGGAAGCCTCCCTGGGTTATTTCATCAACCCGCTCGTCTCCGTGCTGCTGGGCGTGTTCGTGCTGAAGGAAACGCTGCGTCCGCTCCAGTGGGCCGCCGTCGGCATCGGCTTTGTTGCCGTGGTGGTCCTGACGATTTCCTACGGCAAACTCCCGTGGATCGCGCTGACGCTGGCCTTCAGCTTCGGCCTCTACGGCTTCGTCAAGAAGCGGATCGGCCCGAAGGCGGACGCGGTCACCAGCCTGACCATGGAAACCGTGGTGCTCACGCCCTTGGCGGCCGCCACCATGATCTTCCTGGCCGTGAGCGGTGCGGCGACGCTTGGCACTCACGGTTCGGGGCACTTCTGGCTGCTGGTCTCCTCAGGCGTGATCACGGCCGTGCCGCTGCTGTTCTTCGGAGCCTCCGCCCGCCGGCTGCCCATGACCACGATCGGGCTGCTGCAGTACTTCGCCCCCGTGCTGCAGTTCATTGTGGCCCTCGTGGTGTTCCAGGAAGCCATGACCTTGGACCGCTGGATCGGGTTCGGGGTGGTCTGGCTGGCGCTGCTGGTGCTGACGGTGGACATGCTGGCGGCCACGCGCAGGAATTCCGTGGCACGGAAGCGTGCCCTCGCCGGGGCGGCAGCGCGTGGCGGAGGGGCGCGTTAGGGCGCCATGGCCGTGTCCACCCGCTCGTACTCGCGCGGGATGACCACCATGGGCACCGGCAGCGCCCGGAGCACCTTGTTGGCCGTGCTGCCGATGAACAGCTTGTTGCGCTCGGCAAGGCGCGAGGATCCCACGATCAGGATCTCGGCGTCGTCCCATTCGAGGTCATCGATGCATTCCTCGATGGTGCGTCCGTGGGCCACCTCCACGGTGACCTTGTGCCCGTCAGGGAGGCGCCGCGAGGCTTCGGTGAGCACGGTGTTCGCGTGGATGTGCGCCGCGTTGACCACTTCCCCCGGGTCCCCTTCAGCGTCGAGCTCCACCAGGGAGACCATCCGCAGCGGCACGCTTCGGCGCCCTGCCGCCCCGATGGCGACGTCGATCGCGGCTTCTGCGCCGGCGCGCTGGCCCACCGCGAGCGTCAGCCGGGAAATGGGTTCGGTCCGGCGGTATCCGCGCGGAGCCAGTGCGACGGGCACCGGCGAAGCATGCAGGAGTCCGTTGGCCACGCTGCCCACGGTGTGGCGCTTGAACAGGCCGTTGCTGGCCGCGCCAACCACGATAAGCGCGGCGTCGTTGGCCACGGCTGCCTCGATCAGTCCCGCAGCGAACGAATCCGCATGCCGCGCATGGAACTCCACGGGGACGTCGTCCGGGACCAGGCTGAGCCCTTCACGCTGCGCGTCCTGCACGGCCTTCTCGTTGGCGAGGACATGGCCGCTCGCCACGTCCTGGGCAACATGCAGGCCTTTGTCCACCACAAAGACCAGATCCAGCTGCGCGCCCTGCGCCCGGGCCAATGCGGTGGCCAGGGCAACGGCATCCGCGCCGCGCTCGTTCGGTGTGTAGCCAACTACGTATCGCATGGGTGAACCCCTTTGTGGGTCTGGGGCAGAATCCAGCCTCGCTCGGGGTTCCCGGGCGACGTCGGCCGGTCTGCGTTTCCTGCAGTGGTACTGCTGACTCTAGTCCACGCAGGCACAAATCAGAGGTGACATTGGGCCCGAAAACACAGAGAGCCGCGGACCATCGGTCCGCGGCTCTCTGGTTGGAATGACTGAGGCTAGGCGTGCGCCTTGATGGCGGCTGCCAGCACCTCAAGGCCGTCGAGCAGCAGCTCATCGCCGATGACCAGCGGCGGCAGCAGGCGGATCACATTGCCGTAAGTGCCGCAGGTGAGGATGATGACGCCTTCCTTGAGGCAGGCGGCGGCAACGGCCTTGGTCAGCTCCGGGTTCGGTTCCTTGGAGCCGGCCTGCACCAGTTCGATGGCCAGCATGGCGCCGCGTCCGCGGATGTCGCCGATCACGGACTTCCCGGAAGCGGCAAGCTCACCCTGCAGCTCGCGGAGGCGGCCGGTGGCCAGGTCCTCGATGTGCTTGGCGCGGGCGTTGAGGTCGTATTCCTCCATGGAGCCGATGGAGGCGAGGGCAGCGGCGCAGGCAACCGGGTTCCCGCCATAGGTGCCGCCCAGGCCGCCCGGGTGGACGGCGTCGAGCAAGTCGGCGCGTCCGGTGATCGCGGACAGCGGCATGCCGCCGGCGATGCCCTTGGCCATGGTGATGATGTCCGGTACAACACCTTCGTGGTTCACGGCGAACCATTCGCCCGTGCGGCAGAAGCCGGACTGGACCTCATCGGCGATGAAAACGATGCCCTTTTCCTTGGCCCAGGCGGCCAGTGCCGGCAGGAAGCCCTCGGCCGGGACGATGAAGCCGCCCTCGCCCTGGATCGGTTCGATGATGATCGCGGCCACGGATTCGCCGCCGATCTGTTTTTCGATCATGGTGATGGCGCGCTTAGCGGCCTCGGCACCGGTGATCGAGGGGTTTTCCTCGCGGAACGGGTAGCTCATGGGCATGCGGTAGACCTCGGGCGCGAACGGGCCGAAGTTGGTCTTGTACGGCATGGCCTTGGCGGTCAGCGCCATGGTCAGGTTGGTGCGGCCGTGGTAGGCGTGGTCAAAGGCAACGACGGCGTCGCGGCCGGTGGCCAGGCGCGCCACCTTGACGGCGTTTTCCACGGCTTCGGCGCCGGAGTTGAACAGCACCGTGCGCTTTTCGTGGTCACCCGGGGTGAGGCGGTTCAGCTGCTCGGCGACGGCAACGTAGCCCTCGTACGGGGTGACCATGAAGCAGGTGTGGGTGAAGTGCTCCACGGCTTCCTTCACGGCCCCGACGACGGCGGGATCGGACGCGCCGACGCTGGTCACGGCGATGCCTGACCCGAGGTCGATGAAGGAGTTGCCGTCCACGTCGTGGATGATGCCGCCGTCGGCGTCGGAAACGAACACGGGGACGCTGGAGGCGACGCCGGCGGCCACGACGGCCTTGCGGCGCTCAGTCAGGGCAACGGACTTGGGGCCGGGGAAGTCTGCCTGGACGCGGCGCTTCTGCTCGAGACGGTAGGTGATGTCATGGGCGGTTGCAGTCATGGGAATGCCTTTCTGGAAAGTCGTGGGGAATGTTGTGCGTCGGAGTTATGCGGCTGCGTTATGCGTTCGGGTTATGCGTCGAGCGCGCTCATCACGTGCTTGATGCGCGTGTAGTCCTCGACGCCGTACATGGACAGGTCCTTGCCGTAGCCGGACTGCTTGAATCCGCCGTGGGGCATTTCGGCCGTCAGCAGGATGTGCGTGTTGATCCACACCGCGCCAAAGTCCAGGTCGCGGCTGACGCGCATGGCGGTGCCGTGGTCGGTGGTCCAGACGCTGGAGGCCAGGGCGTAGTCGACGTCGTTCGCCAACTCCACGGCCTCGGCCTCGGTGCTGAACTTCTGCACGGTGATGACCGGCCCGAAGGTTTCCTTCTGCACGATGTCATCCGTCTGCTTGGCGCCGGTGATAATGGTGGGTTCGAAGAAGAAGCCCTTGTCCCCCGCGCGGTGCCCGCCGGTGACAATCCTGCAGTTCTCGGGCAGGTGCTCCACCACGGACGTCACGGCGTTGAAGTGGTTCACGTTGTTGAGCGGGCCGAAGTAGTTGTCTTCGTCGTTCTGCGAACCGGTGTGCAGCGTCCTGGTGTGTTCCACCATGGCCGCCACGACGTCGTCGTGGACCGAGTCCTCAACCAGCACGCGCGTGATGGCCGTGCAGTCCTGGCCGGCGTTGAAGAAGGCGAACTCGGCAATGGCTGCGGCGCTCTTCTTGATGTCCGCATCCTTGAACACAATGGCCGGGGCCTTGCCGCCGAGCTCCAGGTGCGCGCGCTTGAGGCCCTTGGCCGCACCCGAGGCCACCGCAATGCCGGCTCGCACGGATCCGGTGATGGAGACGAGGCCGGGGACCTTGTGCTCCACCATCATGGCGCCGGTTTCGCCGGTTCCGAGGACCACGTTGAGGACGCCGGCCGGGAAGATCTCCCCGGCGAGGCGGGCGAGGACCAGGGTGGATTCGGGGGTGGTGTCCGAGGGCTTGAGGACCACGGTGTTGCCGGCCGCGAGCGCGGGGCCGATCTTCCAGATGGCCATCAGGAACGGGTAGTTCCAGGGGGCCACCTGGGCCACGACGCCGATGGGTTCACGGCGCACGTAGGAGGTGTGGCCTTCGAAGTACTCGCCGGCTGACTTGCCTTCGAGGATGCGGGCGGCACCTGCGAAGAAACGGAGCTGGTCGGCGCCGGCGGCCACTTCCTCGGACGCGATCAGCGAGCGGACCTGGCCGGTGTTGCGGTGCTGGGCTTCCACGAGCTCGTCGCTGTTGGCTTCCACGGCATCGGCAAGTTTGAGGAGCATGAGCTGGCGCTGGCCCGGGGTGACGTGCTTCCAGGTTTTGAACGCGTCGCTGGCGGCCTTCATGGCGGCGTCGACGTCGGCGTGCACCGAGACGGGCGACTTGGCCACCACTTCACCGTTGGTGGGGTTCACGATGTCCAGCAGGCCGGTGCCTGCGGGCGTGACGAACTCGCCGTTGATGAAGTTCTGCAAGGTTTGGACCACGGTGTACAACCTCTTTCATGCTGGTTTCTGCAGCCGGTTTCTGCAACCGGCCCAGTATTGCGACTGCTCACGAGCCTATGCCAGCCCGTCCACGCAAGGAATAGCCACCTGCACACCATCCCCGGAATCCTTTAGTGCGGTTGACCAGCTCGCAGTTATCCTGAATCCATGGCAATTTCCCTCGCCGCCCTGCTGGGCGTCCAGTCGCTCAAGCTCGTTAAATCCGGCCTGGCCGAGACGACGTGGCACCAGGACATCCAGTGGGTTGCCGTCACCGAGCAGGAGGACCCGCAGCGCTTCCTGAACGGCGGCGAACTGGTGCTCACCACGGGCATGCGGCTGAAGGCCGCCCCGGACCAGCGCCGTTTTGTGCGGCAGGTGCAGCGGGCCGGCGCGGTGGGAATCGGCTTCGGGGTCGGGCTGACGCACGACGCCGTTCCGCCGGCACTGGTTGCCGAGGCCAACCGCTGGGGCCTTCCCGTGGTGGAGGTTCCCTACGAGACGCCGTTCATTGCCATTACCAAGCTGGTGGCGGACGCCCAGTCGGCGGACCACTACGCCAAGCTGGAAAGGCTCATCGCGGGCCACCAGATCCTGGCCCGCGCCCTGCTGACCGGCGGCGGCCTCGCGGAACTGCTCAAGAACCTCGGCTCCATGCTGCGCACGGACATTGTTCTCACCCAGTTCACGGCGCAGCTGTACAACAGCGTGCCCGGCAACCCGGCGCCCACGGCGGACACCTGGGCGTCCTATCCCATCCCCACCGGCCGCCGCGACGCCTGCACCCTCTGGGTCCGGCAGCCCTTCGAGGATTCCGGCATCGTGGGCTACGCCCAGAACCTGATCAGCGTTGAACTGAACAACATGGTCAAACAGCGCCAGGCACAGCGCGCCCTCTCCGGCCAGGTCCTGGAGGACGTGATCCACGGAACCTTGGAATCCAGCGAGGCGTCCCGGCGGCTCGCCGGCATCGGCGTCAACAGCACCCGGAAGAGCGTGGTCCTCCTCGCCGAGTCCGCGGCGCACCCCAAGCAGCTGGTGAGCTCCTCGGTGCCGCGGCCGCTGGAGGACGGGGTGACCGCCGTCGTCGGGAAGGACCTGATCATCGTGGTCCACGACGACGGCAGCGGCGCGAGCGCGCTGGCCAAAAGCCTCAGCGACCATCTGTCGGAGGCCGGCATCCACGCCACGATCGGCATCGGCGGCGCGTACACCAAACCCAACGGGCTGCGCTGGAGCTACTTCGAGGCCCGCGATGCGGCGAGCCACGGCCTGCCCGTCAACGAGCCCGAGCGGCTCAGCCTGACGTCCCTGCTCCTCGCCAGCGAGGACGTGCCGCTGGCGGACATGGCAAATGAGTCACTCAACCCGCTGCGCAACTTCGATGCCCTGCACGGAGCCGAACTGATGGCCACGCTGGAAAGCTACCTGAACAACAACGGCTCGGTGGCCGCCGTCGCCGAGGCGCTGACGCTGCACCGCAACACCGTGCGTTACCGGCTGGCACAGATCACCGAGCTGACCGGTTACGACCCCGCCCAGACCCAGGACCGGGTGCAGCTCTGGCTGGCACTGGCCGTGCAGCGGCTCTCGCAACGGCAGCAGGGCTAGGGAAACGGCCCGGGAGAGGTTCCCCACATCTTTACAAACATCAAACGTCTAACGTCTAATGTTTAAGTATGGCAACCACGACGACGGCACCACCCGGAACTGACACCCCACCCGCTGCGCTGGCCGGCGCTGCCCGGCCGCGCGCCGTCGTCGTCCTCGGTGTCCTTGCCCTGGTGCTGATCGGACTGAACCTGCGTGCCGGCATTACCGGAGCCGCAGCACTCCTGCACGACCTCCAGGAAGTCCTGGGCTACGGCGCCTTCGTTGCCGCCGTCATACCTTCCATTCCCACGCTCTGTTTCGCCGTGGCCGGCGCGGCAACGTCCTGGCTGACCCGCCGGATGGGCGTGGAGAAGGCCATCCTGTTGGCCCTGGGAATGCTGGCAGCCGGCCTGCTGGTGCGCGGCATCCCGTCCACGGGCATGCTGCTGGCCGGAACGGTGGCGGGCATGTCCGGACTCGCCGTCTGCAACGTGGCCATGCCCTCGTTCATCCGCGAGCACTATGCGGACCGGACGTCGCTCATGACAGCGCTCTACACGGTCACCATGACCACCGGCGCCACGGTCACGGCCGTGTTGGTGGTCCCGGTGGCGCAGGCGCTGGGTTCAGCCTCGGCAGGAGTGGGCTCCATTGGCCTGCTCTCAGTAGCCGCTTTCCTGGGCTTCCTCCCGGTGGCCCTCCATGCCCACCGGAATGCCACCCCCGGCCGGGGCGCCCGCATTTCCCCGTGGCCCCTCCTGCGGACCCGCAAAGGGGCCCTGCTCACCGCCATCTTCACCCTCCAGGCGCTCCTGGCCTACGCCGTGCTCAGCTGGTTCCCGTACATGCTCACCACCACGGGACTCACCGCCACGGACAGCGGCCTGATGTTCGGGCTGATGCAGCTGGTCTCCGTGCCGGCCGGCATGGTGCTGATGGCCATCGGTTCCCGGCCGCGGATGCTGCGCCCGGCCTTCTACCTGGCCAGCGTCACCATGCTCGCGGGCATCGTTTCCCTGATGCTCCTGCCGACCGCACTGGCCGCCGTTCCGGCTGTCCTGCTGGGGTTCGGCCTCGGCATTTTCCCGCTGGTCATGGTGATGATCAGCCGCAGCGGACGGACAACGGCGGAAACCACCGCCATGTCCACGCTGGCGCAGTCGGTGGGCTACCTGCTCGCCACGACGGGACCGTTCGGCATGGGGCTGCTGCACAGCGCCACGGGCGGCTGGACGGTACCCTTGATTCTGCTGCTGGCCATCGCCCTGGCGCAGATCGTGGTGGCGCACCTACTCACGGCAAGGACCAAGCCATGACCCTCACCGCTTCGCACCGGCCCGTACTGGCCGACGAAATCACGGACAAGCTCCGGGAAATGATCCACTCCGGCGAATGGCAGCTGCAGCAGAAGATCCCCGCGGAGCCTGAACTGATGGCCCGGCTCGGCGTCTCCCGGGGCACCCTGCGGGAGGCCATCAAGGCCTTGGCGCACGGCGGAATGCTGGAGGTACGACGCGGCGACGGCACCTACGTCCGGGCCACCAGCGAAATCTCCGGCGCGGCGCAGCGGATGTACAAGGACCACAAACAGGAACACATCCTCGAGGTCCGGGTGGGCCTGGACACCCAGGCAGCCCGGCTGGCCGCCCGCCACGCACAGCCGGAGCACGTCGCCGCCATGAGGGCCCTGCTCAGTGAGCGCCATGACGCCTGGCATGCCGAGGACTACGCATCCTGGGCGCGCGCCGACTGGGATTTCCACGTCCTGGTGGCGCAGGCTTCCGGCAATCCGCTGCTGCATGAGCTGTACGTCAGCTTCGGCGGCGTCTTCCACGCCGACCTGCTGCGGCAGCAGCGCCGCAGCGGCTTCAACGGGCTCCCCGATGAAGGGCACGGCACGCTGGTTGATGCCATCGAAGCCCACGATGAAGCCGCGGCCGTTGGCAGCGTCAACCGGAACCTGAACTCGTGCGCGGAGTGGCTCGGACTGTAGCCGGGGCAACGTCAGTAGGCTTAGCTTCCGGGAGTTCCCGGCTCTTGCCGCGGCCGGACCGGGCTTCCCGCTTCTGCAAGCCGACGAATTGGAGTACCCCTTGGCCAGATCAGTCGAAGTCACCGTCGAAGGCAAACGCCGTGATCTCTGGGCGGACGGCCTGGGCAGGGTCGGCATCCGCTCGGCCCAGATCCTCCTGGTCCTCACCGTGGTGGTGGTGTCCGTCTACGCCCTCCTCCAGATCCGGCTCCTCGTCATCCCGGTACTCATCGCGCTGATCCTCGCCGCGGCCATCGGGCCGTTCGTGAACCTCCTGCGGCGGCGGGGGATGCACGGCGGCGTGGCAACAGGCCTGTCGTTCGTGGCCCTGCTCGTGGTGCTGGCCGCAGTGACCACGGTCATCGTGATGTCCGTGCGCAGCCAGTGGAGCGAGCTGGTGACCCAGGCGTCCTCCGGCCTGGACGAGCTGGAGTCGTTCCTCCTGAACGGCCCCTTCCCGCTGGACCGGGAGCAGCTTGAGCAGGCCAGGACCGGCATCATCGAGTTCGCCACCAGCAGCCAGGTCCGCTCCGGAGCCATCACGGGACTCTCCGTGGTGACCGAGTTCCTGGCCGGCACGGGCCTGATGGTGGTCATCCTGTTCTTCTTCCTGAAGGACGGCGCCAAGATCTGGAACTTCTTCCTCCGGCCCTTCACCGGCGAACGCGAAGCCAGGCTGCGCCGGGCCGGCGCGCGGACCATCCAGGTCCTGGGCGATTACGTCCGCGGCACGGCCATCGTGGCCCTCGTGGATACCGTTGCCATCGGTGCCGCCCTGCTGATCCTGCAGGTTCCGCTGGCCATCCCGCTGGCCATCATCGTCTTCCTGGGCGCCTTCATCCCCCTGGTGGGGGCCACCGTCGCGGGAATCCTTGCCGCCCTGGTGGCGCTCGTGGCCAACGGCCCCGTCGTGGCGCTGATTGTGGTGGCCGTGGTGATCGCCGTGAACCAGCTCGAGGGCGACCTCCTCCAGCCCATCGTTATGGGCAAGTCCCTCCAACTGCACGCACTGGTCATCCTGATGGCCCTCACCGCGGGAACCATCCTGGCCGGCATCATCGGGGCGGTCCTCTCCGTACCCATGGCTGCCGTGATCTGGGCCGTCATCCAGGTCTGGACGGCGGAAAAACCGGAGCTTGAACCCATGAACCCGGATCTTCCCCCGGCGGACAGCAGCCACACCTAGCCGCAGCCGTACCCGGCCGCCTCTCTTGGCGGGGGCGCCGTAGCCGCACCAGCCGCCGCAACCTTTACTAAGCACCCTTATCAATATCTTGGTAAGGTGAGGGATGCGTAAAATCAACGATATGAACGGATCCGGAACCCTTTTCGGTTGGGCATTCGGTGACCTCTCACGGTCCGGGGACGAAGCGTACCTGGACGAACTGCGCCGCGACGCCCTTGCCAACGCAACCCAGGACGCCACCTCACGGGGCTTCGGCGTTGAGGACGGCACCGAAACCTACACGGTCATCAACCCGGGCGACACCCTGGCGGATGTCCACACAGCGCCGGACCAGCTCATCGTCCGCTGCACCGTGAAACTCACCGGCCCTGGGGCAGACAAGGTCCACGCCGAAGGCCCCATGAACGGCTAGCAATGGCGGACGAAGAGACAGCCCTGGGCGAAGCCGCCGATGCGGCCGAGGCGGTGTCGAACACCAAGGCCCTGGACGTCGTCGCCCGTTCCGGCTTTGCCGTGATGGCCCTGCTTCACATTGTGATCGGGGCCATCGCCATCGCCCTCGCCCTGGGCCAGCCCGGGCAGGCCGAACCGACGGGAGCCATCGAACAGCTCGCCGCGAATCCGTGGGGTCCCGCCGTGATGTGGGCCGGGCTGACCGGCTGTGCGGGGCTGGCGCTGTGGCAGCTGAGCGAAGCCACCCTCCGCGCCCGTCACCTTCCGGCAGGCGAGCGGCTCGGCAAGCTCGTCTCGTCGGGATTCCTTGCCGTGGCCTACGGCAGCGTGGGGCTCACTTTCCTGGGCTTCGCGGTGGGCATGCGCGGCGACTCGGGCGATTCGACGAGGGACTTCAGCACCGCCGTCGTCCGGAGCCCGTTCGGTGTTCCGGCGCTGATCGCGCTGGGACTGACCGTCATCGGCGTCGGGATCTACTTCATCGTCAAGGGAGTCCGGAAGCAGTTCAAGGATGAACTGCATCATTTCGAAGGCACCCGGCGCGGGCGCATGATCAGTGCGTTGGGCGTCGCCGGCCATGTGGCCAAGGGCATCGCCCTGATCCTTGCGGGCCTGTTGTTCGTGGTGGCGGCCGCCACGAACCGGCCCGGCGAATCCACCGGGCTGGACGGAAGCCTCAAAGCGCTCCGCGACCATCCGGCCGGGCCTTTCCTGTTGGTGGCGATCGCGGCCGGCCTCATCAGTTACGGGATGTTCGCGCTGGTCCGGTCCCGATTCGGCCGGATGTAGGCTGCGCAACCCGCAGTTCCAATCCCAGCAGTTCCAAGCAGAAAGTGAGTACTGAGATGGCCACCGTTTCGAAGACCTTCCTCACACCGCCGGCCGACGTCTGGAACGTCATCGCCGACGGCTGGCTCTACTCCGGGTGGGTTGTGGGTGCGTCCCGTATCAGGGACGTGGACGCGTTGTGGCCTGCAGCCGACGGCGTCCTGCACCACTCGGTGGGCGCATGGCCTCTGCTGATCAACGACAAAACCGTGGTCACGGCGTCGGATCCGGGGAAGTCCATCGAACTGGTTGCCCGGGGCTGGCCCCTGGGTGAAGCCAAGGTGGTGATCACCCTGGAGCCCGTGGAAACCGGGTGCCGGGTGTCCATCGCCGAGGATGCCATCAAAGGCCCGGGGAGCCTGATCCCCAAGTTCATCCGGGACCCGCTCATTTCGGTGCGGAACACCGAAACACTGAACCGTCTTGAACTGATGGCCGCGGGCGGCGCGGGGAACTAGGGGCGCGAACAGGCAGTTAAGGACCCGACAAACCACGGTTTGCGGTCCTCAACTGCCCGTTCGCGCTGGAGGGCGGCAGGAACTAGACCTGCGCGGCCACTCCGTCGCGGGAAATGGCCACCATGTCCTCGCGCGGCACAACCTTGACCCGCTCGCGGGCAACCTCCACGCCGTGCGATCCGGTCTCGGTGGCCTTTTCGCCGAGGGCGCGCTCGTGCGCGTCCAGGGCCAGCCAGCCTTCCCAGCTGGTGTACTGCACGCCGCGGTTTTCCAAGAGTTCGACGACGGCATCCGGTGCCGGTGAGGCGGCCAGCGGCAGGTTCGCGCGGTCTTCCAGCAGGTAGGTCACGGTCTCGAGGGCGTCGCCCTTGGTGTGGCCGATCAGGCCCACCGGTCCGCGCTTGATCCAGCCGGTGGCGTAGATGCCCGGAACGTGGCTGCCGGCAGCGTCCAGCACGCGGCCGCCGTCGTTCGGGACAACACCCTTCTTGTGGTCGAACTCGACCTCCGGCAGGGCTGAACCGAAGTAGCCGATCGCGCGGTAGACGGCCTGGACCGGGTAGTCCACGAACTCGCCGGTGCCGCGGGCGTTGCCCGTGCCGTCCAGCTCGGTGCGCTCAAACTTCATGCCGGCAACGCGGCCGGGGGTCTCGGCGTCGTCGTAGATTTCCACCGGGCTGTGCAGGAAGTGCAGGTGCAGGCGGCGGGAGGCCGTGAGCTCGGAAAGGTCCTCCGGCTGCTCGGCGATCCAGTTGGTGAGCGTGCCAACCATGGTCTTGGTCTGGTTGTTGCTCTGGACCTGGCGGTCGGATTCCTCGTCGAACTCGAAGTCCTCCGGGTACAGGATGATGTCCACGTCCTTGGAGTGGGCCAGCTCGCGCAGTTCCAGCGGGGTGAACTTCACCTGGGCGGGGCCGCGGCGGCCGAAGACGTGCACGTCCGTAACCGGGGAGGACTTCAGGCCGGCGTAGACGTTGTCCGGGATTTCGGAGACCAGGAGGTCGTCGGCGTGCTTGGAGAGCATGCGGGCCACGTCCAGGGCCACGTTGCCGTTGCCGATGACGGCGATTTCCTTTGCGTCCAGCGGCCATTCGCGGGACACGTCGGGGTGGCCGTCGTACCAGGACACGAAGTCGGCGCCGCCGTAGGAGCCCTCGAGTTCGATGCCGGGGATGTTCAGGTCGGCATCCTTGATGGCGCCGGTCGCGAAGATGACGGCGTCGTAATGGGTGCGGAGGTCCTCGATGGAGAGGTCCGTGCCGTAGTCCACGTTGCCGAAGAAGCGGATGTCGCCGCGGTCCAGGACCTTGTGCAGGGCGTTGACGATGCCCTTGATGCGGGGGTGGTCCGGGGCCACGCCGTAGCGGATCAGGCCGTAGGGCGCCGGGTAGCGGTCAAAGAGGTCGATGCTCACGGTCAGCTCGCCGCTCTTGACGGCTTCACTCTTGGTGAGGATGTCGGCGGCGTACACGCCGGCAGGGCCGGAACCCACGACGGCGACCCGGAGCGGGCGGGCGGCAGAACCTACGGTGGTGCTAGTTGACACGGCTGTGTTCCTTTTTCTGTCACTGGCCCAACTAGGTAGCAGCAGATGTCGTTATGACGGCTCAAAACGACACTTACTGCTACTTAGTTGGGTGGGGGCTACGGGGCTACTTGGTCAGTACACGGGGCTGGTTCGGGGTGATGGTGCTGTAGTCGGCTGTCTTGAAGTGCGACGGCGCGAACGGGCTGACGCGGACAACGTCGCCGATCACGATCACCGCGGGATTCGCGACGCCGGTGGCCTCGGCCTGGTCAGCAATGGAACCGACAGTGCCGATGGTCACGCGCTGGTTGGGCAAATAGCCGTTCTCAACGATGCCAACTGGAGTGTCCTGAGGCAAACCGGCACCCATCAGCGCGGCGGCTGATTCGCGGAGCTTTCCCACTCCCATCAACAGCACAATGGTGTGGTCGGCCCTGGCCGGGACCTCGGAGAGTTCCTCGTGGCCGGTGACCACGCTGAAGCCCTTGGCCAGGCCGCGGTGCGTCACGGGGATGCCGGCCGCCGCGGGCACGGAAACCGCGGAGGTCACGCCGGACACCACTTCAACCTCGACGCCGAGCTGTCGGCAGTACTCTGCTTCCTCGCCGCCGCGGCCCAGGACATAGGGGTCGCCGCCTTTGAGGCGGACCACCCGGTGGCCTTTGAGTGCCTCGTCCACGAGGATCCGGTTGATCTCCGCCTGCGGCACGGGGTGGTGGCCGGGGGTCTTGCCCACTTCGATGACGCGGACGTCAGGGGCGAGCTCGTTCAGCAGGTCGCGGGGGCCGAGGCGGTCTGCGACGACGACGTCGGCCTGGCCGAGGAGCCGGCGGCCGCGGACGGTGATGAGCCCGGTGTCGCCGGGGCCGCCGCCGACGAGGGCCACGATTCCCCGGTGGGCGCGCTGGCGGCGGAGCGGAAGGTCGCCGGCTTCCAGCGCGGTGGCGACGGCGTCACGCAGGGCCATGGCGCGGCGCGGGTCTCCCCCGGCGTTCACGGCGATCTGTACGTCGTCCACCACGGCGACGGCGGGGGTCCAGGCGGCGGAGGCTTCGTGGTCGGAGGCGTTGACGCACCAGACGCGCTGCGCCTCGGCGTCGGCCGAAACCAGGGCGTCCACGGCGGAGTCGCCGGTGGCGGTCTGGACGAACCAGACGCCGTCGACGTCGGACGTGCGGTAGGGGCGCGGCTCCCAGGTGAGGAGGCCGGCGTCGGCCAGCTCCTCAAGGCCTGCGGAGGCGGCGGGGGCAACCACGGTTACGCGGGCACCGGCGTCGAGCAGCCCTTTGGCGCGGCGCGTGGCCACCGGCCCGCCACCCACCACCAGCACGGGGCGGCCCAGCAGGCGCAGTGCCGTGGGGTAAATGTCCTGAATTGCCATGGATCAACGGTAGGGCTGCGTCATATGGCGGAACAACGGCACGGAAACACCAGTTCACGTAAGGTAACGCTGCGTCACATTGCTGGTGGGCGGCCAGTCCGGGGCTTGACGGCAGTTGCGGCCGTCGTGGGGCACATTGGGGCCGGTTCGGCCGCGGGGGCCGGCAATCCGCGGCGTGTCCGTGTCGAAGTGCCCCACGACGGCCGCCGCGAAAACCAAAGAGCAGGGCCCGACGGCGGGACTCGCCGTCGGGCTCTGCTCTTGCGTTTGTTGGTGCTTCCGGCCTGGCCCTAGCGGGTGCTGCCGGCGAGGAGGCCGCGGCGCCGGAGGAGGCGCTTTTCAATCGGTGCGAAGACCAGCAGCTCGATCAGGATGCCCACGGCCAGGATCAGCAGGATCGCTGCCATCACGATGGTCATGTCGGACAGGTCGCGGCCCTGGTCCAGCATTGAGCCGAGGCCGAAGCCGATGGTGCCGCCCACCGCGATGATTTCCGCGGCCATGAGGGAGCGCCAGGAGAACGCCCACCCCTGCTTCAGGCCGCTGAGGTAGCCGGGCAGAGCCGCGGGAAGGATGATCTGAAGGGCCATCTGCAGCCGGTTGGCGCCGAGCACGGTGCCGACGCTGCGGTACTGCGGCGGGATCTGGTCCACACCGGAGATCAGGCCGTTGATGATGGACGGGATGGCACCCATGAACACCACGAAGTACACCGTGGCGTCGGTGAGGCCGAACCAGATGATGGCGGCAGGAACCCAGGCCACGGACGGCAGGACCTGCAGCCCGGAAATGAGCGGGCCGAACGCGCGCCGCAGCGGGGCAACCTGTGCCAGCAGCAGGCCGATGGGGGTTGCGATGGCCACGCTGATCAGGAAGCCCACCAGCCCGCGCTGCAGCGAGGTCCAGACGGCTTCCTGCAGGGACCCGTCAGCCCACAGCGTGCCGAACTGGCCCAGCACGTCCAGCGGGCCGGGCACCAGGTCCCGCCGCTTGAAGCCGAGCGAAACGTAGAACTGCCATACGAGGATCAGCACCGCCAGCGCGGCCACCGGGAGCAGGACCCGGCTCCAGTCGATGCGTGCTGCACGGGCTGCGTCCGACTGCAGGGAATCAAGCCCGGATTCGAGCTCGCGCAGGTCCTCGTTGCCGGTGGAGGACCGGGTCAGGGCAGCATGGACCTTGCGGGTTTCGGGCTCCGCGCCGGAGGCCGGGCCGTTGGTGGGGGCCTCGGCCAGGGGTGTCGGGTTACTTGGCATGGCGGCGGATCTCCTCTCGCAGCCGGGCGGTGATGACCCCGGTCAGCTGTCCGGCAAGACCGGCGTCGGTTCGGTGTTCCTCGGTGACGTTCCATTCCTGGACCACGCGGCCGGGGCGGGAGGACAGCAGCAGCACGCGCTGGCCCAGCCGGACGGCTTCGCGGACATTGTGCGTCACGAAAACGATGGTGCGGCCGGTTTCCTTCCAGATCCGTTCCAGCTCGTCATGGAGGAGGTCGCGGGTGATGGCGTCGAGGGCGGCGAACGGCTCGTCCATGAGCAGCAGCTGCCGGTCCTGGGCCAGGGACCGGGCCAGGGACACGCGCTGGCGCATGCCGCCGGAGAGCTCGTGCGGGCGCTTGTCGCCAGCTCCGCCCAGATGCACCAGGTCAAGGAGTTCATTGGCCTTGGTGCGCCGTTCGCCCTTGCCCACGCCGCGCAGCTTCAGGGCGAGCTCGATGTTCTCCCGGGCGGTCAGCCACGGGAAAAGGGCGGCGTCCTGGAACATGAACGCTGCGCCGTCGCTGGGGACTTCAAGGGCGCCCGACGTCGGCAGTTCCAGTCCCGCCATGATGTTCAGCAGGGTGGACTTGCCGCAGCCGGAGGCACCGAGGAGGGCGACGAACTCGCCTTGGGCGATGCTGGCGTTGACGTCGTCCAGCACCGGGGCGCCGTTGCCGAAGCGTTTGCCCAGGTTTTCCAGTACGACTGGCATGGTCCTGTCCTTACGTTGTTGGAGCTGGGGGTGGTGCTTGGTGGTGTCTAGTCGTTGCCGAGGCCGGCGGCGCTGACTTTGTTGCCCCCGGTTTCCGTGGTGACGCTGTTCAGGGCGGCGAGGTCGAAGATGCCGTTGATGTCGGCCTGTTTGGTGGTGCCGGCGTCGACGCCGTCCTGCAGCAGCTTCTTGTAGGTTCCGGCGAGCGGGTCCACGGTGAACACGATGTTGTCGAGGGACCTGTCGATGACGTCGGCCGGGAGCTCTGCGCTCCCGAACTCCTTCAGCGCCGTGTTCAGCACGCTGGCCTTTTCCGCGGCAGGTGTCTCGTTGAGCCAGGTGACGGATTCGGCGTGGCCCTTCAGGAGCGCCTTCACGGTCTCCGGGTGCGCGGCGGCGAACTTCTTGTTCACGATCAGGATGGTGGTGGGGAACTCGCCCGGCTTGCCCGTCAGCGACCCGTCCCACAGCTCCTTCTCGTCCACCAGGACCTTCGCGCCGGCCTGCAGCACCAGCCGGGAAGCCCACGGCTCAGGCAGCCATGCGCCGTCGAGCTTGCCGTCCTGGAACAGCTTCAGCGTCTGCGCGTTCTCGGTCGGGTTGATCGCAACGTCGCCGCTGCCGTCCGTGTTGGTCTTGTAACCCTGCGCGGCGAGCCACGCCCGCAGCGCCACATCCTGGGTGCCGCCCAGCTGCGGCGTTGACAGGGTCGTGCCCTTCAGGTCCGCGGCCGAACCGATCCCCGGCTTGACCACCAACTGCGCACCGCCGGCCGCGGCACCGGCAATGATGCTGACGGACTCGCCCTGGCTCTTCACGAACGAGTTGATCGCCGGATTCGGCCCGATATACGTCGCATCAATGGCCCCGGCGTTCAGCGCCTCGATCGCCGCCGGCCCGGCGTTGAACACCTGCGTGCTCAGCTTCGTCTCCCCCAGGCTCTTCGCAATAAAGCCTTCCTTCACCCCCACCAGGGCCGGGGCGTGCGTGACGTTGCCGAAATAGCCCAGCCTCAACTCCGCCGCGGGGGTCGGGGCGGGAGCCGCGGCCTGGGCTGTGGAATCACGGGAAAGGGTTGACGCCACCACGGCACCGGCGGCGATGAGCAGCACCAGGCCGAGGGCAACCAGGACCTCAACGGCGCGCTTGCGCTTCGGTTTGTTGCTCTCTCCGGCCACGATGCGGATCATTCCGGGCTGGGGACTTGTCATTGTTTCACCATAGGGAGTGACATAAACCCGTTCAATGAAGCGGAAACGGGGGGTCACGCGGGTTCATCTAGCGTCACATTCGCGCAACGCGGGGGGCGGCGCGGTCAGGCCACGTAGGCGTCGGCCGCCGCAAGGGCATCGTCCAGAATGGCAAGGCCCGCGGCGGCGTCGGAGTCGTTCACGTTCAGCGGAGGGGCTACATGGACCCGATTGCCCAGGACCAGCGGCACAAGCCCCCGCTCCAGGCACGCCTTGACGACCGAGACCATCGGTGCGTTGGCCGCGCCGGTGCCTCCGGCCGGCACGAGCGGCTCTTTGGTCCGCCGGTCACGGACCAGTTCGGGGGACCAGATGCCGCCGATGCCGCGAACGTCCCCGACGGAGTCGTGCTTGTCGGCGAGCGCCCTGAGTCCTGGACCAAGGACCTCCGCGCCGAGGCGGGCAGCTGCCGCGACCGTGTTCTCCTCGTGCATCGCGCTGATGGCACCGACTGCTGCTGCGCAGGCAAGCGGGTGGCCGCTGTACGTCAGGCCCGCCGGGTACGGGCGTGTGGTGAACAACTCGTAGATCGCGTCCCCCACCAGCACGCCACCCAGCGGCACATACCCTGAGTTGACGCCCTTCGCGAAGGCCATCAGGTCAGGTGCCACACCGTCGTGGTCAACGCCGAACCAGGCTCCGGTGCGTCCGAAGCCCACCATCACCTCGTCGGCGATATAGATAATGCCGTGGCGGTCGCATAGCTCGCGGACCCCGCGCAGGTACCCGGCCGGTGGCACGATGACACCTGAGCTGCCGATCACAGACTCCAGGACCAGGCCTGCGATGGTGGACGGGCCCTCCAGGAGGATGACCTGCTCGAGATGAGCGAGTGCCCGCTCCGACTCCTCCTCCGGGGACCGCGACCCGAACACCGACCGGTACAGAAAGGGGCCGAAGAAGTGGACGGCACCCGCCGCGCCGGTGTCCGAGGCCCAGCGGCGCGGGTCGCCTGTGAGGTGGATGGAAGCCGCCGTCGATCCGTGGTACGAGCGGTAAGCGGCGAGCACCTTCGGCCGTCCGGTGTAAAGCCGCGCCATCCGGACCGCATGCTCGATTGCCTCCGTCCCGCCGGTGGTGAAGAGCACATGCCCAAGGCCCTGTGGGGCCACCTGGACAATCAGCCGCGCCGCTTCGCCCCGGACGTCGGATGCGTGGCCGGGTGCGAGCGTGCACAGGCGGTCGGCTTGCTCCTTGATCGCAGCAACGATGCGCGGATGCTGGTGGCCGAGGCTGGTGAACACCAGTTGCGAGCTGAAGTCCAGGTAGTGCCGTCCGGTGTCGTCGATGAGGTAGCTCCCGGAACCACCAACGAAGGTGGGCACGTCGCGTGGCCCCTGAACTGCCCAGGGGTGGAAGACCAGTTCATCGAGATTCATGACATCCTCCGTTTAAGGCGAAACTAAGGCGGCCGGGCGGCGGTGTCAACACCCCGGGGACGACTCATGGAAATCGCGTCCATTGCCTGCCCGGCGGCGCCCTGCCATTCTTGCTGGATCGGCACCACCGGCATCACCGGTGAATAGGAAAGGACGAGACAAATGCCGCTCTATCTGTCGAAATTCAGCTACACCCCCGAGACCTGGGCGAAACTGATCAACAACCCCGAGGACCGCAGAAAGGCCGCCCAGGCCTACATCGAATCGGTGGGCGGGAAGCTCCACGGATTCTGGTATGCCTTCGGCTCCCACGACGGCTTCAACCTGTGGGAAGCCCCGGACAATGTGTCGATGGCCGCCGTCGCCCTGGCGATCAGCGGCGGCGGCGCGCTGAGCTCCTTTGAAACGACGGTGCTCCTGACCGTTGACGAAACAATGGAGGCCCTGCGGCAGGCCGAGCAGATCAAGTACCGGCCTCCCGGCGCCTGAGGGCACGTGCCCAACGGACCGCCCCGACGGGCCGGCCCAACGGACCGCAGAGCTCACGGGCTCAGTCCTGCATGCGCTCCAGCCGGTACGTCAGCTTCGCCTCGCGCTTGGGGTCGTCCCCCAGGGATTTGGTGCGCGCAATGTAGTCCACGCCCCAGGTCTTCAGCAGGAAGTCGTCGGCGATCCGGACGTGGCCGGCGGGGAATTTGTAGTCCATCCTCTTGGCCACGCCGGACCAGTCGGCGGCCCCGAACAGCTCCTCGGCGTCTGCCACGGTGCGCACGCCGTTGGCGGCCAGCAGGTTCCCCAGCCAGTCATACTGCCGGGCCTGGCTTCGCGGGTGTTCGGACAGCAGCCGGGCGAGCATGTCCTGGAGGATGTCCCCGGTCAGTTCGGTGGCGGGGCTGTCGGCGAAGTCTGCCGTGCTCTCGGCCTGCCGGCGTTTGACGATGTCGTTGATGGCCGAGAACTGGGCGTCCGCGAGTTCAATGAGCGTGGAGGCCATGGTGAAAGCCCGGTCCACTTCCGCGTTCACCTCGCTGAGTCCCTTGTAGCGGATGTCATGTTCGAAGGCAGCCCAGGCGTGCTGCAGGACCGTCCGGATCTGGACCTCGAAGCGCTCTCCGACAAACGTCTGGCAGCCTACCGGCACGTTCTCGGCAGGGACCTCCAGGATCAGGTGCCTGCCGGCGTAGCCGATCTGGCCGTTCCTCCGCTGGGAGCTGGTTTTGTCGTCATCTTCCCGGCAGTTGAACTGGCCCTTCAGCGCCGTGGCGACGTCGGCAATGTCCGGTTCCAGGAACATGATCACCCGGACGCCGATGAGGTCGTCCAGCTGTTCGAGGCCACGTTCATACTTGAACCTGCCGTCGGCGGTGAGCCGGTCCAGCTTTCCCTTGACTGAGGCGGGGTCCTTGACCCTGGCCTGGACGGTGTGATGGTTGAGGCCGTCGTCCCGGAGCCGGGCGCGGATGGCGTTCCCGATCGCGTCCGAAGCCTCGTTCAGCCGGGGCAGCAGCACGCCGTACTCCTGCAGGGCGTTGGCTACAACTGACTCATGATCTTCCAACCCTGTTCCCCCTCGGATTCCCGCGGCCCACGTACCCTGCAGAGTATCCAAGGCTGCCGGATTCAGCCACTGTCCGGAGGCGTCCGCCGCGGCGAAGGGTCAATCGCCTTTGACATTGATCAGCTGCCGCAGGCTGTGACGGATCGTCACCAGGTCCTCCGCATCGCGCATCACGACGTCAATGGGCTTGTACGCCGCTGGAATCTCATCAATGAAGGCCTCGCTGGCACGGAATTCAATCCCGTGCATGGCTTTTTTCAGCTCGTCCAGGGAGAAGGCCTTGCGTGCTGCCGTCCGCGAGTACTCACGGCCCGCGCCGTGCGGCGAGGAATTTAGTGACGCCGGGTTGCCCCGCCCCTCCACCACGTACGACGCCGTCCCCATGGATCCGGGAATGAGCCCGGGATCGCCGCGCTCGGCCCTGATAGCCCCCTTCCGGGACACCCAGACCGATTTGCCGTAGTGCCTTTCCTGCCGGGTGAAGTTGTGATGGCAGTTGATCCGCTCAAGTTCCCGCACGGGGCCGCCCACCCAGTTGCCGAACTGGGTGATGACCCGGTCCATCATTTCCTCGCGGTTGAGCAGGGCGAAGTGCTGGGCCCAGTGCAGTTCCTCGATGTACCGGTCGAACTGGGAGGTGCCTTCCTCAAGGTAGGCGAGGTCAGGGTCGGGCAGGTGGATCTGCTTCTTTGCCACCGCCTGCCGGGCGACGCCGATGTGGTGCTGCGCGATCTTGTTGCCGACGCCGCGGGAGCCGGAGTGCAGGAACAACCAGACTGCCTGCGTCTCGTCCGCGCAGACCTCGATGAAATGGTTGCCCGATCCCAGCGAGCCTAGCTGGAGCTCCCACTTTTCGACGTACTGTCCGGGGTTGAAGCCGGCCTTGGCTGCCAGCTTCTTCAGCTCGGCGATGCGCGGCTCGGCCGTGGCCTTGACTGTCCGGTTGTTGTGTCCGGCGGACAGCGGGATGACCCGTTCAATGGCCTCCCGCAGCCGTTTCCGATCCTTCGGCAGGTCATTCAGCGAGTACTGGGTCCGGACGGCGATCATGCCGCAGCCGATGTCCACGCCCACCGCCGCAGGTATCACAGCGCCCAGGGTGGGGATGACAGAACCCACCGTGGCGCCTTTACCCAAGTGGGCATCCGGCATCAGCGCCAGGTGCGGGTAGATGAACGGAAGCTTGGCCGTGGCCAGCGCCTGCTCGCGGGTTTTGTCGTCCAGGATCGAGGCCCAGTTGAGGAGTTTGCTGTTGATGGTTTCCACGTTTCACCTCCCACTCCTGATGATGGTGGGCAGCGCGTAGGGCGGCAAGGGCCCGGAAACCGCGAAGTCGCCGGAAACGTGCGAGATCGCCGCAAATTTGCGGCGATCTCGCACGTTTCCGGCGACCTCAGTGAAATTAGATCGAGTAGCGCTCGTCTTCGTGGTCACCCGGGTGGTCGTTGACCAGCCCGGCGGCCAGGGTGTTGCCGTCCAGCGGGTCGATCACCAGGAAGGCTCCGGTACGGCGGTGGTGCAGGTAGTTCTCCAGCGGCAGCGGGGCGGCGAGCCGGAGCTGCGCGTGGCCGATGTCGTTCAGTTCCAGGCTGGATGCGCCCTCAAGCTTGAACGTGGCGAGGTCCAGCTTCCCGCTGACGCTGCGGACCAGCGCCTGCACGGTGCGGGTGCCGTGCTTGACGAGCACCTTGGCGCCCTCGCGGAGCGGCTTCGGGGACAGCCAGCACAGCGCGGCGTACAGGTCGGCCGATGCCTCGCGGACGGTGCCGGCGGCGGCAATCGTGTCACCGCGGGCGACGTCGAACTCGTCTGCGAGGCGCAGCGCGACGGACTGCGGGGCCACGGCTTCGGTGAGCTCGGCGCCCGCAAAGTCGATGCCCGTCACCGTGGTGGTACGCGGGTCCTGGCCGGGGGTCAGCACGCTGACCTTGTCCCCCACCTTCACCGAGCCTTCGGTGATCTGCCCTGCGTAGGCCCGGTAGTCACGGTACTTCTCGACGTCGAGTCCGCCGGCCACCGCATCGGGAGCCAGCGCGCCCTGCGGCCGGATGACCAGCTGCACCGGGAAGCGGAAGCTCTCTAGGTGGCTTTCCAGTTCGTCCGCGGCGGGCAGCGTCTCGAGCACCTCGAGCAGCGCAGGGCCGGTGTACCAAGGGGTGCGCTCCGAGCGCTCCACCACGTTGTCGCCGTCGAGCGCGGACACCGGAACCACCAGGAGGTCGGTGATGCCATCGGATCCGAGGCCGAGTTCGCGGCCCACCTTCTGGACGTCGGCTTCGATTTCGCGGAACACGCTCTCGCTGAAGTCCACCAGGTCGATCTTGTTCACAGCCACGATCACGTGGGCAACGCGCAGCAGCTGCAGCACGGACAGGTGCCGGCGGGTCTGCTCCAGGACACCCTTGCGGGCGTCGATGAGTACGACGACGGCGTCCGCAGTGGATGCGCCCGTCACCGTGTTCTTGGTGTACTGCACGTGACCGGGGCAGTCGGCCAGGATGAAGCTGCGGCGGTCCGTGGCGAAGTAGCGGTAGGCGACGTCGATGGTGATGCCCTGCTCGCGTTCGGCACGCAGGCCGTCGGTCAGGAGGGCGAGGTCGATGCCGCCGGCCGAACCGCCGAAGCCGCGGTCCGCGGAGGTGCGGGCAACGGCGTCGAGCTGGTCGGCGAGGATTGCCTTGGAGTCGTGCAGGAGGCGGCCCACCAAAGTGGACTTCCCGTCGTCGACCGATCCGGCGGTGGCGAAGCGGAACAGCGAGGCGTGCGCCAGCGGCGCCTCGTCAAGAAGGGCAGCCGCGCGGGCTGTATCGATTTCGGTGCTCATTAGAAATAGCCATCCTTCTTGCGGTCTTCCATGGCGGCCTCGGAGATGCGGTCATCCGCACGGGTGGCGCCACGTTCGGTGATGGTGGAGGCGGCAACTTCAATGACGACGTCGCGCACCGTGGCGGCGGCCGACTCAACGGCGCCGGTGCAGGACATGTCGCCGACGGTCCGGTAGCGGACGGTCTTGGTGATGACTTCCTCGTCCGGACGGGGCTGGGAGACCTCGCCCACTGCGCGCCACATGCCGTCGCGGGCAAAGACCTCGCGGTCGTGGGCGTAGTACAAGCCGGGCAGTTCGATGTTTTCGCGCTCGATGTAGCGCCATACGTCCAGCTCGGTCCAGTTGCTGATGGGGAACGCGCGGACGTGCTGGCCCACGGTGTGGCGGCCGTTGTAGAGGTTCCACAGTTCGGGGCGCTGGTTGCGCGGGTCCCACTGGCCGAACTCGTCGCGGAGGCTCAGGATGCGCTCCTTGGCGCGGGCCTTGTCCTCGTCGCGGCGGCCGCCGCCGAACACGGCGTCGAACTTGTTCTTCTGGATGGCGTCCAGCAGAGGGACGGTCTGCAGCGGGTTGCGGGTGCCGTCGGCACGCTCGGCCAGTTCGCCGGAATCGATGAACTCCTGCACGGATCCGACAACCAGCTTCAGGCCCAGGCGCTCAACGGTGCGGTCGCGGAAGTCGATGACCTCGGGGAAGTTGTGGCCGGTGTCCACGTGCAGCACGGGGAACGGAACCTTGCCCGGCCAGAATGCCTTGGTGGCCAGGTGCAGCATCACCACGGAGTCCTTGCCGCCGGAGAACAGCAGCGCAGGCTTCTCGAACTCGGCAACAACCTCGCGGATGATGTGGATTGCCTCGGACTCGAGGGTGTCCAGGCTGGAGAGGCGCGTGGAAACGGCAGCGTCAGTCACCTGGGTGGGCTCCTCAGTTAGGAAAGTGCTCATACGTGTAGTCCGCATTCTGTCTTGTCGGTTCCTGCCCAGCGGCCGGCGCGGGGGTCATCGCCGGGCGCTACCTTGCGGGTGCAAGGCTGGCAGCCAATGGACGGGTAGCCCTGTGAAAGCAGCGGGTTGACGGGAAGGAGGTTGTCGTCGGAGTACTGCACCAGCTGGTCGAAGCTCCAGGCCGCCACCGGGTTGACCTTGACCAGGCCGTTTGTTTCGTCCCAGGTGATCAGCGGGGTGTTGGTGCGGGTGGGGGCTTCGTCGCGGCGCACGCCGGTGAACCACAGTTCGTAGCCGGCCAGGGTGCGGCGCAGCGGGGCCACCTTGCGGAGCGCGCAGCACTGGGCTGCGTCCCGGGCGAAGAGGTCCTTGCCGAGCAGGCGGTCCTGCTGCTCCACGGTGTTCTCCGGAAGCACGTCCACCACGTTGACGCGGAGGTTTGCGGCCACCTCGTCGCGCGTGGCGTAGGTTTCCGGGAAGTGGTAGCCGGTCTCCAGGAACAGGACGTCGACGCCGGGAAGCTGGTCAGCGACCAGCGCCGGCAGGACGGCGTCCGCCATGGAGCAGGCCACGGCGACGGCGGGGAGGTCGAAGTTCCGGGCGACCCAGGCGATCACGTCGCGGGCCGGGGCATCCCAGCCGAGCTCGGCCGCGCCGGCCTCGGCCAGGGCTTTGAGCTCGTCGTGGGAGCGGAGTACCGGAGCAGGACCGGCGGCAGGCGATGCCGCGGGGGCCGGCTCAACCACCGGGTCTACTCCCAATGCGTGCTTGCTCACTGGAGTGCCTCCTCATCTGCTGCGTGGGCCCACTCGGCGAAGGTCTGGCCTTCGGTGTGCTCGGCCACGAACTTACGGACGACGCGCTCGACGTAGTCGGGCAGGTCCTCGACGTAGACCTTCAGACCGCGGACAGTACGTCCGAGGCCGGCCTCGTCACGGGTGTTGGAAGCCAGCCCGCCGCCCAGGTGGACCTGGAAGCCGGGGCTGGGGTCGCCGTCGGGCGTTGGCAGCATCATGCCCTTGAGTCCGATGTCCGCTGTCTGGATGCGGGCGCAGGAGTTGGGGCAGCCGTTGATGTGCAGGGACAGGGCGTGGGGCAGCTGGCCGCTCTCGGCGAGGTCCGCGAGGCGGCGTTCCAGCTCGGCCACAGCGGTTGCGGCGGTCACCTTGGTTTCCACGATGGCCAGCTTGCAGTACTCGATGCCGGTGCAGGCGATGGTGCCGCGGCGGAACACGGAGGGACGGGCGGAGAGGCCCAGGCCGTCGAGCTCGGCAACCAGCGGCTCAACCTCGTCCTTGGGCACATCCAGGACAACCAGCTTCTGGTGCGGGGTGGTGCGCAGGCGGTACGAGCCGCGGGCCTCGAGCGTGTCCGCGAGCTTCACCAGCTGCGCGCCGGAGAGCCGGCCGGCAATGGGGGTGGCGCCGATGAAGAACTTGCCGTCCTTCTGCTCGTGCACGCCCACGTGGTCGCCGGGGGTGGAGGGCTTGGGGGCGGCGGGGCCGTCAGCGAGCTTGTAGCCGAGGTATTCGTCCTCGAGGATCTGGCGGAACTTCTCCGGACCCCAGTCGGCCATCAGGAACTTCAGGCGCGCCTTGGTGCGCATGCGGCGGTAGCCGTAGTCGCGGAAGATGCTGGTCACGCCAAGCCACACATCGGCTGCCTGCTCGGGCGTGACGAAGGCGCCGAGGCGCTTGCCGAGCATGGGGTTGGTGGACAGTGCGCCGCCGGCCCAGAGGTCGTAGCCGATGCCGAGTTCCGGGTGCTTGACGCCCACCAGGGCGAAGTCGTTGATCTCGTGCACCACGTCCTGGCTGGGGTGGCCGGTGATGGCGGTCTTGTATTTGCGCGGCAGGTTGGACAGCAGCGGGTTGCCGATGAAGCGCTCCCCCAGCTCTTCAATCAGCGGGGTGGGGTCGATGATCTCGTCCTTGGCGATGCCGGCAACGGGCGAGCCCAGGATGACGCGGGGGACGTCGCCGCAGGCTTCGGTGGTGGACAGGCCAACGCCTTCGAGCCTGGTCCAGATCTCGGGGATGTCCTCCACCCGGATCCAGTGCAGCTGGATGTTCTGGCGGTCGGTGAGGTCGGCGGAATCCCGGGCGAAATCAACGGAGATCTGGCCGATGACGCGCAGCTGCTCGGTGGTGAGCGCACCGCCGTCGATCCTCACGCGGAGCATGAAGTACTTGTCTTCGAGCTCGTGCGGCTCCAGCGTGGCGGTCTTGCCGCCGTCGATCCCGGGCTTGCGCTGCGTGTAGAGGCCCCACCAGCGGAAGCGGCCGTGCAGGTCCTGGCCCGGAATGGAGTCGAAGCCGTCCTTGGAGTAGATGGACTCGATACGCTCGCGGACGTTGAGGCCGTCGTCCTCCTGCTTCCAGGTTTCGTTGGCGTTGAGGGGAGTTTTCCCGTCCACTTTCCACTGGCCGTGCGGCTTCGCTGCCGGACGGTTGGCGCGTGCAGGTCGCTTGGCGGCAGCGGAGTCCGCGGACGCTCCGGCTAGAGCTGTATCAGTCATGCATCGACTGTAGGTCCCACCCGAAAGCCGTCACAAAGGGCCGGAAACGCTAAGTCACCTAGGGAAATATTTCGTCATGAACCGCCGAAGAGCCTTGAAGAAGCCCTTGGGCTGTGCATGGTTCGGGGGCGTGGCGGGGGCTTCAGTGGTGGGTGCCGCGGGTGCACTTGCGGGTGCTGCCGCTGATGCTGCGGGGGCTGCCGGCGCCGGCGCTGCCGGCGTGCCCGCCACGGCGGCCACGCCGGCCACGGCGGCGTCATAGCGGTCCAGGGCGATCTCGGCCATGATCCGGGACGGCAGCAGCGGCTCCGTCACAATGTCCGCATCGGCTTTGGCCAGCTGGTCATGGAAGAACCCGTGGGCCAGCAGGTACGACGCGATGATTACCCGTCCCTTCCCCTCGCCGCCGGGGAATTCGTCGCGGAGGGAGGCGACGGCGTCGGGTACGGACGGTTTGGCGGCCGCGCCGTAGGCGGGAACCACCCTGTTGCCCCGCAGCGCCCGGAGGTGTTCGGCGAGTTCTTCAACGCTGACCGAGGCCTTGGGGTTGGTGGATCCGGCGGCAGCCAGCACCACGGCGTCGTGCTCGGTGGCCCCGGTCTCGCGCAGCCGCTGGTCCAGGATCTCTGCCAGCCGCGGGTCCGGTCCGAGCGGCTCCGACGCAACAGAACCCTCCCTGCCGCGTGCCGCCTTCGCGATGTCCACCTTGGTGTGGAAGCCCACGCTCAGCAGCAGCGGAACGATGACGGCCTGCTCCCCGTCCGGCAACCCGGCCATGACGTCCACCAGGTCCGGGTCCTGGACATCCACGTAGGCTTCACGGACATCCAGCCCGGGGCGCAGGGCGCTGATGTCGGCACGGAGGCCGCTGACCTCGGCGGCGCCCAGCGGGCTGGACGTTCCGTGGGCACAGGCGATCATGATGGGGCTATTCATAGGGGCTAGCGTAACGTTGGAGCCGCCCCATCCGCCCCTTCACCTTGACCGGGACGCCCATTGACCATCTCATTCGACGCCGTTCAGGTATGGCTGGATCTGGCCGGCGTTTTCTTTTTCGCGGTGTCCGGATCCCTGCTGGCGGCGCGGAAACAGTTCGACATCCTCGGTTCCCTGCTGCTGGCCTCACTGGTGTCCCTCGGCGGCGGCGTCATCCGCGACATCATCCTCAATGACGGCCCTCCCGCGGCGTTCACCAACCCGGCCTACCTGGCTCCCCCGTTACTGGCCACGGTGCTGGTCTATTTCCTCTTTTCCAGCGTCCAGCGCTACACGTCGCTGCTGATGCTGTTCGACGCCGGCGGGCTGGCACTGTTCTGCATCACCGGCACGCTCAAGGCGCTCTCTGCCGGGATGAACCCGGTGGCGGCGGTCCTGCTCGGGGTTACGACGGCGGTGGGCGGCGGCCTGCTGCGCGACATCACTGCCAATGAGGTGCCCCAGCTCTTCGACCCGAAGGACCTCTACGCCCTCCCGGCGTTCACCGGGGCGGCCCTGACCACAGCGCTGTGGGTTTCGGGGTCGTTCAACGCGGTCACCGCGGGGGCCGTTGCCGCCGTCGTTTTCGCGTTCCGGGTGACGGCATGGCGCCGTTCCTGGCGCGTTCCGCTGGCCGTCCGGGGGTGGCACCGGCTGGGGCTGGGGGCGGCCGAAAACGGTGGCCGGGATTAGCTAGGATAAGAACCATGACTGACATGTTCCTCGAGAAGTTCCGCGCGCTTGTTCCGAAGTATCTCGAAGACGAATGGCAGGAAGAGGACGGGCTGTCCCCCGAGGAACTCGACGAGGCCCTGTCCGAGCACCAGTTCCAGGTTCCGCTGGTCCTCCGGGAGTTCTACCAGGCAGTGGGCGGCTGCGAGGACCTCATGGAGGCGTACCACTACTTCTGGGACCCCGAGGAACTCGAAGTTGATGACGAAGGCTTCCTGATGTTCCTGGAGGACGAGGAAGAACAGTTCACCTGGGGTTTCCGCGTGGGCGACCTCGGCGTCCCGGACCCCATCGTGTACCGCCGCAACAACGCCCGCGGCCAGTGGAAGAGCGAAGAAGGCACGTTCTCCGAGTTCGTGTTCGACATGTTCGAGTGGGCGTTCGAGGGCGAAGAGGACTAAGTTCCCCGGCTCCGCCGCTTGCTTTCGGCGGCCTGCGCGGCCTAACCGGGGCACTTCGACACGGACACGCCGAGGGCTAAGCCTGTTCCGCGGTTTCTTCGCCCCAAGTGCCCCACGACGGCGGTCGAATTACGACGGCGGCAGTCACCTCGCGCTGAAGCCTCCCCTTCGGCACCGCTCCAGCACCCGCACCACCTCGGCCACCATGCGCTGCGGGTGATTGACGACGTCGTCGTAGCCGTACCTGAGCCCCAGCCGTCCGCCTATGACAGTGGCATTGTTGCGCGTCCGGTCCTTCCTGACCTGGCGGGGCTCAAGGTGCAAGCCGCCGTCGGTCTCGACCACGAGGCACTCCTCAATGAGGAAGTCCACCTCTCCCACTCCCGGAAGCTCCACGTGCCGCCGGACATGCAGCCCTGCCCGCCGGAAGTGGAAATTGGCCAGCACTTCAAGGATGGAATCCGCCCTCGGGATCACGTTGTCCAGGACGGCCCGGGCGCGGGCGTTGCGGTTTCCGGGGAGCTTGCGGCGTAGGAACTCCACAGTGATGTCTCCGCGTTGGGCAGCACACTGGACCATCACCAGCGCTTCCAGTTCCGGCAGGCAGCGCAGGGCGTGAATCAGCACATCGGCCAGACCGGCGACGGGCAGCCAGGGATGGCGCTGATGGGAACACCTTCCATGAGTAAGAGTTCCCGGTGGCGCGGACTTGTGGCCGGGGCTCAGATGAATGGTTCCAGTGTCATGCAGCGTCCAGAGCCCGTACGTTGGCGCGGCCGACAGGCACGTCAGCACGGCATTGTGGCTTAGCACCATCGCCAGTGCGCTGGCTGCGGGCAGGCTGTAGATGCCCCGCCGGATGCGCACAATGCGCCCCGCCGCCAACGCTTTGTCGCGGGCAGTATGGGTAAATCCCGCGGCGCGGAGGGCCGACGCCTTGGCGACGCCTGCCCGTGCACGGAGGAAGGTCTCGATGTCCATGTTTCCAAGGTCCCCCTGAGGCGGCCGGATGGGCAGATCGGGGCTGCGCCATGTGGACAACCCGGCCGGCGGGGGGCACTTCGACACGGACTCGCCGCAACCCGAGGCCGGAACGGCCTTCCCCTGGCTCAAAGTGCCCCACGACGGACGCAGGCAGCGGTAAAAAATCTTCCACGAACTGTGACACGCCGATTAACACTCCGGCTCGCATTTGTGACAAACCTGTCATAGACTGTTTCACGGATCCACTAAATGCCTCCGGTGGATCTGATGCGAACGGAGAAATGGCCCCGGTTCGACGCAGCGTATGACTCGTATTGCTGCAGAGAACCGGGGCCATACCGTTTCTAAGGCCTCAGAGTTGCGGCCTCCCGGCCTTCAGCAAACTAGCTGGCGCGGTCCACCACGGCCAGTGCGAAGCTGGTGAGGGAGTCCTTGACCACGCCTTCCGGCAGCGGCGCCAGGGCGGCGATGGCTTCATCGGCCCAGGCACGCGCCACGACCCACGATTCCGCGGTGACCCGGTGGTCGCGCAGGCCCGCCACGGCGGCGGCGAGTGCCTCGTCCGAGGAGAGGTCGCCGTCGATCAGTTTCAAAAGTTCGACGGCGGACTGGTCACCTTCGGCGGCGGCGTTGCGCAGGAGCAGCACCGGCAGGGTGGGCACGCCTTCGCGCAGGTCCGTGCCCGGGGACTTGCCGGACTTGACCTTGATGCCGGTGACATCGATGACGTCGTCGGCAAGCTGGAAGGCCACACCGATCTTCTCGCCGTACTCCACCAGGAGCGGTTCATAGGCTTCGTCGGCACCGGAGAAGATCGCGCCGAGCTGGCCGGAGGCAGCCACCAGGGAACCGGTCTTGTCCGCGATGACGGACAGGTAGTGCTCCACGGGGTCCTCGTCGGGGCGCGGTCCCACGGTCTCGTGCAGCTGGCCCAGGCACAGCCGTTCGAAGGTGCGCGCCTGGATCCCCAGCGCACGTGAGCCAAGCTCGGACACCAGGATGGAGGCGCGGGCGAAGATCAGGTCTCCGGTGAGGACGGCCACGGAGTTGCCCCAGACCTCGTGGGCCGTGGGGGCGCCGCGGCGGAACGGGGCCGAGTCCATCACGTCGTCATGGTAGAGCGTGGCCAGGTGGGTGAGTTCAACCACCACGGCGGCCTGCACCACGGCCGGCCGCGAGGCGTCACCGAGGTGGGCGCAGAGCAGGGCCAGCAGCGGGCGGATCCGCTTGCCGCCGGCTTCCACCAGGTGACGCGACGTTGCGTCGGCCAGCGGATCGGAGTTGGCAATGGCCTCGCGGAGCTTCTTTTCCACACGGGCCAGGTTGGTGGTGATGGCGGGGCCCAACTCCGGGTCTGCCGCGATGGCTGCGAAACCGGCCGGCAGCTGGAGTCCTGTGGCGATCGCGGTGGTGTTGGGCTCGGGCTCCCTGGTGTCCGGCAGGCCGTGTCCGGCGTGGGTCCAGCTGTGCTTGGCAGAGTTCGTCACGGGTTAACCCTAACTTTTTGTTGCGGAAACCGCGGAGGTGTAGCTGGACGGGGACAGGGAGGTGTTGGACGTGGCAGGCACCAGGGCCTCCAGCAGCCTGATCACCCTGTCCTCGAATCCCTTGGCTGATTCATCCGTGACGTTGGCCATCAGCCGGACGACGAACTTCATGAGTGCGGGCAGCGGCATCCCGGTGCGCAAAGCGAGCTTCATCACGGACGGCTTGCCGATCACCGAGGCGAACGCGCGGCCCAGGGTGAAGTGGCTCCCCCACTGGCCGCGCACATAGTCCGCGTACCCCTTGAAGTGGAGGTCGGCGTCGTCGTGCGTCCACTTGGCGTAGCGGCTTTGCCATGTGTTGGCGTCAATGACATATTCGGCCGCAAAGCGGGCGGATTCCATCGCGTAGGAGATGCCCTCACCGTTGAACGGGGACACCATGCCGCCGGCGTCGCCCAGGAGAAGCAGGCCCGGGTAGTAGTGCGGGGTGCGGTTGAAGCCCATGGGCAGGGCGGCGCCGCGGATTTCGCCCACCTGGTTCTCGGGCGTGAAGCCCCATTCGGCGGGCATGCCGGCGGTCCACTCGCGCAGCACCTGCTTGTAGTCGAGCTTGCCGAATTCCTTGGAGGAGTTCAGGATGCCCAGGCCCACGTTGGAGGTGCCGTCGCCCACTCCGAAGACCCACCCGTAGCCGGGAAGCAGTTCGCCGTCGCGGCCGGGAAGTTCCAGCCAGCCTTCCATCCAGTCGTCGTCGTGGCGGGGGCTGGTGAAGTAGGTGCGCACGGCGACGCCGAGCGGGCGGTCGTCACGCTTCTCGATGCCGAGGGACACTGCGGTCCGGGAGGAGTTTCCGTCTGCGGCGAGGACGACGTCGGCGTGGAAGTCGCGCGTCTCCCCCGTCTTGCGTCCGGACTCGTCAAGCAGTGCGGCGCGCGCGCCGATGACGCGCCCGTCCGCTGTGCGCAGGGCTTCGGTGACGCTGTGCCCTTCGAGGATGGTGGCGCCGGCGGCTTCGGCATGCCGGGCCAGTTCCTCGTCGAAGCCCAGGCGGGTGCGGATCAGGCCGTAAGTGGGGAAGTCGGACACTTCGGGCCAAGGCAGCTCGATGGTGCGGCCGCCGGCGATCAGGCGGAGGCCCTTGTTGCGCCGCCAGCCTGCGTCCTCGGAATGGGGCAGGCCGAGCTTCTGGATCTCGCGGACGGCACGCGGAGTGAGGCCGTCACCGCAGACTTTTTCGCGCGGGAACCTGGTTTTTTCCAGCACCGTGACCTGGATGCCGGCCTTGGCGAGGTAGTAGGCGGCAGTGGACCCTGCGGGGCCGGCGCCGACGATCAGTACGTTCACGGCAGCTTCGGCTAGCCCGCGGGCCGGATGATGTTGCGGCGGAGCTTCGCGACGGGGCCGGTGTGGTTGGCGATGGCTGCGGCGCTGCCGGACACGGGCTTGTAGGCGCGGTGGACGGCCACGATGCCGCCGCTGAGGTTGCGGTAGGTGACCTTTTCCCAGCCCGATTCCTGCAGCCAGCCGGCCAGGTGGTCCTGGTCCGGCCAGGCGCGGATCGACTCGGCCAGGTAGACGTAGGCGTCCGGGTTGGAGGAGACCTTCACGGCGATGGCCGGCAGCGCGCGCATGAGGTATTCGGTATACATGGTGCGCCAGAGCGGAACCACGGGCTGGGAGAACTCGGCGATCACCAGCTTTCCGCCGGGCTTGGTGACGCGCAGCATTTCGGCCAGGGCCTTCTTGGGCTCGTTGACGTTGCGCAGGCCGAAGGAGATGGTGGTGGCGTCGAAGCTGTTGTCCGCGAACGGCAGGCGGGTGGCGTCACCGGCAATGAAGTTGATGTCCGGGCGGCGGCGTTTGCCCACTTTGAGCATTCCCAGGGAGAAATCGCAGGCGATGACGTCAATCCCCGCGTCGGCATACGGCTCGCTGGAGGTGCCGGTTCCGGCGGCGAGGTCCAGCACCCGCTGGCCGGCCTTCACATCCATCGCATCAACGACTACCCGGCGCCAGCGGCGCGTCTGTCCCATGGACAGGACATCGTTCACGACGTCGTATTTGGGGGCGACGTCGTCAAACATCGTGGCTACTTCGTCCGGACGCTTATCCAAGGATGCTCGGTTCACCATGACATTGTCTCAAATGTTGGGCGGACCCACGAACCACGGCGCGACACGGCGCCTGCCAGCCTCGGGAGTACTGTTGTCTCATCATGACGAGTACGTTCCCCGCCGGCATTATCAAGACCCTCACAGTCCCCCTGGATGGAAGATCATTCCCCGGGGGGCTGCCGTCGTTTCTGGTCCGGGACGATGTCCTCTGCTGGACCCGGCGCGAAGCCGGCCTGGTGGGCTTTGGCGAGATCGCCCGCTTCACCGCCACCGGCCCAGACCGCTTCCTCGAAGCCGACATCTGGTGGCGGCATCTGGTCCTCGAGGCGGACGTCACCGACACCGTGGACTGCCCCGGCACCGGACCGGTGGCCTTCGGCTCCTTCGCATTTTCCAAGGTGTCCACGCACCGCTCCCGGCTGATCGTGCCCGAGATCGTGGTGGGGGTCCGGGACGGCCGCGCCTGGCTCACCCAGTTAACGTTCGACGACGGCGAACTCACCGAAGCGGGCGCCCTCACCGCCCTGGAGCGCTGGCTGGACGCAGACCCGCTGGACGCTGTGGACGACGGATCCGAAACCCCGGCTGCCGCCGTCGGGCTCTCCCGGAGCAGCGGTCCGGGCGGCGACGCCGCACACCCGGCTACCGACGTCGTGCCCAAACTTGAAACCGGTTCCCTGAGCGAGCACGACTGGATGGCTGCCGTGGCGGCCGGCGTCGCGGAAATCCGCACCGGCAAGCTGGAGAAGCTGGTGCTGGCGCGGGACATCGTGGCCACGATTCCGGAGGGCGTGAACGCCGCCGAAATCCTCCGTCAGCTGGCCAGCCGGTACCGCGAATGCTGGACCTACGGCGTGGACGGCCTGGTGGGCTCAACCCCCGAAATGCTGATCCAGGTGGAGGGGCGCACGGCCCAGGCGCGCGTGCTGGCCGGAACCCTGGACCGGCGCGATGCCGAGGGGATGGACGGTTCGCCGCTGGAATTCGCCGAGCGCGTGCTGGCCGGGTCCGAGAAGCAGCGGCACGAGCACGAGATCGCGATCCAGTCCCTGACCACGCAGCTGGCTCCGTTCTCCGAGGCCATGAACGCGCACAGCGAACCGTTCATCCTGGAACTGCCGAATGTGTGGCACCTGGCGTCGGACGTGAAAGCGGAGCTGACCGAGGTGGAGGGCCACGTCCCCACCTGCCTCGCCCTGATCAACGCGCTGCATCCCACGGCGGCGGTCTGCGGAACCCCCACCACTGTGGCCGGGGCGCTGATCCGCAAGCTGGAGCACATGGACCGCGGGCCGTATGCAGGACCCGTGGGCTGGCTGGATGCTGCGGGGAACGGCGAGTGGGGAATCGCGCTGCGCGGCGCCGTCGTCGAGGCACCGGACACGGTGCGCCTCTACGCGGGCTGCGGCATCGTGGAGGGGTCCCATCCCGAGGCGGAGCTCGCGGAGACCTGGGCCAAGTTCCGGCCGATGCTCGAATCCCTGGGGCTTGGCACCTAGAGTCGCAGGGCGCCGCCGCGTCCGGGATCGCAGGTGCGCCGCCGCGATGAGAGTCGCAGGCGCGCCGCCGCGTCCGGGATCGCAGACAATGCTCCGGTGCGGGGGCTTGCGCTAGCCTCGGTATTAGTTATCCAATAGTGAAACTAAGTTTTCTGTGATGCACATCTCTTATTCGGCGATACACTATAAGCCGTTTTAGTCACGCATACCCCTGCAACAAAAGGTAAGAAACTATGCAGCCCATGTCCTCCGCCACGGCAAAGCTGGCCGCCAAGGCAGCCGCAATCCTCGCCGTCGGCGCCCTTTCCCTCACGGCCTGCGGCGGCAGCTCCACCCCCGCTGCTACCACCGCAGGCGGCGTCCAGCTCATCAACGCCGGCAAGCTGACCGTTTGCTCCGACGTTCCCTACGAGCCGTTCGAATTCCAGAAGGACGGCAAGATCGTCGGCTTCGACATGGACATCGCCGCCGAGGTTGCCAAGGACCTGAAGGCCGAACTCAGCGTTGTGGACAGCTCCTTCGAGGCCATCGAGACCGGCACCGCGCTCACAGGCTGCGATGTCTCCATCTCCTCGGTCTCCATCACGGACACCCGCAAGGCCGTCATGGACTTCTCCAACCCGTACATGGACGACGACCTGACTCTGGTGGCCAGCGAAGCGTCCGGCATCAAGGACATCGACAGCGCCAAGGGCAAGAAGGTGGGCGTCCAGCAAGCCACCACCGGCGCCAAGTATGCGCAAGAAAAGGGCATCGACGCACAGCAGTTCGAGGACTCGGGCCTCCTGGTGCAGGCTCTCCAGGCCGGCACCATCGACGCCGCACTGGGCAACCAGTCCGTCCTGGCGTACGCCATCAAGGACGACCCTAAGTACAAGCGCGTGGAGAACTACGCCACGGGCGAGAAGCTGGGCATCTCCATCAAAAAGGGCAACACGGCCATGGCTGACCAGGTCAACGCCACGCTCAAGCGCCTGACCGATGACGGCTCCCTGAAGAAGTACGAGACCACCTGGTTCGGCGAAGCCGCCAAGTAGCACCCCGGCCTGAGACCGACACAGTTGAGGCCCCGTACCGCTGGACGAGAGTCCGTACGGGGCCTCAACTGCGCAAAACGAATGTGAGAACACCATGGCAATGACCGCACGTCAACGAGCCAAAGTCAGCCTCTACGTCCAGGCCGGAATCTTCGTTGTGGCTGTGGCCGCTCTGATTCTGGCCACGGACTGGAAAACCATCGGCACCAGCGTCTTCAACTTCGCCAAGATCGGCCCGATGTTCCCGGACATCTTCCTTGTGGGCTTGAAGAACACCCTGATCTACACGGCCTTGGGCTTCATCGTGGGCCTGTCCGGCGGCCTGCTCCTGGCCCTCATGAAGCTCTCCAGCTTCCCGCTCTACCGCTGGATCGCCACCGGCTACATCGAGTTCTTCCGCGGCATTCCCGCCCTGCTGGTGTTCATCGCCTTCGGCTACGGTGTTCCGCTGGCCTTCGGCGTGCAGTGGAACGTGACCGTCGTGGTGATGATTTCGCTGGGCATGGTGGCCGCGGCCTACATCGCAGAAACGCTCCGCGCCGGCCTGCAGGCGGTGCCCAAGGGGCAGCTCGAAGCCGCCCGGTCGCTGGGCATGCCGCAGTGGCGGGCCATGGTGTCCATCGTGATCCCGCAGGCCTTCCGGATTGTGCTGCCGCCGCTGACCAACGAGGTCATCCTCCTGACCAAGGACTCCTCGCTGATCTACGTGCTGGGCCTGACCGCCTCGCAGTACGAGCTCACCAAGTTCGGCCGCGACGGCATCTCCAGCCTGGGCGCAGGGCTCACCCCGCTCCTCGTGGCGGGCGCCTTCTACCTGGTGATCACCATCCCGCTGAGCCTTTTGGCCCGGAAGTTCGAAAGCCGCTCCGCGCGGACGAAGCGATAGGCAGGACAGTCATGAACGACGTCGTACACAACTCCCCCGGTGCCGCCGGCGCCAGCGGATCCGTGCAGGCCGCCGGAGTTTCCCTCAAGGACCTCCGCAAGTCCTACGGCTCCAACGAAGTCCTCAAGGGCATCAGCCTGGAGGTCGCTCCCGGCGAGGTTGTCTGCCTGATCGGCCCGTCCGGTTCCGGCAAGTCCACCCTGCTGCGCTGCGTGAACCTGCTGGAGCAGCCCAACGAGGGCACCATCCACGTGGGCGGCTTCGAGGCCACCGACCCGGACGTGGACATCGATCGGATGCGCCGCAAGGTGGGCATGGTGTTCCAGCAGTTCAACCTGTTCCCGCACCTGAACGCCCTGCAGAACTGCACCATCGCGCAGACCAAGGTGCTCAAGCGCGGGCAGGCGGAGGCGGACAAGGTGGCGCACGCCAACCTGGAACGCGTGGGCCTGGGCCACCTCTCCGACCGTTTCCCGGACCAGCTCTCCGGCGGCCAGCAGCAGCGCGTGGCCATTGCCCGGGCGCTGAGCATGGACCCTGAGCTCATGCTGTTCGATGAGCCCACGTCGGCCCTGGACCCGGAAACCGTGGGCGATGTCCTGTCCGTCATGCGGAACCTGGCCAAGGAAGGCATGACCATGCTGGTGGTGACCCACGAGATGGGCTTCGCCCGCGAAGTGGCCGACCGTGTGGTGTTCATGGACGGCGGCGTGGTGGTGGAGGAGGGCGTGGCCGAGCAGGTCATCAGCGCCCCCACGCAATCCCGCACCAAGGAATTCCTGAAGCGCGTGCTGGACCCGACGCACATCGACATCTCGGAGTAGGTTTCTGCATCTGGCCGCCTTTCGACGCGGCCTGTGCCTTTCGACGCGCAAATGCCCTGGCGCACCCGGAATTCCGGGTGCGCCAGGGCATTCGCGCGTCATGGGACATTTCGCGCGTCGAAATCCGCTGAACGGGCACGACGGCGGGGCACCCCGCCCGCAGCCAACTTGCGCTCCAGCCGGCCCGGCTGCATCAGGTCGGCCCACACCCACCGGACCACGGTGAACCCGATAGCGCGGATCCGGTCCTCGCGGTATTTTTCTTCGACCACGACCTGGGACGGCGTGCGACCCCTGAGATACTCCGGCTTGAGGTACTTCTCCTCGCCGTCAAACTCACCAACCACCCTGGCCCGCTTCCAGTAGAAGTCGGCGTAACCGATCAAACCCTGTTCGTCCCTAAATTCCTGCTGGAGGACCGGCGCTTCAAAACCCGCCAAGTGGAGGAGCGAACGGCTGTAGGACTCCCCCGCGGAAGCGGATCGGGCATCAGCGAAGTCCAATGCCGCGAGTATCCTGCGCTGTCTGGTCGTGCTATAGATTGATCCCATTCCCGCCCTGATGTCGTCTTTGCTCAGGGCGGGCAACTGTGCGGCAGCGCCCGGCCGAAGTACATGGTCCAGCGGGACCACAGCCTCGGCGAAGGGGGTGAACGCAGCCAGATCCAGGACTGTGCGGAGCCGGGACGTGACGAGCAAGCCCTCCCGCCGGACCACTTCCAAGCCGGACGGGGCCGCGAAGTGGCGCCTGACCACCGCCCGTGACCTCCCGCCGTCGTTCGTCAGGGTCAGTGCTTGAACAGGGTGAGAGACGCCAATGGTGGGAACTCCCCACACACTTGCCGCTGAGTGCCTGGCAAAAATGGTGGGCTTTTCGAACATCTCCCCGGCCGCGCGAACCTGCAACCTATACTTCTGCCAGTCTTTCAGTTCCCGCCAAGCTGCCCCGTCCGCGTAAACGCCATGGCGAATCCTGACCAGGGCGCCGGAGCGCACCCGCTTCGCTAGGTCCTTGGCGGTAAGCCCGTGCAGCCCGCAGTCGCGGGCCAGGAGAAGGATCGGGAAGTCCGGCATGCATTCAAGCTGTCAGGAGCATGCCGCAGGCACCACCTACGTTTGCTCCTATGTGGAGAATCCTCGGGCAACTTTTCGACGCGCATCTTCTCTGGCGCACACGGAATACGGGGTGCGCAAGCACGTTTGCGCGTCGCCAGGCAGGCGGCGGCGTCCAAAAGCTACCCCAGCGCGCCCCGCGCTGCTTCCCCTACCGCCGCCTTGATGCGCGCGTGCAGCTCCCTAAGGCCCTGCCGGTCCGTGCGCACCTCAATGATGCTGCGTCCCTGGCGCGGTGCGGCGAGTGCATCGGCGAGTGCCGCCGTCGTACTTACCGAGCAATGTTCGACGCCGTACGCTGCGGCGAGTGCCGCGATGTCCACTGAGTGGGGAGTGCCGAAGAGCCGTTCGACGGCGTTCCCGTACGTTCCGGACTCCTGCACGGCGCCGTGTTCGAGGAGGTTGAAGATGGCGCCGCCGGAGTCGTTGAGGACCACGATGCGCAGCAGCGGATCGTTTTCGGCGAAGCCCAGGAGGAGGCCGCCGGCGTCGTGCAGGAAGGTCACATCGCCAACCAGCAGGGTGGTTTCCTGCCGGCCGCCCCACGCGATGCCCGTCGCGGTGGAGATGGTGCCGTCGATCCCGGCGAGGCCGCGGTTGGCGAAGACGGTGGCATGGGGTTCGGGGGCGGGCTGGCCGGCGAGGTCCACGTCGCGGATGCCGTTGGAGGACCCCAGCATCAGCTGCCCGCGCGTGTGCTGCCACACCAGCGCGCCCACGGCCGGTCCCGTCGGTGCCGGTTCGCCGGACAACACGCGGTCGAGCGCATGCTGGGCGGCGGCACCGGCCAGGAGCCAGGCGTCCAGCCACGCCGCGGAGCCGCGGCCGGAGAAGTCGGCGAGGTCGCTGAGGTTGTCCAGCGGGAGCTCGGTCCGGCGGCCCGGCTCGTACCAGGCCACGGGAAGCGGCTGGTACAGGGCCGAGGGCACGTCGGCGCGGCCCAGCAGCTGAGCCACGGGACGGGACAGGGTTGGCCGGCCGAACAGCACGACGCGCTCGATCGGCTGGGCGGAATCCGGGCCGAAGTGCTCCAGCAGCAACCGGTACGGGCCGATGGCGTTGGGCCCGAAGCGCGAGTTCGACGACGGCTCGGCCAGCAGCGGCAGGCCGTGGGCGCGGGCGAAAGCTTCGGCGACGGGCCCGGCGTCGTGCCCTGCCAGCACCACCGTGCGGCGCTCCTCCAGCGTGGCCGGCGCCGGCGGGAGGGTGAGCGGCTCGGGGCCGCGGCCGATCTGCCACGTCCTCCGGCCCGCTGCCTCCGGGAGGTGGTCGCCGGACGCCGGGACCAGCGGATCACGGAAGGCCAGGTTCAGCTGCACGGGCCCGGGCGGGGTGTCCTCAAACACCCCTGTGGCGGCGCTCAGGGCGGTTTCCACTGCGCGTTGCGGGTCCGTTCCGGCGGGAACGTCGACGGCGAACCGGACGTGCTCGCCGAAGAGGTCCAGCTGGACGGTGGTCTGGTTGGCGCCGGTCCCCCGCAGCTCGTCGGGCCGGTCCGCGGAGAGCACCACCAGCGGAACAGCGGCATGGTTGGCCTCCATCACGGCCGGCATCAGGTTCCCGACGGCGGTGCCGGACGTGGTGAGCACGGCAACCGGCGCTCCCGTGGACAGGGCCAGGCCAAGGGCCGTGAACCCGGCCGAGCGCTCGTCGATCCGGACCAGGAGTTCCACCCGGCCGGCGGCGTCGGCCTCCGCGAGGGCGTAGGCCATGGGGGCCGACCGGGAACCCGGCGAGACCACGACATACCGGACACCGCCGTCGAGCAGGGTTTTGACGGCGACCCTGGCGGCCTCGATCGCGGTGGGGGTGCCGGAGACCGATTCGGTGGGGGTGCCTGCGGGCTCGCCTTCGGAGAGGGGGGCATCCTCGGCGGCGGCGTAGGAGTTGAGCGGGTCCAGCGGGTTCTCAGAAGTCACCAAACCAGTCTGCCACCAACCCCCAACGCTCTCTCACCTCCTGCCGCCCCACCCCCCAACGCTCTCTCACCTCCTGCCGCCCACCCCCAACGCTCTCTCACTTCCTGCCGCCCACCCCCAACGCTCTCTCACTTTCTTCGACGAAGTGAGAGAGCGTGCGGCAAAACCCCGCAACAAGTGAGAGAGCGTCGTATAAGGAACCGGCGGGACAGCGGGGCTCACACGAGTTAGGTAAACTGCAGCAAAGCAGTGATTTCACTTCCGGAGGATCAGCCCATGAACCGCAAGGCCACCGCACTCGACGTCGCCAAGCTGGCGGGGGTCTCGCGCAGCGCTGTGTCGCTCGTGCTCAACGGGCGGGGCAACGGCAACGTGGCCCTCGAAAGCCAGCAGCGCATCCGGGAGGCCGCGGCCGCGCTCAACTACTCGCCCAACAAAATCGCCCTGAGCCTGCGCAATCAGCAGTCGCGGGTCATCGGGATCGTGTCGGACCAGGTGGTCACCAGCCCGTTCGACGGCAACATCATCGCCGGGGCGGACGCCGTGGCACGGTCGCACGGCTTTGTGACCATCGTGATGGACACGGAGCTGGATGAGTCCCGGGACGAAAGCGCCGTGGAAACCCTGCTGGACCGCCAGGTGGACGGTCTGATGTACGTCACCGTGGGCCTGCGTCCGCTGCATGTGCCGCCGAACATGGCACGCGTCCCATCGATCCTGGCCAACTGCTTTGACGACCGGCCCGAAGCAGGCCTTCCGGCAGTCATCCCGGACGAGGTCCGCGGCGGGCGGGAAGCCGCCGGGCACGTCATGTCCCTGGGCCACCGGGACATTGCGTTCCTCGCCGGGGACTCCCTCACCCCCGCGGCGCCCCGCCGGATCGAGGGCTACCGCGAGGCCTTCGGCAGCGCCGGCATCCCCGTGAACGAGGACCGGGTCATCCAAGTGGGCTGGGACACCGACGCCGGATTCCACGGCGCCATGAAACTCCTCGACGGCGTGGACCCGGCCAGCCGCCCCACCGCGATCCTGTGCGCCAACGACCGTCTGGCCATCGGCGTCGTTCTCGCCTGCTACCGGCTGGGCCTCAGCATCCCGCAGGATGTGTCGGTCATGGGCTACGACGACGAATTCCGCATCGCCAAGACCATGGTGCCCGCACTCAGCACCATGGCCCTGCCGCTTCGGGAGATGGGCGCGGAGGCCATGACGGCGCTGCTCGCCGAGGTGGGGTCCGCCCCGAACGGAAAGCACGACGACGGCGGCACGGCTCCCGGCGCCGCCGCCGGTACCGGCACTGGTACCGGCGGCGAGACGATGGTGCCCTGCCGCCTGGTGGTCCGGGATTCCACGGGCCCCGTCCCGGCCGGGCGCTAAGGCCGGCCGGGCGCCCACCAGCCTTAGGAGGGCTGGCTCAGCTCCCAGACCTCCGCCGTCGCGCCGGCCGGAAGGTGCAGCTGCCACTCTTCGCCGGCCGCCGGGTAGGCGCGCAGGGTCGTGGCCACGGAACCGCTTCGGTACACCTCCACCAGCGAGGCATCCACGAAGACCCGCAGCTCCTCCCCCGGCCCGACGGTTCCGCTGAACACAGTCTGCCGCGTGCCGTCCCCCACGAGCAGGAGTTCGACGACGGCGTCCCTGGCGCCCGAGGCTTCAGCACCGGTCACCACGGCCTCGGCAAACGGCGGAAGCACAACGGTCCCTCCGGCACCGCTGGCCAGCATCGCTCCCCGGTAGGCCTCGATTTCGGGGGCGGGGTTGACGGCAAGGGCGCCGTCCACCACCGAGAGCTCGCGCGGGAAGGTCAGGACACCTGCCCAGCCGGCTGCCTCGATGTCGTCCTGGCTGCGGCCGCGGCGTCCGTCGCGGCCCGGGCCTTCATTGGCCCAGCCCCACAGCAGGGCACGGTCCTCCAGCGCTACCACCTGCGGAGCGTAGAAGTCGCGGCCCAGGTCCGACTTTCCGCCGCCCCGGGGCGTGAATACGGGCAGCCCGGTGGCCGGGTCCTCGGTCAGGGAACCGACCAGGTGGCCCACGCCGTTGGCGTGTTCGTGCGCATCGCCGGAGAGCCAGAGCGAGAACATCATGAGCCAGGTTCCGGAGTCGCCGGCAGCCCCGGCACCGCCGGCGGCATTGTCCGGCACACGGACCAGCTGCGGGCATTCCCAGATCTCGGCCGGCGTGGATTCGGCAGCCACCGGGTTCTCCGAGGTCAGCCAGATGCCCTGGTACTTCCAGTCGGACATGTCCTCCACCGTGTACAGCAGCAACGCGGCGTGCCCGCTGGCCAGGCCGGCGCCCTGCATGGCGTACCGCTTGCCGTTGAACCGGAAGATGAACGGATCGCGGACCGCGGTGACCTCCCCGTCGGCGGGCATGGTAGCCGCCACGTGGCCGGTCTGCTCCCAGTGGACCAGGTCCGAAGAGCCGCGGGCGATGACCACCTGTGAGTGGCCGCCGTCGCCGCGGACGCCCGAGTACGCAGCGGTGGGAACACCGCCGTCGTCCGTCACCACACCGGTCCAGCAGCCGTACTCATCCGGACCGCCGGGCTGGGGGCGCAGCGCCACCGGGTGCTCCTCCCAGCGCACCAGGTCGGCGGAGCTCACGTGGCCCCAGGCGATCCGGTGGTGTCGGGCGGAGTCCGGGTTGTACTGGAAGAACACGTGGTACCGGCCGTTGATGTAGCTGATGCCGTTGGGGTCGTTGATCCAGCCCTGCGCGGGTCGCGGGTGGAACCGGGGGAAGGCGGGGTCGGGGTGGGCGGCGGCGACGTCGTCGAAGTGGACGGCGGCGAGGTCCGGGGAGGGCATGGCAGGGGCCTTTCAGTGAGTGGATTATTTGCCGGTGCCGGCGGTGAGGCCGTCCTGCAGTGCGCGCTGGCCGAACATAAAGACCACCAGCGCGGGGATCATGGACAGGACCACGCCTGCGAGCACCACGGAGATGCTGCCGGTTCCCAGGTTGCCCTGGAGCGAGACGAGGCCCAGGGGGAGCGTGAAGTTCTGCTCGGAGATGGTCAGGATGAGCGGGCGGAAGAATTCGTTCCAGTGGAAGTTGAACGCGAGGATCCCCACGATCGCCATGCCGGGCATCGCCAGCGGCGCATACACGGAACGGAATGTACGCCACGGGCTGGCGCCGTCGATCGCGGCGGCCTCGGCCAGCTCGGCCGGGAGCCCCATGAAGTACTGGCGCATCAGGAAGGTGCCGAACGCCGTCGGAATGGCCGGCAGGATCAGCGCCAGCAGTGTGTCCGAGAGGCCCATGCCGCGGATCAGCATGAAGACGGGCACGATCGTGACCTGCACCGGCACCATCATGGTGGCCAGCACGATCGAGAAGAGTGCGCCGCGGCCGCGGAACTTCAGGTGCGCGAAGGCGTAGCCTGCCATCGCCGCGGTCACCATCTGGCCCACCGCGATCAGCCCGGTCACCAAGGCGCTGTTGAGGACGAGCAGGAAGATATTCAGTTGCTGGAATACTTCACCGTAGGACGTGAAATCCGGGTTCCACGGGAAGAACGACGGCGGCAGCTTGAAGGATTCCGACGGCGACCGCAGCGACGTGGACAGGGTCCACAGCACCGGGCCCAGTGTCAGGGTTGCCGCGATCAGCAGCAGGACGATGCGGATGGCGAAGTTCCAGCTGAACCGGCGCCGGTTGGGTGACGTTTCCGGGAGGCCTTCCGAGAGCCGGGGGGAATGCCCAGCCAGGCCGTGGTCTGTTGTGGTTGTCATGGCTGGCCTTACTGGTAGAAGACGAATCGTTTGCTGAGCCGGAACTGCGCGGCCGTGATGGCCATGATGATCAGGGTGAGAAGCACACCGATGGCGGAGGCCTGACCGAACTCGAGGCGCTGGAAGGCCGATTCAAAGATGACCATGACGGCGGTGCGGGTGGAGTCGCCGGGGCCGCCGCGGGTCAGCACGTAGGGCTGGTCGAACACCTGCAGGGCGCTGATGATCGCCATCACCGAGGCCACCAGCGTGGTGGGGCTCAGCAGCGGCAGCGTCACGTAGAGGTGCTTGCGCCAGCCGGTGGCGCCGTCTATCGATGCCGCTTCGTATGTCTCCACGGGAATGGAGGCCAGGCCGCCGATGAACAGCAGGAAGGAGAACCCGAAGTTCTGCCACACGTAGACAAGGATCACGACGGCGGCGGACCCGCCCGGCGTGGTCAGCCACGGCACCGCGGGGATGCCCGCGAGGGACAGGAACCAGTTGACCACGCCGAACTGCTCGTTGAAGAGGTACCGCATGAAGATGGAAACCGAGGCCGCGGAGAGGATGAGCGGGAAGAAGAAGGCGGAGCGGAAGAATACGCGCAGCCAGGCCGGCATCTTCTCCTGCACCATGATGGCCAGTGCCAGGGCGAGCCCCAACTGGAAGGCCACGGCCACCACCACGAACAGGATTGTGTTCAGGAAGGACACCCGGACGGTGGGGTCCTGGACCACTTCGGAGAAGTTGTCGAAGCCCACGAAGGTCGGCGCCGAAATGATGTCCCAGCGGAAGAAGGCCAGGACCACGGAGGCCACAATCGGGATCAGGGTGAACAGGCCCATGCCCAGGATGGTGGGGGCCAGGAAGATCCAGGCCAGCCAGCGCTGGCTGTGCCGGGCTGATCCGGCTGTGGCGGGCCCGGCGGATCGGCCGGCGCCCGGATTAGCGAGTGCTTTTGCGGCCGGGCGGGCGGTCCGCTTCGGCCGCTCCCGGTGCGGGCTGGTGGTGCTCATGACTGCCTCCTCAGGGCCAGTTCAAGGTCGCGCTGCATGGACGAGAGCGCCTGCTTCAGCTGGCGTTCGTCGCCGCTGACGGCGAGCGATACGTTCTTCATCAGGGCCGTTTCGACGGCGGCCTGCTGCGGTGGCGCCGGAATGGGGCCAGTGGTGGGGAACCGGTCCAGGGTGTCGTAGAAGACCTTCCAGTGGGCGGGTCCCTTGCCGGCGTAAAGCTGCTCGTTGACCATGGAGCGGCGGGCCGGCGTCGTAATCGGGTTGGGGAAGATCAGTTCCATGGCCTCGCGGCTGGAGCTGAACTTGATCCATTCCCAGGCGGCATCCTTGTCCTTGGCGGTCTTCATGATCGCGTAGCCGGCGGTGCCGAACTGGTGGCGCTGGGTCTTCCAGCGCGGGAAGAACTGGACGTCGAAATCGTTCGCGCCCATCCCCGCCTCGTGGAGGCCCTGCACCCAGTAGCCGCCCGCCGGCGTGGTTCCGATGCGGTTGGAAGCGAAGAGTCCCACCAGGGAGCTGCCGCCGCCTTCCTCAGGGCGGACGCCGAGCCCGTCCTTGACCAGCCCGCGGAGGTAGTCGAAGGACTCGAACACACGGTCGTCATTCGCGTTGGGCTCCAGCCACTGGTACCCTCCGGAGCGGAGGCTGCGGGAGGGATCATTGGCATAGAAGCCGTCCCAGAGCCACTCCCCGCCCGTGGAGCGCGTTTCCTTCAGGAAGCTGGTGTCGTTCGCGTAGAGCCAGGGCACCACGCCGCCGAAAAGCCGGTTGGTCCAGTAGTACGGCGTGAAGTCCGAGGTCCGGGCCTTCCGCATGGCGGCCAGTCTGTTGCGGAAGTCCACGTGGGTCCAGTCGTCCGCCGGGCGCTCCAGTCCGGCCTGCGCGAACGCGGTGGTGTTGTAGTACATGTTGGCGGCGTTCCAGTCCATGGGGAGCTGGTACAGGCTGCCCTTGTACATGAAGGCCTCGACGAGGCTGGGGTGCACGTCGTCGAAGAACTCCCTCATGTCCGCGGCGTCGCGGCGCACGTATTCATCGAGGGGGTGGGCGAGCTTTTCCGCGAAGAGCTGGGCGCCTTCGGTGGCCACGTAGACCACATCCGGCGGGGTACCCGCGGCCACCATGGTGAGGATCTTGGTGAAGAAGTCTTTCCAGTCGACGGCCTGGATGGCCTGGACCTTGACCTTGATCTCCGGGTGGAGGCGGGTGAAGGCGTCGATGGCGCGCTGGCGGGCAGCGGCGTCCGCGGCGGTGCCCATGATGGCGATGCTGAGGCTGTTGTCCCCGCGGCCCGGAATGTCCGTTCCGGAGAGCCGCGGCCACGACGCCACGGTTGCTCCGATGATTCCCGCGCCGAGGGCACCCAGGGCGGTACGGCGGGTGATTTCCCGCAGGTGCCCGTTTGTGGCTCCGGTCATGTCAATTTCCTTCCTAACACGTGTTAGGAACTGTAGATGAACGACCTAACACGTGTCAAGCGTCACAATCCTGCCGATCCCAAATGCGACGCTCTCTCACTCCCTGCCGCCCTTTTCCGGACGCTCTCTCACTTCCTGCCGCCCTTTTCCGGACGCTCTCTCACTTCCTGCCGCCCTTTTCCGGACGCTCTCTCACCCCCTGCCCCCAAAACCCAAACCCTCTCTCACTCCGCCAGAAAACCCGCAGGATCTGCGAGAGGGTCGCCAGAAAACCCGCAGGATCTGCGAGAGGATCGCCAGCAAACCCGCAGGATCAGCGAGAGGATCGGAATCGCCAGGTCGGATAGCTGCACTCCCCAACGGGATACTAAGCGCATAGACTCGGGGGAGAAGGAGAAGTGAAATGGCAAAAGGTCCCACGGTTTACCACGTTGCGGAGCGGGCGGGCGTCTCCATCGCGACCGTCTCCTTCACTTTCCGGCAGCCCGAAAAAGTGAAGGCATCAACGCGCGAGCTTGTGCTGGCAGCCGCCGACGCATTGGGCTACGTCCCCAGCGCCAGCGCGCGTGGCCTGGCACGGGGCCGGACAGGCGCCCTGGGGCTTTTTGCCTACGACTACCTGCTGGACCCCGCCGATGGAATCCACGGCGAAGGCCAGGACTCCGAGGACCCTGCGGCAGCTGACCTCGAACGCCGGAATGAGGATCTTCGGCTGTTTCCGCTGTATGTGGACGAGGTCCAGCGCGGCGTTGAACTCGAGTGCTGGCGCCGGGGGCAGGCGCTGCTCGTGGGCGGCGGAAACCCGGAAAACAACGAGGCTGTGCTGTCGGACATTGCCGGCCGCGTCGACGGACTGGCCGTGTTCCCGCGGTCCGTACCCAGCGAGGCCCTTGCGCGGATCGCCCGGCGCATCCCCGTGGTGGAAGTGTCCGAGAACGTCAATAACCGCGAGTTGGACCACGTCACGGTGGACAACATTTCCGGCGTGCGGGCCATCACCGAACACCTCATCGCGGGGCACGGCCTGTCGGACCTGATGTTCCTCGGCGGCATGCCCTCCTCGGACAATGAGGAGCGGCTTGAGGGTTTCCTCGGCGCGCTTCGCGATGCGGGACTGCCAACGACGCGTGAGGCGAAATACCCGTGCGGCAATGAACAAGCCGTCGCGGAAGTCGTCAGCTCCATATGCCGGCAGGGCTCATTGCCCGACGCCTTTGTATGCGCCACCGATCAGGACGCACTGGTGGTTATGGACGCCTTGGCCGCCGCCGGCGTCGGGATTCCCAAGGACGTTGCCGTGACAGGCTTCGACGGCATCGCTGCCGGGCGGGTCATCAGGCCGTCGCTGACCACCGTGCGCCAGCCCATGGAACAGATGGGGCGCACCATGGTGGAACTGCTCCTGGACCGGCTGGACCATCCCGACAAGCCGCCGGTGGCCCTCAAGCTTCCCGTGCGCGTCGTGCTGCGTGAAAGCTGCGGCTGCCAGCCGGGCTAAAGCCCGCAGTCACCCCAAACATCAGGGCGCCCGACGACGACGGGACGGCCCGGGCGGCGTCCTTCGCCTTCGCGCCGCCCTACTGGAGCTTCTGCCCTCGCCCGGCCTGCGCACGCCCCCCGCGCCCACTCCCCGCGCAACAAGTTTCTTTCCGCTATCTGTTGCCAAGATCACATTCAATGCGCTTAGATTGGTTCAAGCGATAAATCAAAGCGCTTAGATACAGTTGCGGAACGGTGCCTCACCGGCCCCGCCCCGCCGCGCCCCAGCCCAAGCTGAAGCCAAAGCAACAGCCAAAGCACCAGCCGAAGCCGGCCGCGCCTGCGGGACCGATGAAAGGAACAATGATGATCCATCCGAACGCCAAGAAGGCAGCCGCCGTCGGCCTTGCAACCGCACTGCTGCTGACCGGCTGCGGCAGGGACTCCGCAGGTTCGCCCGCCGCGTCATCGGCCAAGCCCATTGCCTCGGGGCCGGCATCCGGCACCATCACGCTGTGGGCCCAGGGCAGCGAAGGCGAAGCCCTTCCGGCACTGCTCAAGGAGTTCGAAGCCGAAAACCCGGGCGTCAAGGTCAACGTCACGGCCATCCCGTGGGACGCCGCGCTCAGCAAGTACCAGACCGCCATCGCGGGCGGGACCACCCCGGACGTCGCCCAGATGGGCACCACCTGGATGGGCGATTTCGCCAGCTCCTTCGACGCGACGCCCCAGGAGATCGACGCCAGCGACTTCTTCCCTGGCTCGGTGAAGTCCACCGAAGTCGAGGGAACCACCTACGGGGTGCCGTGGTACGTCGACACCCGCGTGGTCTACTACCGCAGCGACCTTGCGGAGAAGGCCGGCATCACCAAGGCGCCCGAAACCTGGGATGACTTCAAAGCCCTTGCCAAGGGTCTGCAGGAGAAGGCCGGGGCAAAATACGGGGTCCAGCTACCCGCCGGCGTCGCCGGCTCCTACCTGGACACCCTCCCCTTCCAGTGGTCCAACGGCGCCAAGCTGATGAACGACGACGGCACCAAGTGGACCCTCGACACCCCCGAAGCGGCAGAGGCGCTGAAGTACTACTCCAGCTTCTTCGCCGACGGGCTCGCATCCAAGGCAGTGTCCACGGGAACCACTGCCGAAGCATCCTTCGTAGACGGTTCCGCACCCATGATGATCAGCGGCCCGTGGCACGTCGGCCTGCTCAACAAAGCCGGCGGCGAGGGCTTCGAGGACAAGTACAAGGTTGCCCCGATGCCGAAGGAGACGACCTCAACGTCCTTTGTCGGCGGCTCCAACATGGTGGTGTTCAAGAAGTCCGAGAACCGCGATGCTTCCTGGAAGCTCCTGCAGTGGCTGTCCAAGCCCGAGGTCCAGCTCAAGTGGTACAAGGCCACCGGTGACCTCCCCTCGCAGCAGAGCGCCTGGAAGGATCAGTCCCTGGCGTCGGACAGCAAGCTCTCCGTCTTCGGCGACCAGCTCAAGAACACCAACAACCCGCCGGCCGTTTCCACCTGGACCCAGGTTGCCGCCGCCGCTGACAGCGAAATCGAACAGATCGTCAAGGCCGGCAAGGACCCCGCGGAGGCGTTGAAGTCCCTGCAGCAGGCCGCAGATTCGATCGGCACCGGGAAGTAACAGTGGCCACCACCAACGCGCCGCCTGCCGGCACCAAACCGCCTGCCGGCACTAAAAATGCCGGCAGGCCTCCGGCCCGTGCCAGGGTCCGCACAGGGCAGTCACGGCGCCGCCGGAACGCCATCACGGCATGGCTGTTCGCGCTGCCGTTCGTCCTCATCTTCGGCGTGTTCATGCTTGGACCGCTGCTCTCATCGTTCCTGATGTCCTTCACGGACTTCACCAGTCGCGACATCGAGAACCCGTTCGCGGTGGGATTCGTAGGACTTGAGCAGTATGCCGCGCTTTTCCGGAACCCGCAGTTCCTGCATTCCGTCCTGAACACGGCCTATTTCGTGGTGGTTGGAATCCCGCTCACCACGATCCTTGCCCTCGCGCTTGCCGTGGCCCTGAACAACGGCATCAGCCGCTTCCGCACAGCCTTCCGCGTTGGCTTCTACACGCCTGTGGTCACCAGCATTGTGGCCGTGGCCGTCGTATGGCGGTTCATCCTCCAGCCTGACGGACTGCTGAACGTCATCCTCGGCTGGGTGGGCATCGCAGGCCCGGACTGGCTGAACAGCACCACCTGGTCCATGCCGGCCCTGATCATGATGGCCGTCTGGCGGAACCTGGGCACGCTCATGATCATCTTCCTGGCCGGTCTGCAGGCCGTTCCGGGCGACATCCTCGAGGCCGCGGAGGTCGATGGCGCCAATGCCTGGCAGCGGTTTATGAAGATCACGCTGCCCATGCTCCGCCCCACCCTCCTGCTGGGAACCGTGCTGCTTTCGGTCGGCTTCCTGCAGTTCTTCGAGGAACCGTTCGTGATGACCAAGGGCGGCCCGCTGGATTCGACCCTCTCGGTCAGCTACTTCACGTACAACCAGTTCGGGTTCGGCAAATACGGACTGGCCTCCGCGGCCAGCTATGTGCTCTTCGTGGCCATCGCGCTGTTGAGCCTGCTCCAATTCCGAGCCCTGCGATCCAAGGACTGAGGACCGATCCCCATGACGATCCCTGACACTTCACCGCTCGATGCAGCGGCACCCGCCGCAACGACCCCGGGAACCGAAGCCGCCGCCGTCGTACGCGGAACCGCCCCGGCCGGAACCAACACCACCGGTGGTTCCCCTCAAGGGAGCAACGCACGACGGCGGTCCGGCCGCCGCGCGCCGGCGCGCCGCACGCTGACTTACGCCGTCCTGGTGGTGGGGGTTTCCGCGACGCTCCTGCCGTTCGTCTGGATGTTCCTCGGCGCCTTCAAGACCCAGGGCGAACTCCTCCGCCGGCCCATCACGTGGTGGCCGGAGCAGCCGACGCTGGAGAACTTCTCCAGCTGGTTCAACGAACTGCAGATCGGCACATTCTTCCTGAACAGCGTTGTGGTTGCCGTGTTCACAGTGCTCGGAAACCTGCTGTTCTGCTCCATGGTGGGCTACGCGCTGGCCAAAATGGACTTCCCGGGCAAGCGCTTCCTGTTCCTGCTGGTCATGGTCATGCTGATGGTCCCGGGCGTGGTGACGTTCGTGCCGCTGTTCGTGATGGTCAGCAAGCTGGGCCTGGTGAGCACGTACCCGGCGTTGATCCTGCCGTTCCTGGCCGCGCCGATGGGCGTGTTCCTGATGCGCCAGTTCATCATGGGCATCCCGGATTCGCTCATCGAAGCGGCCCGGATCGACGGCGCGGGCGAACTGCGTACCTTCCTGCGGATCGTCATGCCCCTGTGCGGACCGCCGCTGGCCACCCTCGGCATCCTGACGTTCCTGGGGTCGTGGAACAACTTCCTCTGGCCGCTGGTCGTGGCCCAGAGCGAAGAGATGTACACCCTGCCGGTGGCCCTGTCGCTGTACTCCACCGGCCAGAACGCCACGGATTACGGCCTCCTCCTGGCCGGATCGGTCCTGATCATCACGCCCATCATCCTGCTGTTCGTTGCCCTGCAGCGCTACTTCATCCAAGGCGTCGCAGCCACCGGCATCAAATAGGCCGCCTTCTCCCCTGCCCTTCCAGACTCCACCTGACGCAAGAGAGCACCCATGACTTCTCACATCCACACCAGCCCGCGCCCCGGGACAACCGGGACAACCGGGACAACCGGGACAACCGGGACAACCGGGACGCCCACGGCCTCCGGGACGCCCGGCAACTACCGGGACCTCAACGGCAACGGGATCATGGATCCCTTCGAAAATCCGGAGCTCAGCCCGCACGAACGCGCCGCCGACCTCGTGGCCCGCCTCAGCCTCGAGGAAAAGGCCGGCCTGATGTTCCACACGGTCATCGAAACCGGCCCCGACGGCACCCTGCTGGAGACACCCGGCAACATCAGCAAGTCGCCCACTAGCACCGTGATCCTGGGCAAGTTCATGAACCACTTCAACATCCACGCCCTGGGCACCGCCCGCGAGGCCGCCCGGTGGAGCAATACCCTGCAGGCCCTTGCCGCGCAGACCCCGCACGGCATCCCGGTCACGATCTCCACGGACCCGCGCCACGCGTTCATCGAAAATTCCGGCGTCTCGTTCACGGCCGCGCACTTCTCGCAGTGGCCCGAGCCGATCGGCCTCGCCGCGGTAGGCAGCGCCGACCTGATCCGCCGCTTCGCAGAGATCGCCCGCAAGGAGTACACCGCCGTCGGCATCCGTGCCGCGCTGCACCCCACGGTCGATCTGGCCACCGAGCCCCGCTGGTGCCGGCAGGCTGGAACTTTCGGGCAGGACTCGGAGCTCAGCTCGAAATACGTCGTGGAATACCTCCAAGGATTCCAGGGCGACGAACTCGGGCCGGACAGCGTAGCCTGCACCACCAAGCATTTCCCGGGCGGCGGTCCGCAGCGCGACGGCGAGGACGCCCACTTCCCCTACGGCCGCGAACAGGTCTACCCCGGCGGCCGCTTCGACGAGCACCTGGCTCCGTTCCGGGCCGCCATCGCGGAAAAGACCAGCGCCATCATGCCGTATTACGGCATGCCGATCGGCGTCGAGCTGGACGGCGAACCGGTGGAGGAAGTCGGCTTCGGCTACAACAAGCAGATCATCACCAACCTGCTCCGGGACAAGCTCGGCTACGACGGCGTGGTCCTCAGCGACTGGGAACTGGTCAACGACAACATCGTGGGCGACCAGGTGCTGCCGGCACGGGCCTGGGGCGTCGAAGAGCTCACCGCACCCGAGCGGATGCTGAAGATCCTCAACGCCGGCGTGGACCAGTTCGGCGGGGAGGAATGCACCGAGCTGCTCCTTGGCCTGGTCCGGGACGGCCTGGTCAGCGAGGAACGACTCGATGAATCCGCCCGCCGCCTGCTGCTGGTCAAGTTCCAGCTCGGCCTGTTCGACAACCCCTTCGTGGACGAGGACGCCGCGGCCGAAATCGTGGGCAACGCCGAGTTCCGGCATGAGGGCCACCTTGCGCAGGCACAGTCCGTCACCGTACTGGCCAACGGAACGCGCGACGGCGGGACTGCGCTGCCGCTGACCGGCTCACCCGCCGTCTACGTCGAGGGCATGGACCCGCTGAGCTTCGACGGTTTCGGGACTGTGGTGCAGGATCCCGAGCAGGCGGATGTTGCGGTGATCCGGTTGCACTCCCCCTGGGACCACCGCGACGACCTGTTCCTGGAGCAGCACTTCCACGCCGGAAGCCTGGACTTCCCGCCCGGGCTGGTCTCCCGGCTCCGCACCCTGGCCGCGAAGGTTCCGCTGATCATCGACGTGCGGCTGGACCGGCCGGCCATCCTCACGCCGCTGGCCGGGTTCGCTGCGGCCCTGGTGGGCACCTTCGGCGTCTCGGACACGGCCCTCCTCGATGCCCTGTTCGGCCGCGTTGAGCCGCAGGGCAGCCTCCCCTTCGATATTCCGAGGTCCATGGATGCCGTGCGTGCTTCACGCTCGGATGTCCCCGGAGACACCGCCGATCCCCTCTTCCCGTTCGGACACGGATTGCGGCTGCCGCACCTGCCGCAGGTGCCGCAGGCCGGAACCGCAACGGCTACCCAGTCAGGACTGAGCTCATGAACCAGCGCTTTGATGCCACCCCGGGATTCTCCACCGCCACCCGCCGCCAGCTACTCGCCGGTGCGGCTGCCTTTGCCGTCACCGGACTCACCGCCGCCACGGCGACACCCGGCTTCGCAGCGCCCGGCGCGCAGTCGCCGTCGTACCTTTCCCGGGCACGAAACCTGGGCGGGGTGGACCGCAAGGTCATCACCCGGTGGGCGCGCGACACCTGGAAGTCCCTGGAAGCCATGACTGATCCCGCGACCGGCCTGCCCGCCGACTACATCGGCGAGTCCATCACCGCGCCGAAGCGGAGCGGCTTCACCTCGCCCACCAACATCGGCGGCTACATGTGGAGCACGGTGGTAGCCCGGGAACTGAACATCATCAGCGCCAGCGAGTGCCGTGAGCGGCTGACCCGCACCCTCACCACGCTGACCGGCCTCAAGCACCACGAGCCCAGCGGCATGCTCTACAACTGGTACGACGAAGCCACCGGGGAAGTCATCACCGTGTGGCCCGAGAACGGCAACCCCGTGGCGCCGTTCATGTCAAGCGTGGACAACGGCTGGTTCGCTGCAGCCCTGATGGTGGTCCGCTACGCCGAGCCGAAGGTCGCCGGACTGGCCAACACCATCCTGGGCAGGATGGACTTCGGGATCTTCTACAACAAAGACGCCCGGCCCGGTGTGGCTGCCGGTCTGCTGCGGGGCGGCTTCTACGACGTCAAACCGCCCGTGGAAACGGTCCAGGGCAACTACCTGGGCCGCGGCCCGGACGTCTACTACACAATGAACCACTACGACGTGACCAACTCAGAGCCCCGGATCGCCACGTACATCGGCATCGCCCTGGGCCAGCTCCCGCCGGCGCACTACTTCGCCACCATGCGGGTCTTCCCGGACACGTGCGACTGGTCCTGGCAGGAGCAGAAGCCGGTGGGCGAGCACCGCATGTACATGGGCATCGACGTTTTCGAGGGCGCCTACACCTATCGCGGAATGCGGATCGTGCCGAGCTGGGGCGGGGACATGTTCGAGTCCCTGATGCCGGACCTGTTCGTCCCCGAATCCAGCTGGGCGCCGAAGGCCTGGGGCATCAACCACCCCTTGACCGTCCGGGCGCAGCGTGAGTTCGGCCTGGACGACGCCAAGTACGGGTACTGGGGCTTCTCCCCCGCCAGCCACCCCAACGGCGGGTACTCCGAGTGGGGCGTGGACATCCTGGGAATGAGCAGCGACGGCTACCCGTCCGACGTCGAACGCACCAGTGTAGACGTGGGCTTTGAGGGCTGCCGGCCGGCCAGCAACCCGACGCCGGCCTGGGGCGACGGCGTGGTCACTCCCCACGCGGCCTTCCTCGCCATGGAATACGAGCCCCGCGAGGCATACGACAACCTGGTGAAGATCGAGAACGAACTCGGCGCCTACGGCCAGGGCGGGTTCTTCGACGCCGTGGCCGTGAAGTCCGGAACCATCGCCCGGCGCTACCTTTCGCTCGACCAGGCCATGGTTCTGGGCGCGCTCGGCAACGTCTTCGGAGACAACGTGATCCGACGCAACTTCGTGCAGGGCGAAGTCGAGAAGGTCATCAAACCGCTGATCGAGGTCGAGGAGTTCGGCGCCGGACTGGCCGGCTAGGAGGCGCCCGCCAGGCCCCGCCCTGAAGCTACATGTTCTCCGGGGTCTCGATGCCCAGCAGGTCCAGGCCCTCGGAGAGCCTGTGGAGGACGAGTGCGCACAGCGCGAGCCGCGACTCGCGGACCGAATCGTCCGCTTTCAGCACCGGGCACTGGTCGTAGAACGAGGTGAACAGCTGCGAGAGCTCGAACAGATACGCACACAGTCGGTGCGGCTCCAGCAGTTCCCCCACCCTGCGGAGGGTGGCGCCGTACTCCAGCAGGTGGAGCGCCAGGGCGCGCTCGGCAGGTTCGACGACGGCGATCCTCGCCACCGCCGGCGGCTCCCCCGCTGCAGCCAGCGCCACCGCCGTTGGGTCCACCCCCGTCGGCACGTCCCCGAGGTCTCCCGCTTTCCGCAGGATGGAGCGGATCCGCGCGGCGGCGTACTGCACATAGGGGCCGGTGTTGCCGCTGAGTGCCAGCATCCGGTCGAAGTCGAATACGTACTCGGTGTCGTGGCCCGTGGAGAGGTCGGCGTACTTCACGGCGCCGATGCCCACCTGCCGGGCGGTCACCGCGCGCTCCTCCTCCGAGAGCTCCGGGCGGCTCGCGTCCACCACGGCGCGGGCGCGGTCCACGGCCTCGTCCAGCAGGGCCATGAGCTTCACCGGGGTGCCCGAGCGGGACTTCAGGATCTTGCCGTCCTCGCCCAGCACGTTGCCGATCTGCACATGGGTGGCCTCGACCGTGTCAGGCAGCCATCCGGCCTCGCGCGCGGATTCAAACACCATCCGCAGGTGGACGTTCTGCGGCGCGCCCACCACGTAGAGGATCCGGTCGGCATGGAGTTCCTGGATCCGGTAGCGGATGGTGGCAAGGTCAGTGGTGGCGTACCCGTAGCCGCCGTCGGACTTTCGGATGATCAGCGGCAGCGGCTCCCCGTCCCGGCCCGTGAACCCTGCGGGGAACGTGCACAGCGCACCCTCGCTGATCCGGGCCAGACCGCGCTCTTCCAATTCCTGGCACAGCTGTGCTAAATGGGGATCGTAGGAGCTCTCGCCGGCGATGTGCTCGTCCTCGAGACTGACCCCCAACTTGGCGTAGATCGCGTTGAAGTAGCCCTTCGAGTGGTCCACGAGCCGCTGCCACACGTCCAGCGTTTCCTCGTGCGCCGACTGCAGCGACACCACGCGGAGGCGGGCACGTGTCGCGAAACTCTCCGGCCCGGAATCAGACGCGTCGAACTTTGCCCGGGCCGCCTGGTAGAACGCGCTGGGGTCCTCCACCAGCAGCGCGGCCTCGGGCGAATCCTCGCCGATCTCCAGCCAATGCTCAATCAGCATGCCGAACGGCGTGCCCCAGTCCCCGATGTGGTTCTGCCGGATCACCGTGTGCCCCAGCGCCTCGAGGACGCGCACCAGGCTGTCCCCCACCACGGTGGTGCGCAGGTGCCCCACGTGCATTTCCTTTGCAACGTTTGGGGAGGAATAGTCGACGACGACGCGACGGGTTTGCGTCTCCGGCCCGCCTTGCGGCTGGGACGCCTGGACATTGAGGAGTTCCTCGATCCAGGTGCCGTCGAACGTGAGGTTGATGAAGCCGGGGCCGGAGATCTCGACGCCGGTGCAGAGTCCGTCGAGTTCCAGCGCCTCGACGATCCTGGCGGCGGCGTCGCGGGGCGGCATGCCAACCTTTTTGGCGAGGGCCATGGCGGCGTTGATCTGGATGTCTGCGAACTGGGACGGCCGGACCACCGGATCGGTGTCGCGGAACTCCTCGCCGAACGCTTGGGCAATGGCTGCCTGGACTCGGGGGACAACCATCTCGGCCGGATTATTCACAAGCTCAAATTATCAGTCCCGGCCCCCTCCGACGCTCTCTCACCTCCTGCACTTAAATCCCGGACGCTCTCTCACGTCCTGCCGCCCAAAAAGAAACGCTCTCTCACCTCCCGGCCGTGCGGCCGGAAAGGTGAGAGAGCGTTCCGAAAAAACCCACCAAAAGTGAGAGAGCGTCCCGAAAAAACCCACCAAAAGTGAGAGAGCGTCGGAACTAGCTGGAACTAGGCGTCCGTGCGGAAAACCTGGACCACGGACGGGCGCGGGGCGCGCGCCTGGCCGCGTGCCGGCGTCGTACCTGCCGGAACGTAGTCCGGGAAGAACGAGTTGGGCGCGTCGAACGTGCCGTCCTCACCCGGGTGCTGCACGGAGACGAACACGGTGCGCTCGTCGTCGTGGATGATCGGTCCGCAGGTCTCGCCGTCGCGCGGCACGGCCAGGAACTGCTCCACCTTGCCGCGCTCGGCGCCATCGAGCGTCACCTTGAACAGGCCGTCGGCGCGGCCGATGCCGGACGGTGCGCCGTCGGTGGAGATCCAGAGGTTGCCCACGGAGTCGAACGCGAGGTTGTCCGGGCAGGAAATCGGGGAGACCTGGTCCACCGGGAAGCCGGAGAAGTAGGTGACGTCGCCCTGGGCCGGATCGCCGCAGACCATGAGCAGGTTCCAGGTGAACTTGGTGGAGGTCTGGTCCCCGGTTTCGGTGATTTCCACGATGTGGCCGTCGCGGTTGGCGTTGCGCGGGTTGACCTCGGTGGCGCCTTCCTTGCCCACCTTGCCGCGGTCCGAGTTGTTCGTGCAGGCCACGTAGACCTTGCCGGTGTGCAGGCTGGGCTGGACGTCCTCACAGCGGTCCATCTTGGTGGGGCCCACCTTGTCGGCGGCCAGGCGGGTGTACACAAGGACCTGTTCCACGGACATGCCGGGCACCTTCGAAACGCCGTTCTCCACCAGCGCCAGCCACTCGCCGGTGCCGTCGAACGAACCGTCGGCCGGTACGGTGCCGGTGCCGGTGATCTCAGCCGCCGGCGAGTTGCCGGTGAACTTGGCGACATACAAGTTGCCGGCGGAGAGAAGCGTCATGTTGTGCTTGCGGTCCCCCTCGCGGTACTTGTCCTTGGAGACGAACTTGTAGAGGTAGTCGAAGCGCTCGTCGTCGCCGGAGTAGGCCACCACATGGCCGGACTCGGCCACGATCACGTTGGCGCCCTCGTGCTTGAAGCGGCCCAGGGAGGAGTGCTTCTTCGGGGTGGAGGTGGGGTCGAACGGGTCAACTTCCACGATCCAGCCGAAGCGGTTGGCCTCGTTCTCGTAGCCGGGGGTGTTGGTGTTGAAGCGGGGATCGTCCAGTTCCCACTGGCGGGCCGTCGGCTTGTTGGTCAGGCCGTAGCGCTTGTCCTCGGCGGAGGTGCCCGGGGCGACGAAGTAGCCGTTGAAGTTCTCTTCGCCCGAGAGGATGGTGCCCCAGGGGGTGGTGCCGCCGGCGCAGTTCCCGAGGGTGCCCTTGATCCAGCGGCCCGCGGTGTCGTCCTTGGTCTTGACCAGCGAGGAGCCCGCGGCGGGACCGGTGAGTTCGTAGACCGTGCTGTTCAGGTAGCGGCGGTTGAGGCCGGCGCCCTTGACGTAGCTCCACGGCTTGTTCTTGTTCGTCCGCTCCAGCTCCACCACGGAGAGGCCGTGCGCGGCCTGGCCCACGGCGCGCACGTCGGCTGCCGGCATGGTGGCCGGGAACATGATCGCGTCGTTGGTGTACTCGTGGTTCGCGAACAGGACAGCGCGGCGGCCCTTGCTGCCGGGGATCTCCAGGATGTCGGAGTAGTCGTTGTTGTAACCGAACTGCTGTTCCTGGGCGGCTGCCGTCTGGTTGTTGAGGTCGAAGTCCGGGGCGCCGTTGAAGATGGGGTCGCCCCAGCGGATGACCGGCTGCCAGGTGAACCCTGCGGGCACGGTCATTTTGTCCACGTCCGCGGCGATGGACGGGATCGCGGTGAACTGCAGCTTGGACTTGCCGAAGCCGTCCTTTGCTGCGGCGGCGAGGCCGGTGCCGCCGTCGGCCACTGCAGTTCCGGAAGACGTCACGGCACTGCCGAGTACGACGGCGAGCGCGCCGGCGGCGCCGAAGCCGAGGGCGGCGCGGCGGGACATCGTGGCAGAGGCGATGTCGCGGAAGTAGCTGTTGGAGCTCGTGTTGCAGACCTCGCCCGAGCAGGCGTTGTCGCACTTCAGCGCACAGGTGACGGGGCTGCGCTTGCCTTTGGTGTGGCCAAGCATGGGGAGCAGGGCAAACTTGCGTCCGGTCGTTTCAGACATGGGGGCCTTCCAAGGGATGTGATGCGGTCCCGCCCACCCTGCCAGCCGATCCCAACCGGTAGCCGTCTGTCAGGTGAAGATCCGGTGAACAGCGACAAATGAGAGAGCGTCCGCCGAAAACCGACGACAAGTGAGAGAGCGTCCGCCGGAAAGCGACCGGAAGCGAGAGAGCGTCCGCGGGAAAGCGACCGGAAGCGAGAGAGCGTCCGCGCGGGGTCACCGAAAGAGCATCTGGCCCGCGGGGTTACGGAGCAGTCGATGGAGCGAGCACGGCGTGGACGCGGCGCAGGCGGTCCAGCCACCAGTCGCGGCGGTCCGGAGCGGCGGCGTAGCGTTCCAGCAGCCCGGCGTCGGCGGCGGCATCGCGGACCCGGATGGCGCCGTCGTCGGCCACCAGCGGATCCAGCGTGATGTCGGATTCAAACAGCGACACCGTTCCCAGCCCGCACGCATACGGCAGTTCCGGCAGGGAAGCCGCCAGGGCCAGTCCGGCGCGGATGCCCACCGAGGTGTCCAGCGCGGAGCTCACGACGGCGGGCAGCCCGGCCTGCGCCACGATGTCCAGGGCGCGCCGCACTCCCCCGAGCGGCGCCACCTTCACCACGATCAGGTCCGCCGCACCGGCCCGCGCAACCTTCAGGGGATCGGATTCCTTGCGGACGCTCTCGTCCGCGGCGATCAGCACCGGCGTGCCGGCTTCCCGCAGCCGGCGGCGCACCTCGGCCAGGCCGGCGATGTCCGGCACCGGCTGCTCGGCGTATTCAAGCCCCACGGCGGACAGCCGACTCAGTGCCTCGACGGCCGCGGGCACGTCCCAGCCTCCGTTGGCGTCCACCCGGATGGCGGCGTCCGGGAGGGCGCTGCGGACGGCGGCAACCCGGGCGGCGTCGTCGTCGAGCGTCTGGCCGCGTTCAGCCACCTTGACCTTGACGGCGTCCACCCGGCCGAAGCGTGCCAGGACCTCCGGGACACGGTCCGCGGCGACAGCGGGAACGGTGGCGTTGACCGGAATCACCGTACGGACGGGAGGCGGAAATCCCTGCCAGCCGGCCTCGACGGCGGAGGCGAGCCAGCGGGAGGCTTCGGCGTCGTCGTATTCGGGGAAAGGGCAGAATTCACCCCAGCCGAGCGGGCCGTCCAGCAAAAGGACCTCGCGCCGGGTGATGCCCCGGAACTTCACGCGCATGGGCAGGCTCACCACGTGTGCGGATGCCAGCAGCTGCTCCACGGACGGAAGAAGACTGGACGGGCGTGGTGCGTCGGCGGGCATGTTTTCACTCTACCGGCCACATCTGACACGGGAGTTTCGCGCAGTTCCCTGGTAGGGCCGACGGCGACTGGGGGCGAGCTTCACGTTTATGAGACTCGTCGCCGCCGGCCCAGCTCAAGGAGCCCCGGGCGCGCTTTTCCTGCGATGATCCGCAGGAAAAGCTGCGGGGCGGCCGGTCCGCAACCCGGCCGTTAGTAAAATCCTAGGGACCGTGCGCCGGCGCCGCGTGAGTACCTGCTACTCGTTTTTGGCCCCGGAGCGTACTCACGGAAGCGGCCACCACGCGCCGCAAACAGCGCATGATGGCCGGCTGGTTTCCGCCGGGCTACCGGTGCCCGTGGTCGTCATCCTTGGCGCGGTCGAGCATCTTGCAGATGTCCTTCGCGTGCCGGATGCTGTTGTGCGTGATCTCGCCGGACACTACTTCCTTCTGGTCGGCGGCGGCGTAGACAACGTTGCCTGCCAGCCGTCCCTCCGTGAAGTAGAAGGCCTTGGGCAGGCCCTCATCCTCGAAGGCCTTCTCCTCAGCGGCGCTCGTGGCGAACACCAGGCCGGGACCGCGGCCGGAGAGGTGGGCGCTCAGCCCGTCTTCCGCGAGCCGCATGGTGAACGGGCCGGAGATGTCCAGTTCGTCGATGGTGGCGTCGTCCGAGACGCGGGTCAGGTCAACCGTGACGTCGCCCCGATACTTGATCACCAGGGTTCCGTTGTCCTTCTTCTCGCCCTTGTACTTCAGTTCCCGCTCGTCGCCGTATTCCACTTTGATGGTGGTGTCGCAGGCCTCGAACTCGTACGGCTCGTAGTACGCGTCGGGCACGGAGACGTACTTTCCGTCCGTGTCCTCGGGGGGCCACGGCCCTGCGGCCCCTCCCCCGCCGTCGTTCCCGGCAAACGCGGGGGCCGAAACCCCGGTGAGCAATGCCACCGCCACGGTGGCAGGCAGGCACAAAATCTTCATTGTTCGGTTCATGGCAGCACTCCTGAAATGTGGCAGGAGGGCACGCATTCGGACCTGTCCTGCCGATGTACAAACATCAAATGCCCGCAGGGGCGACGAGACCAGTTGTGATGCGGTGATATTGCGGCCGCTGTGTTCAGGCCGGCAATAGGATCAAGCTAGCCCCGGCGCTGCCGGAGTGTCAACGGTATTTTGCGGATGCCAATGCCCTGCGTGTCACCGTCCAGCGGCATTGGCATCCGCTACGGTCGCCGGCTTAGTGCTGGGTCGGCGGGCGGCCGATAAGCACAGCTTAGAAAAAACGGCCGACGCCGGGCGCGAGTATTTGCTACCTGTTTTGATACCGGATTCCCGTCAGTGCTGTCCCCCGGTACGGTGCCCTCCCACCTGTCCTGCCGCCGGCTTCTGCCGCCGGCTCCGCAGACTGCTCCCAGCATTCTGTGGGACGCTGATGGTGATGAGTTCTCACCTTAAAGATTCCCGACGACGGCGGCCCGCCGGGCAGGTGCGTGGCGCAGCGGCGCTGGCTGCGTTGTGCGTCCTCGCAACCCTGGCCTGCGTGGCCGGCCTGGCCGCCACCTACTACTTCTTCGTGCGGACCACCACCGGGCAGTACATTGACGAATCGGCGCTGGTGGAGGCCGTGGCCATCCACGGCCCGGCCGGCAAGGCCGCAACCCGGTTCCTGGACTGGCTGCCCACCATCTCGCTGGTGGTGGCCGCCGTCGTCGTCCTCTTCGTCACGGTGATCCGGAGGCGCTGGCGGGCCGCAGGCATTGCCGTGGCCGCGTGCATCGGCGCGAACATCGCCGCGCAGGTCCTCAAGGCGCTGTTGCCGGAGCGGCCGTTTCGGGGCGTGGAAACCCTGGAGCTGAATTCGCTGCCGTCCGGCCACACCACGCTGGCTGCGTCCGCCGCGGCCGCCGTGTTCCTGATGGCCTCGCCGCGGTGGCGTCCGTTCGCGGGTTTCGCGGGCGGCAGCTTCGCGATCGTGTCCGGGATTTCCACCGTGGTGAACCAGTGGCACCGCCCGGCCGACGTGATCGCGGCGTTCCTGCTGGTGGGCGCCTTCGTCATCCCGGCCGGCTGGCTGATCATCCGCACCGGGAACAACTGGAACGTGTGGGACGGCTTCGGCGGGCACTGGGCGTCGTCACGCTGGTGGCTGCGGCTGCCCGGACTGATCTGCCTGGTATTTGCGGCGGCCGCAGCGTTCCTGCTCACCCGGTACGTGCCCGGCCAGGGCGGCAGCACCACGAGCTACTTCTGGGGCGGCATCTCACTGATTGTGGTGGCCGGGTACCTGGCAACAGTGGGAACCACCGCCCTGTTCGCGTTTGCCGCACGACGGCGGGTGGCCGGCCGCCGCTGACCGGGCACCGGCCGCCGGTCCTACTTCAGGAACGCGGCGTTGAAGGAGTTCAGGTCCACCGGGACGCCGTTGAGGCTGTGCTCGAACTTCTGCTGGATGCCGATCCGCATGGTGCCGGACGTGTTCCAGCCGCCGTACTGCACCGGGGCGGGCGCGAGGTAGTCGGCGGACCAGGTTGAGTAGTTGAGGTTGCTGGTGTTGGTGTCCCAGAGCGGAACGTCGGAGAAGGCCGTGCTGTTGTCCATCAGGTCCGGCCACATGCCGCTGCCGCTGTAGATGACCGGCCGCACACCCATGCTGCGGACGCCGTCCACCATGGCCCGGGTCACCGGCGGGCTGCCCGGCTCGACGTCCAGGGCGAAGAACTGAAGCTGTGCGGCGTAGGGGCCTGCGGCGTTGATGCCGCCCTGCCAGCAGGATGCGTCCCGCGTGTACACGGCGATCTTCAGGCCGGCGTCGAGCGCCATCTTGAGCTGGTCCTGCGTCCGGTACCAGGGATCACAAGTACCCCATGCGGTGGAGTGCATCACGTAAAGCCGGATCCCGGCGTCGTACGCTTTCTTGAACCAGGCGGGATCGGTAATCGCGGCGGTGGTGTCCACCACCTTGACCGAGGAGCTGGTGGCGGGCGGGCGGACCGTAGCGGGCTGCATCTTCGCCTCCTGGACTGTCGCGGCCTGGGCTGGCGCTCCGTGGAGCGCCGGCTGTACTTCCGCTGCCGGCTTGGCTGCGGGTGCTGCGGCGGGCGCAGTGCCGAGGCCCAGCAGGAGGGGCAGTGCGGCCAGGGCGGCAACAAGGTTGATCTGAAGCAAACGATACTCCTGGGTCTGGCCGGCCCCTTGGGATCGGGGCGGCATGGCGCAGCAAAAGCCGCGTTCGGGCGATATGCGCAGTTGATCGAGCCCAGTTCCCGGTCAACCGATGGGACCTCACACAAGTAGTGCAGGAGTCCGCCCCCTACCTTACGGGTGTTGCAGCAGGTAGCGAAAGTCACGAAAACGAGTGTTGACCGCCCGCTCCGCATGCTGTGGCAAGCCGATTCCCATTTACATTGCGGCGGTCCAGGGCCAGAATAAACCGCACCACAGCCTCCACTGGCTCAGCAGCGAGCTGACTTCCATGCTGCTACAAAGGGGTTGCTTTCATGGCCGGCATCTACGAGTCCAAGCTCTCCGGCCGGGTGGATTTCCCGGCCCGGGCCAAGGCGGTTGCTTCCATTCCGTCGTTGTTGAGGGTGCAGGGATTCCTAAGCGCGCATGCCCGCCGCCAGCACGATCCCGGCATCTGCGACTTCACGCTCGGCAACCCGCATCAAATGCCGCAGGAGGCCTATGTCGCGGCGCTCCGGGAGCAGCTGGAACCGCGGAATGAAAGCTGGTTCGCGTACAAGACGAACGGCGCCGAAGCGCAGGTTGCGGCCGCCCAGTCACTGCGGCGCCTGCTGGAGATGCCGTTCGAGCCGGAGGACATCCTGCTCACCACCGGCGGTTTCACGGCGATCGCCATGGCGATGAAGGCCGTGGCCGATCCGGGCGACGAGGTGATTTACAGCCTGCCGCCGTGGTTCCTGTACGAGCCGATCATCACCGAAGCAGGGCTGGTCCCGGTCAAAGTGCGCATCAACCCCGAGTCGTTCGACCTGGATCTGATGGCCATTGCCTCAGCCATCACGCCGCGGACCAGGGTGGTGATCGTCAACAGCCCCAACAACCCCACCGGCCGGATCTACCCCGAGACCCTGCTGGTGAAGCTGGCCGCGATGCTGGAACTCGCCTCGGAGCGGAACGGACGCCGGATCTACCTTCTGTCCGACGAGGCGTACAACCGGATTGTGTATGACGGCGCCCGCTTCCACAGCCCTGCCGAATACTATCCGTACACGCTGCTGGCATACTCCTACGGCAAGACGCACCTGGCCCCCGGGCAGCGCGTGGGCTACCTGGCGTTGCCGCCCACCATGCCGGACCGCGATGCCCTGCGGGAAATCGGCAGCGCGCTGCAAGTTGCCATGGGCTGGATCTACCCCAACGCCCTGCTCCAGTACGCCTTGCCCGCGCTGGAGACATTCACCATCGACGTCGGGCAGCTGCAGCGGAAGCGGGACCGGCTGTACGACGAGCTGACCGGGATGGGCTATAGGTTGCACCGGCCGGAGGGCTCGTTCTACCTCTTTGTGCACTCGCCCGTGGCCGACGACGAAGCGTTCACCGAGTCCCTGGCCACCCGCAATGTGTACGTGCTGCCGGGCGTCCTGTTCGAAACCCCGGGGTTCTTCCGGATTTCGCTGACCGCCAACGAGGAAATGGTGGAGCGCAGCCTGCCGGCGTTCGCCGAGGCGATCCGACTCGAGGGGGTTGGCTGAACACGCCGGGTAATGTGTTGACTCGCCGCGGGCCGCGGAGGAATATCGCTTTTGTCCGCACCGGCGCTGTCAGGGCTCCCGCCGCCGTGCAGCGCGGGTGGTCCCAGCCGGAAGAAGGATCCCCCATGTCCATATTCGCCACCACTCCCGAAAGCCAGGCGTTCGGCCTGAAGGCGAAGATTTACGACGACGACCTCCGGTCCCGCGGTTATGTCGCCAAGTTCACCAAGGAGCTGGCGGTGAACCCGGAGGCGTACGCGGCGTTCCAATCGCTCATCAGCGCCATCACCCAGAACATGGATCTGCGCCGCTACGAGTTGGTCACCCTTGCGGCCGCCCAGGCGCTTGGATCCGCCCACTGCCGGCTTGCCCACGGTGTGAAGGCCCTCCGCGCCATTGAGGAGGAAGAACTGGTCCTCATCGCCCGGGACTACCACAACGCGGGACTGTCACCGGCGGAGGTAGCCATGATGGAGTACGCCGAAAAGGTCAGCACCGACGCCGTGGCCATGACGGATGCGGACACCCTGGACCTGCGGGACCACGGCTTCACGGACCGGGAAATCCTGGACATCACGCTCGCGGCAGGGGCCAGGAATTACCTGAGCCGGGTGCTGCACGCCATCGCAGCCGAAGTCGACGTCCCCACCAAACTCTCCCCGCAACTCCGCAGCGCGCTGCTGGCGCCCCTGTCCCAGTACGGCGCCACGGCGAAGCCCCGCCACCGCGACGCCTGACCACCCGGCCCAAACCCTCTCTCACTCCCTGCACCAAAACGGCAAACCCTCTCTCACTTCCTGCGCCGAAAGACCAAACCCTCTCTCACTCCCTGCACCAAAACGGCAAACCCTCTCTCACTCCCTGCACCAAAACGGCAAACCCTCTCTCACTTCCTGCGCCGAAAGACCAAACCATCTCTCACTTCTTTAGGAGAAGTGAGAGATGGTTTGGGGAAAACGCGCAGAAAGTGAGAGAGCGTCACCATGCCGGGCCGCCGTCGTCGTCCGCTTACTAGGTCAAGCCAAGGCGGCGGCGAGCGACTTGAGCATCCACTCCCGGTAGGCCTCGGGGGTCCAGCCGGCGTCGTTCACCAGTGTGCGGTAAGCCTGCGGATGGCCCAGGGACCAGATGGCAGCGGCGGCGTCTTCGTCCGACATGCCGGAGGTCAGGCCGCCGCGCGCACGAACAGCCGCGGCAGCCTCGTGGTAACGCGTCAGCCGCTGTAGCGCTCGGGCCTTTTCCAGCTTCGCCACATCGGCGTCCACTGCCGCTGCCTGGGCGATCACCCCGAGCACCGCGCCTGTCCGCTGGTGCACTTCTGCGAACCAGTCCGCCAGCACCACCAGCAGCGACGGGAGATCCGGGGCCTGCCGGGTCCGCTCCCGCATGAACTCCAGCACCTGCGCCGGCGCGTTGGAGCCGGAGGCGGCGGAATCCAGCACGGCGGAGAGGAGCGCCGCCTTGTTGCCCACTGAGTTGTAGACGGTCTGCACCGCGACCCCGCTCTCTGCCGCGATACCTTCAATCGTGGTTCGCACATACCCGTTGGCCAGAAAGAGCCGGCGGGCGGTGGCCACGATGTGGAGCCGGGTGTCGGCCGCCTGGGCGGTGCGCCGCGTGGTCCTGGTGGCAGGGATTTTCGGGGCTGGAGGCATGGAACTAGACTATCCCTCCACTCACTGGAATGGTATTCTACTGACATCGAAACGTAGCGGTTGTTCGGTCAAAGGAGCCAGAGATGGACCAGGACTTGCAGCAGTTTGATGTAGTGGTGCTCGGCGCCGGCCAGGCCGGTCTTGCCGCCGGCTACCACCTGTCCCGCACGGGGCTGCGGTTCGTCATCCTGGAGGACGCACCACGCATCGGGGACGGATGGCGGGCCAGGTGGGATTCCCTCCGACTCTTCACTCCGGCCCGGCATGACGCCCTCCCCGGCCTGGTGTTCCCGGCGGCCCCGGACGCTTTTCCATCCAAGGACGAGTTCGCCGACTATCTCGAGGCCTATGCGCAGGAGTTCAGCCTTCCGGTCCGGACCGGCACGCGCGTAACCGGTGTCCGCCGCACCGAGGCGGGCTATTCGGTGAGCACCGGCGATGGAAGACTGAACGCGCGAAACGTCATTGCCGCCGTCGGCGCCAACGCACTCCCCCGCATCCCGGCCGCAGCGGCCGGCCTCGATTCCGAAATTTTGCAACTGCACAGCTCGCAGTACCGGCGCCTGTCGGACGTCCCGGAGGGCGACGTACTCGTCGTGGGGGCCGGGACCTCCGGCGCCGAGATCGCGCTGGAGCTCGCAGGCTCCCACCGGACGTTCATTGCCGGCCGCCCCACCCCGCATGTCCCGGACGCCGTGCTGCACCATGCCGACGCGGCCTACTGGCGGTTCGTTCATTCCGTCCTGACCACGGACAATCCGCTGGGACGGAAGGTGTCCGCGAACTTCCACCGGCGCGGCGCACCGCTGATCCGGATCTCGGTCAAGGACCTGGAGCGGGCCGGCGTGGTCCGGCTGCCTCGATTCAGTGCTGCAGCAGGCGGTCAGCCAGCGTTCGACGACGGGACGTCCCGGACCGTACGCACCGTCGTCTGGGCGACGGGCTACCGTCCGTCGCTGGACTGGATCGAGGGCGTGCCCCTGACGGACTGGGGCTGGCCGGAAACGCGGCGCGGCGTGGTTCCGGAACTGCCCGGACTGTATTTCGTGGGCATGCCCTTCCAGTACTCGCTCACATCGGGGCTGATTGGCGGGGTGGGAAGGGACGCGGCGTACGTGGTGGCCGGCATTCTCGAGCGCAGCAAGGAAGGCGTCCCATCGCCGACCCCGTAGACATCGTTTAACCCACTGGGCGTAAACGATTACAGCGCGTCCACAGGAAGTGAGAGAGCGTCCGATAAAACCCGGCGGGAAGTGAGAGAGCGTCCCAAAGAACCCGGCGGGAAGTGAGAGAGCGTCCCAAGAGAGCGTCCGGGGCAGTGAGGAACAGTGAGGGGCGGGGTGGGGGTTCAGTCGCGGGCGGCCGGGAGTGCGTGGTGGGTGGCGGGGTCGAACGTGTCGAACCTGGACGAGCCCATCATGAAGATCCCGCGCTGGGGAATCCAGAAGTCGCCCAGCCGGGTCTGCACCGGGAGTGATCCCAGGGTGCCCAGGTCCTCTCCCTGCAGCGTGGCCGTGCTGGCCGAGATGAACCACATCCGCTTCGGGTTGGCCCGGAAGCCCTGCCCGTTGGGGACCCGGCCGGTCAGCCCGATCCTTCCGGCCTGCAGCGTCGGCCCGGCCACGGCGCCCATGATCCGCAGGAACGCCGCACTCCCCCACAGCTTCGCCGGCAGCGCGGAGGCGAGCGCGGACATCGCTTTGGTGACCGGTGTGGCGGCGAGGCTGACCTCCCAGTGGAGGCCGACGTCGTCCGCTATGTCCACCGTGAAACGGTGGTCATCGAGCCAGGCGATGTCGATCCGGTGGACGGACGCGGACTCCAATGCGCTGCTGAAGTAGCGCGGGCAGGACACCTCCGCGGACACATCGGTGTACATGGTCCACGAACCCGACGGCCGCCGCATCCACACCGCGGTATAGCCCGGCCCCAGGGACGTGACGGGAAAGCGGCGCAGCGCCAGCAAGTAGCCTGAGCTGAACGGCTGGCCCATGACGCCGTAGCCGGTGAACCTTTCGTCGTCCCCGGCCGGGAGCGTGGATTCGCGTTCCGCGGCGGCGATGAGTGCCCTGATCGACTCCATCGCGTGCTCCTAGGCCTGCCGGCGGTACGTGGCTTCGACCACCTGGTATGGGTCGTACCCCGGAACCAGGTTGTGCATGGTGATGCGTCCGCCGTTGCCATCGCCGGGCTCGATGTGGATCTGCCACCCCCAGTCGGGGCCTTCCGGGGCGGGATACGTGCAGGCCAGCCGGACCACGTTGTCGTCGTCGACGCTCCCAGTCAAGGTGAGCCACTGCGGTGCCGCGTGGAAGGAGTCCACCCACACCGCCGTCACGCCCGTTCCGATTCCGGTTCCGGTTCCGGTGCCGGCGCTTGTTCCGGAAGAAGCGTCCGACGGCGGCGCCTCGCCCTCCGCTCCCGCCTCGCCCTCCGCTGCGGGCCCGCCCTCCCCCGGGGCGGTTCCCAGGAGCAGGAGGCCGTTCTGCGGCTGGCCCTCGTGGGCCCACGTGTACTCGATCGTCACAAAGTCCTTGGCGGTCACCGCCACCACCGCGGCCGACACGGATTCCTGGTACTCGTCCGTGGGCATGAACCGCATCCGGTTGTGGCCCTGCCAGGTTCCGGTGAACGGCGAGAGGCTCTCAACAATTGTCATACGGGCAGTCTGTCCCGGATCCGCCTGCTCCGCTAGTAGTTCCGGCGGTGCTTGAGCCGCGGAATGGTGATGGCAAAAACGACGGCGGCGGCGAACCCCAGCACTCCCGTGGCCCACACGCCCGCCCCCAGTGAGACGGCGGCCGTGACGCCGGAGAGCAGCACCGGCCCGCCGGTTGAGCCGGCGTCGGCCATGAACCGCCAGAGGCCCAGGAACTGGCCGCGCCCGCGGTCCGGGGAGAAGTCGGCCCCGAGGGTCATAACCAGCCCGGAACTGATGCCGTTGCCGAAGCCGATCAGCAGGGCCGCGAGCAGCAGTCCCGTGAAACTGCCGGTGAGCGGGATGAGCAGCAGGGCGGTGCCCATGATGAGGGTCGACGGAATGGCCACCCACTGGCGGCCCTTGCGGTCCATGAGTTTGCCGGCCGGGTAGAACACCAGCATGTCGATCGCTCCGGAGAGGCCGTAGACCAGCGAGGCCTGGGTGGCATCCATGCCCAGATGGTCGGCCCACAGCGGGATGACCACCTGCCGGGAGGACCGGAGGGCACTCAGCAGCAGGATGCCCAGGCCCAGGCTCAGGAACACGCCGGCATGGGAGGCGGCCACGGTGCGGAGGGTGGGCTGCGGGCCGGGGTCGCCGCCGCTTCCGTCATCGGCCGCCTGCAGGTCCGGGATGGTGACGGACAGCAGCGCGGCCGCCACCATGGCCACCACGCCCACCCAGTACGCGCCGCCGATGCCGAAGAACTGCATCACCGCCGCCCCCACGAACGGGCCGATGAACACGCCGATCCGGTTGGTTCCACCCAGCGTCGAGAGCGCGCGGGCCCTGTATTGCACGGGGACGGCTTCCGTCAGGTACTTCTGGCGGGCCAGGCCGAACACGCTGGCGGCCATTCCGACGACGGCCATCGCCACGGCGAGCAGCCACAGCCCGTCGGGGATCAGGGCGGACAGGCCGGCGGCCGCGAGCGCCAGTGCCCCGGCAGCAGCGGCGCCTACGATGGACCAGCGTTCGCCGAACTTCAGGGTCACCAGGGATGCCGGCAGGTTGAAGAACCAGGAGCCCAGGCCGATCAGGGTCACGATCAGGGCGGCCACGGCAACGGACGCACCAAGGTCCCGGGCGGAGAGCGCCACCACCGGAAGAACCGCCCCCTGGCCGATACTGAAGAGCAGCGTGGGCCCGAACGCCGCCACTGCAATGCTGCGAAGGCTGAAGTTCTGGGGGTCATCTGGGGAAGTCATCAGATTTATCCTATGGCCCGGTCACAAAAGGCCTTGCGGGGACTAGCGTTTGCTGTGTGGGGTACTTACACGCGTGCCCGAAATAAAAGGAGGCTCGTCCCATGGGTGAAGTGTGGATTCGCACGGCCAACAACAGCCTGGTCCGCGCAAGCATGGTCACCGAGATCGCGTCCACCCGGGGGTCCCTCCATGAGGACCAGGGCTACGCGCTCAAGGTCATCCTGGACGGCAGGGCCCATGTACTGATTGACGACGGCGACCTTCCGGGCTCGCTGAGCGAACGGCTCGAGTATGCCCGGAACCTTGAGGACGCCCTGCTGCTTGCCCTGGACGAGGCCGGACAGTTGGAGGCGTCCGCAATTGTGGAGCACGATCCGGCGCGGGACCGGTGGCAGGTGGTTGCCGGTGCGGACCTGGGCGCCGCCGTGCACACATGAGCTCCAAGGCTGCCGGCACGCGGGAAGCTGCCAACCAGCCACAGGCCGGGCACACGGCGGCGGTCAGTGCAGGACTGGCGGGCCGGCTCAGCGACCTTGCCCGGGAAATGCAGCACGAACAGGACACCGAAGCGATCCTGGCCGTCATTGTCCATGCCGCCCTGGAACTGATCCCGCATGCCGCCGAGGCCTCCATCAGCCTGGTGACCGGCCGCCGCACCATCGAGTCCCGGGCCGCGTCCGGCGAACTGCCCCGGACGGTGGACGCGCTGCAGAGTGAAAAAGGCCAGGGTCCCTGCCTCGACGCCGCCTATGACGCCCGCGTGGTGCGCGTTCCTGACATGGGCAAAGAGGAGCGGTGGCCGGATTTCGCGCAGGCGGCCTACGACGCGGGCGCCCGCAGCATGCTCTCCATCCAGCTTTTCGTGGAGGGGGACAAACTGGGTGCCCTGAACCTTATTGCCGGGGATGTGAACGTCTTCGACGAGGAATCGGAACAGATCGCGCTCCTGGTGGCCGCCCACGCCGCCATCGCGTTCTCCGACGCCCAGGAAATCGCCCAGCTCACGCAGGCCCTGGACACCAGGGACCTGATCGGCCAGGCCAAAGGGATCCTGATGGAAAGATTCAAGATCACCTCACAGCAGGCCTTCCTGGTCCTGACCAAGGCGAGTTCCGATTCGAACATCAAGCTCAGGGACGTCGCCGAGCACCTGGCCAGCAGCGGGGAAATCCTGACGCGCCGGAGATGAGCAAAGGAGGCACGCCATGAACATCGCCGTTGCCGGCAGAACCGGAACCGTCGGCCGCCATGTGGTCAGCATCGCCAGGAGCCGGGGCCATCAGGTGGTGAGCCTGAGCCGAGCAGACGGCGTGGACCTGGTCAGCGGCCGCGGCCTCGATGAGGCACTCCGGGGTGTGGATACGGTGATCGACGTTTCCGGCCCCCGGACGGTGTCCACCAAGAAGGCCGTGGACTTTTTCACGAACAGCACCCAGAACCTGCTGGCCGCCGAGAAGAAGGCCGGCGTGCGGCACCACATCGCCCTGTCCATCGTGGGCATCGACAACGCGACGTCCGGGCTGTACGCGGGGAAGCTGGTGCAGGAGGATACGGTCCGCCACGGCGACGTGCCCTGGACCCTCCTGAGGTCCACCCAGTTCCACGAATTCGTGCCGATGACCGTGAGCGTCGCTGCCCTGGGCCCGCTGGTGCTCGTTCCGCACATGCGCACCCAGCCGGTGGCGGCCCGGGAAGTGGCGGAAGCGCTGGTGGACGCGGCAGAAGCCGGGCCGCGGGGGCGCGTGCCGGACCTCGGCGGCCCCCGGGCGGAAGAGCTGGCCGCCCTGGTCCGCGCCTACCTGCAGAAGACCGGCCGGCGGAAGCGGGCCGTGAAACTCTTCGTCCCGGGCTCCATGGGAAAAGCCATGCGCAACGGCGACCTGATCCCCAAGCCGGGTGCCGCCGTCGGACGCCAGACGTTCCAGGAGTGGCTGGCAACGCAACCTTCCTCCCCCAAGTAGGCCGCCTCTCCCAACTAGGTAGCAGTTGTTGTCGTTTTGAGCGCCCATAACGACATCTGCTGCTACCTAGTTGGGGAAGCCGGGCGGAAGAGGGAGCGCCTACACGTACCCGTCCACAATCGCGGCCGCGATCTCCTTGTAGGCGCGCCGGGTTTCGGGCTTGAGCACGTCTAGGGTAACCAGGTCGCCGTCGGCCACTCCGCGGTCGTGCGGGACGGCGATCAGCTGCCGGCAGATGCCGGAAAGGTGGTCCTCGATGGCGTCCTTGTCCACGCGGGAGGAGACCTCGTCCTTGTCCGTGATCACCACGATCGCGTTGCGGGCCAGGTCCTCGTAGCCGTGGCTGGCGAGCCACTGGAGGGTGCTGCGGGCACGCTTGGCGCCGCTTACCGCGTAGCCGGCGGCGATCACCAGGTTGTCCGCGGACTGCAGGATGCCGCTCATGGCGTTGTGCGTGACGCCGGTGCCGCAGTCGGTCAGTGCCACGGAGTAGTAGCCGGAAATGAGCTTGCGGATCCGAAGGTATTCCTCGGCCGTGAGCGAGTCGGACACTTCCGGGTCCTGCTCCCCCGCGATCAGATGCAGGCGGCCGGCGTGGTGCATGTAGCGGGCCAGCGCGGTGAGGGAGTCGACGGATTCGATGTTCTTGAGCAGGTCCGTGATGGTGCGCGGGCTGGACTGCTGGTAGATGCCTTCGCCCAGGGCGCGCTCCACGAGGTCGCCCGAGTCCGGGTTGGCGTCGATGGCGCACGGGGCGTCGCCGCGGTATTCGGCGAGGGTCAGGCCCACGCCCACGGTGGTGGAGGTCTTGCCGATGCCGCCCTTGAGGCTGAGCACCGCGGTGTTGTAGCTGCCCTGCAGCTGGCGCGAGATCCGCCGGCCCAGTTCGTCCTCTTCACGCTGGCGCGGACCGGGGCCCAGGTTGATGGCTCCGCCGGTCATGGCATACAGGGCGCCGCGGAATCCGCCGCGGGGGCGCGGCTTCTGTTGGCGGACAAAGGAACCGGGCCCGGTGATGAAGTCGGAGACGGGCGCGTCCGCTGCCGCCAGTTTGGCGGCCTGGCGGGTTGTAGCGTTCGACGGCGGTGTGCTGGGTTCCGCGGGCACCGTGCCCCTGCGGGAGGTGGCCGGCTGTGCCGCGGGCCGGGCAGGAGGCGACGCCGGAACCGGTGACGGCACCGTCGCCTCCCCGGCCGAAGCGGCAGGAGCGGCTGGAGCCGCCGTCGCGGCCGGTGCCGCAGGAGCGGCAGCCGCGGGACCGGCAGAAGCGCCAGGAGCCCCCGCGTCCGTTTCCGCCTGTGCGTCGGCGACCGCAGCCGCTTCGGCCCAGGAACTCCGCCGGGCGGGGGCGGTGCGGCTGTTGTTGGGTGTGGCAGCGGCGGGCATGGTTCCTGTCCGGGCATCCGGAGATGCACCTGCCGGGCGACGGAGGTCGCGGCGGCGGCGCGTCTGGGGCTGCCCTGCATTGTGTGCAGTGGCGCGTGCGTTCTTATCGGCCGGTTCAGGCATATTCGTCCCCCCAGGACTTTCGGCAAAGCGTGCAACGGCTCTTTACGGCTTCGGTCAAGCAGCAATTCTAGGCGCAATAGGCCAAAAGTCCCCCATATTCGGCGTGGGCAAAGGGCAGAAGAGAGGCAGGGCACAGTTGCCCGGGCGGCGTGCGCGCATACCATTGAGAGATGGCCAACTCTCCCGAGCACGAACGCGTCCTGGAACTTCAGGACCTCATTGTCGGCACGCAGAATGTCGCCGAGTTCCTACAGCGCCTGTCCGTCATGGCGGCGGGAGCGCTGACCCGGGGCACATCCGGCACGGTCGAATGCGGTGTCACCCTGAAGCGGCGGCGCCGCACCTTCACCGTGGCCGGGAGCAGCCCCCGGGCCGTCCTCCTGGATGAGATCGAACAGCGCATCGGAGACGGTCCGTGCATCGAGGCACTAAAGGTCAAGGAGCCGGTGCTGCTGGCCAACGTGGACACGGATCCGCGCTGGCCGGAATACCAGAAAGCCCTGGCGGATGAGGGGTGCCGGGCCACCCTGGGCGTGCCGCTGGAACTCGGTGAGGATGCTGCCGCCGCACTGAACTTTTTCGCGTTCGAATCAGGTGTTTTCACCCCTGCAGTCATCCAGGAGGCGGTGGAATTTGCGGACCTTGCCGCCGGTGCGGTGCGGCTTGCTGTGAGGCTGGGCAGCGCGCAGTCGCTGGCGGAGGATCTTGCCGCCGCCATGCAGAGCCGTACGTCGATCGACCTGGCGTGCGGTGTGATCATGGGCCAGAACCGCTGCAGCCAGGCCGAGGCCATGGCCATCCTCACCAAGGTGTCCAGCAACCGCAACCAGAAGCTGCGCGTGGTGGCCGAGGAACTGCTCGCCAACCTGGCCGGCGGGGACGTCCGGACGCACTTCGAACCGTAAGGCTTGCGCCCTAAAGGCAGAGCACGACGGCGGCGCTACCGTCCCCCGGACGGCAGCGGACCGGCCTCGACAGGCAGCCCTGCTGCCGCCCATTCCGGATACCCCTCCTCTAACCGCGCCGCGGGGAATCCTTCCTCCTGCAGCGCCCGCACGGCGTCGTCGGCGAACACGCAGTACTCGCTGCGGCAGTACGCCACGATGGTCCGGTCGCCGGGGAAGTCCTTCAGCCGCGCGGCGAGGCTGTTCAGGGGCACCGACACAGCGCCGGCCACATGTCCCGCCTGGAATTCCGGCTCGGGGCGCACGTCGAGGACCACAACATCGCCTGCAAGCATTCGCTCCCTCAGCTCCGCCCGGGTGAGCGTCTCAAAGGCAGAGCGGTTCCCCACGTAGGCGGCGGCAACCGTATCGAGCTCGGCAACATGCTCGGCAGCGACGTCCCTGACTGCCGCCCACAGCCTGGCAACCGACGGACCGCTGAGCCGGTAGTAGATCCGCGTGCCCTCACGCCGGGTGCGCACCACGCCGGACCGGAGGAGCTGCTGGAGATGCTGGGACGTATTCGCCATGCTTTGGCCTATGTCGGCCGCGATCTCGTCAACGGAGCGCTCACCCTGCGCCAGCACGTCCACAATTTCGGCGCGCCTGCCGCTCCCCAGCACCTTTGCCACAGAAGCGAAGGCATCGAATAATGCCGTCTTGGCAGCCCTCCGGCCCATCCCAAACCGTCCATTCCAGTAATCAAGCAAGTACTTGACAAGATACCCCGGCGAGGAGTCTTATTCAATTACCTACTTGAATATCGCATCGGGGCGTCCACCCCGGACAATGCGGAACGGGATGGATGCCATGGACACAGCAGCTGCGGCCGTTGACCGCGATGAACTCGAATCCAAGGTCAGGGAGCTGTACCGGCTTGTGGCACAGCACCCGGCCGGAAAGTACCACTTCAGGATGGGCCGGGGCCTGGCAGAGCAGCTCGGCTACCCGGCTCCCCTGCTCGACCTGATCCCCGCGGGCGCCGTGGAGTCGTTCGCCGGCGTTGGATACATCTTCGACCTCGCCAACCTGGCCGCGGGAGAAAGGGTCCTTGACCTCGGATCCGGCTCCGGCATGGACGTTTTCGCCGCCGCCCTCGCGGTGGGCCGGGACGGGAACGTGGTGGGCGTGGACATGACTCCGGAACAGCTGGCCAAGGCCGAGGGCCTCAGGGCGGGCGCGGACATTTCCCACGTCACCTTCGTTGAGGGCCGCATCGACGATCTGCCGTTCGCCGATGCCAGCTTTGACTGCATTATCTCCAATGGCGTCATCAACCTGTCGCCGGACAAGGCCGCAGTCTTCCGGGAGGCGGCACGGGTACTGCGCCCCGGCGGCCGCCTGGCCATCGCCGATATCGTCACCGAGAAACCGCTCAGCCCGAAGATCGTGTGCAATACCGACCTCTGGGCCGCGTGCATCGGAGGCGCGGCGCAGACAGCGACCTACCAGGAGACGATGAGCGGCAGCGGGTTCGCGATCGAAGCTGCCAGGACCAACATCTACGAATTCCTCTCGGACAGCGCCCGCTCCGCTTCGGAGAAGTACGGCGTTACGAGCGTCTCGTTCCTGGCGCACCTCTAGTCCCGACGCGGGCCAGCACCGTAAAGAGGCACGACGGCGGCGCTACCGCCCGGCCGGCCCCCCGCTACCGCCCGCCGGTCCTGCGCCGAGCCGCTCGGCCAGCCCGGAGAGCAGGATGCTGATTCCCTCGTCCAGTTCCGCTGCGCCGTCGTACTCGGCCAGCACGGGCGCGAGCTCGCGCAGGTGCGGGAACTCACGGGCCGGCAGCCGGTGCAGGCCCAGCCGGAGCAGCGCCACGTTTTCTTCCGGATCCACAATGAACTCCTGGAGCTCGTTCAGGATGTGGCCGTAGAGGAAGCCGTAGTAGGCGCGGTACACGTGCAGGGCGTCGTTGGGCGCAAAGCCCGCCTCAATCAGCAACCCCAGGATCTGCTCCAGCGGGCGCAGCGTCCCCAGCGGCCGGAGGCCCAGCGGAGTGGACAGCGGACGCGTCACCAGCAGCGGCACAACGTTGGGGTGCCGGAGGGCCAGGAGCCGGAGGTCGTGCGCGATCCTGCGCAGCTGCGCCTGCCAGTCCGGGTCTTTCGGGAAGATGGCCAGTTCGTTGAGGACCAGTTCGGTGATCCCGTCCAGCAGGTCAGCGCGGTTGGCCGCGTACCGGTAAAGGCCCATCGGATCCCGGTCCAGCGCCTGGCCCAGGCGGCGCATGCTCAGCGCCTCGAGGCCTTCGGCGTCCACCAGTTCCAGCGCCTTCTCCAGGACCACCTCGCGGTTCAGCCGTCTTCTGGAATCTGTTTCCTGCGGGGCTGGCATGGTTCGAGTCCTTTTCATGGGGCGGGGTTCGTTGGCTGATCCGGCTGTTCACTCTTGCTTAACCTGTAGTCTACGCCTAGAGTCTACGGTGTAGATGCATTCAGTGAGACTATTTTTAGCCCTCCGGACGCGACTCATCACTGCTGCTAATCCAGGGCGTGGAACAACTCAGGCCTTGTGCAGGGATCTGGGGTACAGCCGCTGTAGCCGAACGGCGGCACATGACGCACAGTACGGAAAGAGCCACCCAATGGGCGTTTCAAAAATTGACCGTTTTCTCAGCGAAGCCACCACTCCGGACCAGGACGGCGACGCATCGCTCAGGAAAGACCAGCTCTACGGGCTGTACACCAGTTGGTGCATGCTCAATCAGTTCGTCCCGGCAACCGCCGGGGAATTCTGGTCTGAGATGAAGACCCGCAGGATCAGGTCTGCGGACAGCCGCCTGCGCATGACAGGCGCCGCTGCCGCAGACTACATCCTGGCCACCCGCCCGGCCCTGGTCTAGCAGACCTCAGGTCCTGTAAGAGTACGACGACGAGAGGCCGGTTCGCGGTCAGCCTTGGGGGCTGACCGCGGGACCGGTCTTTTTCGTGCCCAGGCACGCCGGCTACCGCCCCGGGGCGGCAGCTGTTCACTCCACCGCGTCGTTGCGGTGTGTCCAGCGGCGGACGGCTTTTTCGGCCTCCACGATGACCAGGACAGTGGATCCCACGGCCGCGCAGAGGAGCCACTCCCATGCGTTCAGCGGCGTGAGTTCCAGCAGCACTGCAGTGACGGGCCAGGTCATGACGGCCCAGTGCAGTGCAAGAGCGGCCAGTGAGGTGTAGAGCAGCGGTTTATTGGCCAGCAGTCGCAGCTGGAAGAGGGATTTATTCTCGGCCCGGGAGCTGAAGACCTGGAAGAAGCTGAGCATCACGAACATGGTCAGCGCGAGGGTCCGGGCGTGGATTTCGGGGTAGCCGTTGTGCAGTTCCACGATGAAGCTCAGGATCACGGCCAGGGCCATCCACGCGCCGGTGATGCCCGCCCTGAACCAGAGCGTGCGGGAGAGGATGCCGTCGGTCGGTGGCCGGGGCGGGCGGGTGAGTTCATCGCCCTCCGCCGGCTCGAAGGCCAGGGCGATGTCCTGGACGCCGTTGGTCACCACATTCATCCACAGCATCTGTACGGGCAGGAACAGCAGCGGTGTATCGGCGAACACGCTCAACGTTACGGCCACCAGCGCTGCCGCACCGGTGGAGAGCAGGAAGTACGTGGTCTTGCGGATGGCTGCGAAGGTGACCCTGCCTTCTTCCACGGCGTGCACGATGGTGACGAAGTTGTCATCGGTCAGCACCACGTCGGCCGCTTCGCGGGCAACGTCCGTGCCGGATTTGCCCATCGCCACCCCGATCGCGGCGGCTTTGAGGGCCGGGGCGTCATTGACGCCGTCGCCGGTAACGGCCACGACCTTCCCGGTTGCCTGCAGGGCGTGCACGATCCGAAGCTTCTCCACCGGGGAGACCCTTGCCGCGACGCTGGACTGCTCGAGGCGTGCGGCGAGCATGTGGTCATCGAGTTCCGCCATTTCGGCGCCGGTCAGTGCGGGTTTGTCCGTCGCCAGGCCAAGTCGGCTTGCGATCGCCGTGGCGGTTACCGGGTGGTCGCCGGTAATCATCATGACTTTGATCCCGGCCCGGCGGCACGTGGCGATAGCTTCGGCCACCCCGGCCCGCGGCGGGTCCGTCATACCTTCCATGCCCAGGAACGTAAGGCCCGACGGCGCCGGCAGTGCTGAAGGCAATTCCTCGTCGGCGGCCAGGATCCGGGATCCGGCGGCGATGACCCGGAGGCCATCCCTGCCCATCGCGTCGTTGGCCGAATGGATCAGCGCCTGGTCCAGCGGGCCCTCACCGCTCACCAGGGCCATGGTGCCGGATGCGTCCATCAGCGCTTCCGGGGAACCTTTGACATACAGGGCCCGCCGTCCGCCTGCATCGGTGTGGACTGTCTGTGAGTACCTCAAGTGCGGTTCGTAGGGCTGGTGGGCCAGGGGCTCCGCTGCGCGGGCCTGTTCTGTGATGGCAGCCCGGGCCACGGCGGCCTTTGCCATGGCCGCATCGACGGCGTCCCCGGAATACTCCAGGTCCTCGTCCTCGGACGTCAGCGTCGCCTCGTTGGTCAAAGCACCGGCCCGCAGCACGGCCCGGACCAGCGGCGTGTCCGCTGCACCGCTGTCGTCGTCCCCATCTGTTATGTCCAGCAGCCCGGCGGTGGTCCAGATTCGCTCCACCGTCAGCCGGTTCTCGGTCAGCGTGCCTGTTTTGTCGGATCCGATGACGTTGGTGGAGCCCAGGGTTTCGACGGCGGGCAGGGTGCGGATGATGGCGTTCCGTTTTGCCATCCGGGAGACGCCGAGGCTGAGCGCGACCGTCAGGACAATCGGAAGTGATTCCGGGATGGTCGCCACCGCGAGTCCCACCGAGGTGCGGAACATGGTGGAGACGTCGTTGCCGAGCACCAGTCCGGCAATGAAGATGAAAACCAGTGCCGCCAGGACGGTCAGGCCGATGCGCCGCTCCAGGCTGTGCGTGAGCAGTTGCAGCGGTGATTTGCCGGGCGGACCCTGGACGAGTGCATTGATTTCACCGAGCGCCGTTCCCGCACCGGTCGCAATGGTGATTCCCTTGCCCCGGCCGCTGCCCACGAACGTGCCGCTGAACGCCATATTTGCCCGGTCGGCGGCGCCTGTATCGGCAGGAACCTGCGCAGGGTGTTTGGTGGCCGCGAACGGTTCGCCGGTCAGCAGGGACTCATCAAGCTGCAGGCCGTTGGTTTCGACGAGTCGAAGATCGGCCGGGACCCGTTCCCCGCTCTCCAGGAGCACCACATCGCCGGGGACGATGTCGCGTCCGGGGACCACCTGTTCGGTGCCGTCCCGGAGCGCCCGGCAGGACGGGGTGGAGAGCGACTGGAGCGCCCGGACGTCCGCCTCTGCCTTGCGCTCCTGGACAAACCCCAGGGCTGCGTTGATACACAGGATGAGGAAGATGGCCCCGGAGTCCACCCAGTGCTGTTGGATAAAGGTCACGACGGCGGCCGCCAGCAGGATCCCGATCAGCGGGCTCGTGAACTGCCGCAGCAGCACGCGCCACCACGGGGTGGCCCCGGCGACGCTCAACTCGTTGGGCCCGTAGTCGGCCAGCCGGCGCGAGGCCTCCGCGGTGCTGAGCCCGCCGGGGCCGGACGATAAGGCGTCAAAAACCTCGTCTGACCGCAAAGCGTGCCACGGCACGGGTGTCGCCACCGTGTTGTTGGTTCCGGTGGACTGAGGGGTCATGACCGGGACTTTTTCACGCACACGATGAATTTCACGCAGTCACGTCCCGGCGTTGGATGGAGTAGGCGGCGAGGCCCGCGAAGGCGGCCGCGACGACGGCCAGGACCATGGCCCCGGTCAGGTCGAAGGCCTCCACGGGCATGGCAAAGGAGTGCCGGAACGGGCTCAGGTCCTGCAGCCATACCGGCAGGCCGAACAACTCCCCGAATTCGCCCAGAATAAGTCCGGCAGCCAGGAAGCCCCAGCCCAACGGGATGCTGAGCCGCGGTGCGGAGGCGAAGACTACGGCGGCAGCCGTCAGGAAAACCGCCGCGGCGGGAACGTGGGCCAGCGCGGCCACGACCAGGGACCCTGCCGGTCCGTGGGCAGTGCCCGAAAGCCACAGGCCGACTGTGGCTGCGGCGCCGGCCGTTCCGGAAACAACGACGGCGGACAGGGCCGCGATGACCATGTTTGCCCCGAGCCACCGGGTCCGGCTGAGCGGCGCGGCGAGGAGAAGCTCTGCCCTGCCCTCAGCCTCCTCCGCGCGCATCCGCAACACGGCCTGCATGCCTGCCGCGGCGGCGAACACCCCGGCGACACCCAGCAAGGCTGCCACAAACACGTCAATCAACCCGGCCTGCCCGCCTGGCACGAGGCGGGCAATGAGTTCCCTCAAGGGCTCCACGCTGGAGACCGTCTCGCTCACCAGGGGTCCAAGAGCGCCCGCCACCGCACCCAGGGTTGCGGCCCCGATGCACCATCCGGCCAACGTGGAACGTTGCAGGCGCCAGGCCAGGCCTGCGAAGGACGTACCTCCGATTCCGGCCCGTTCCCTGCCGCTGCGCTGGGGCAAAAGGCTGGCGCCCAGGTCCCGCCGCCGCCGGACCAGCACTGCGGTTGCTCCCAACGCGAGAGCGGCAATGGCAACTACCAGTAGCGCGGACGGGTCCGGGCTGGTGAAGGGCCGTGACCGCTGGCCCCACCCGATGGGCGAGAGCAGCGATGGCCACGCACTGCTCACGTGCAGCAGGTCCGCCGCCGGTGTGCCGAGGGCGTCCCCGGCACCCCGGAGCAGATACGCAGCACCGACCAGTCCTGCAGACGCGCCGTTGGCACCCCTGCCCGAGGGCAGCACCTGGGCGGTGACAGCGGCGAGGCCCGCGAAGAAGATCCCCACAACGCCAACGGCGGCACCGGCACCTGCCGAGCCGGGAACCGGCAACCCTGCGGCGACGTAACCTGCGGCGGCAAATACGGCCAGCAACAGGTTCGCGGCGGCGGCCAGGAGAAGCGTTGCCACCAGGGACGCTTCCCGCGGGAGCGGGACGGAACCGAGGAGTTCGGCCCGTCCGAGTTCTTCATCGGTGCGGGTGTGCCGCACCACCAAAAAGGTGCTCATCAGTCCTGCCAGGACCGCCGTGAACGCGTAGCCCTGAAAAAACACGACTGGCCCCACGCCGGTGCCGTCGGGAAGGCCTCGAAGGAAGAGGAACGCGGGGTTCGACGCTGCCAGCTTAAGGATCGCTGCCTGCGAGGGCTCGTCACCGAATTGGGTGGCGACGGCGCTGGAGGTCGCGAAGCCGAGCAGTGTGATGCCCAGGATCCAGACGGGCAGGGCTATCCGGTCCCTGCGTGCCTGGAACCATGCCAGTCGCAGCACGCCGGGCATCAGCGCACCTCGCTGCCGTTGCCGTCGCTGTAGTGCCGCAGGAACAGCGATTCCAAGGACGGTGGAGCCACCGAAATACCGCTGATTCCAGGCTCGGCGATGCCGGCCAGGACTGCCCCCAGATTGGCGGCATCGGCGTCGAACTCGGCAGCGCCGCCATCGACGCTGAGCCCGTGGGTGCCGGGCATCCCAGCCAGCCGTGCCGGCTCAGCTAGGCCGGTGACCCGGAAGTGGGTGCGTTTCAGGTGCCGGAGTTCACCTAGGGTCCCGGTTTCGACGACGGTTCCGGAACGGATGATGGTGATCCGGTTACACAGCTGTTCAACTTCGCTGAGTATGTGGCTGGAGAGCAGGACGGTGGCTCCGTCCCTGGTGACTCGTTCGATCTGGCGGCGGAACACGGAATCCATCAGGGGGTCCAGGCCGGCGCTGGGTTCGTCCAGCAGATACAGCCGGGCGGGGCGGGAAAAGGCGGCAATCAGGGCAACCTTCTGGCGGTTTCCTTTGGAGTAGGTGCGGGCTTTTTTGCGCGGGTCGAACTCAAACTCCTCGATGAGCTCGCGGCGCAGATTCGCGTCGGCGCCTCCGCGCAGGCCGGCGAGCAGATCGATGGCCTCTCCGCCGGAAAGATTCGGCCACAGGCTCACATCTCCCGGGACGTAGGCGATGTCCCGGTGCGTGGCCACAGGGTCAGCCCAGGGATCCAGGCCGAACACTGTGGCCGTACCGGCAGTGGGGCGGATCAGTCCCAGAAGCACCCTTAGGGTGGTGGACTTGCCCGCACCGTTGGGGCCCAGGAAACCGTGGATTTCACCGGCGGCGACGCTCAGGTTCAGGCCGTCCAGTGCCCGTGTACTGCCGAAATCCTTGACAAGGCCCCGGGTCTCGATGACAGGTTGTGTCGCTGCATTCATGAGCGGTCCGCTCCTCAGGTCGTCACTCGAACGCCCGAGGCGGTCGCCGGGGACGTTCCGTGGGCATCGCCCGCGGGCCGACCAGGCTTCCCGGCTCTCCGATCCACAGCATACAAGCCACGGAGCCCTCCCGGAAGGTCGGCACGTTCTTCCGGGCGCCAGGTCCTGGGCGTGCCGGGGCCCAGATAGGCCACAGGTGCCGCTTCCCGGAAACCGGCGGCGTTAAGGATTCGTAAAGACCGGCGCCCGACCGGTCCTGCGGCAAATTTCCGGTGTTAGGCTCCCAGATGTTCTCGGCAGTCCTGCCGGGCCAGGGACCGGTGCAGGCAGGGCGGACCGACCAAGGGAAAGGGACCATCCGATGCCGGCACCTGACAAGGTAGCACCAAGGCGCGGCCTCACCGGTGCACTCCATTCCCGGACCGCACTACTGCTGGCATTCTCTTTTGCCGTGATGGCAGACCCTGTGTCTTCAGTCGCTTACGCCATCGAAGCAGCTCTTCGGGCCCTGAACGGTGACCTGGCTTTGCTCGTGCCCACAATGGTTCTCGTCGTGGCAATCATTGCCCTGGTGATCCTCAATTACCGGCAACTGGTAATCCGGTACCCGCAGGGCGGCGGCGCCTCGGCAGCAGTCGGCGAAGCTTTCGGGGACCGGTGGTCCTTCATCCCGATCGGCGCGCTGGTGGTGGACTTCGTCCTCACGATCGCGATCAGCGTCTCGGCCGGGGCATCTGCGGCGATCGCTTACTTTCCCGTCCTGGCGCCGTGGCGGCTGATACTGGCACTGGCCCTGGTCATCCTCGTCGGGGCAGCGACGTGGTTCGGGCACCTGGGACGGCTGGTGTTCGCCGCTATGACCGTGGCATTCATCATCGTCTCCGCCCTCGTCCTCCTCTACGGCCTCGGCGCCACACCCCAACAAGTGGGAACCATCACCGACGCACCGGGACACCCTCCGATCATCGCCGTCGTCTTGGCCTTCCCCGTGGCCATGGCCCTGGCCACGGGCGTGGAAGCACCGTCTTCGGCAATCGCCCAGCTGGGCCAGCTCGATGATGCCGGCCGGAGCCACTTCGGGAGAATCACGCTATGGCTGACTCTCGGCATCGTCGGCTCGATCACGCTCGGCCTAACGCTCGAAGCGGCACACCTGCAGGTCGGCATCCCACCCGAGGACAGCACCCAGATCGCAGAACTTGCCCGGCTGGCCGCCCCCGAACCGGTCTTCGCCGCCTTCCAGCTCGTGACCGCCCTGCTGCTTCTCTCCGCCGCAAGCTCGTCGTTCCAGGCAGGCCCCGGCCTCCTCAAGGCCCTCGCCCGCCACACCAACCGACAAGGCGATGCTGTCGGCATCCTTCCTCCCCCACTGGGACGCACAAACACCCACCACACCCCGTACTGGGGTGTGGCGCTGTTCATCGCGATGGCATGTGCCGTCACCGCCTTAGCTGGCGGCGTCGACCAGGAACTTGTGCTCTATTACGCTGTGTCAGTTTTTCTGAGTTTCCTCGCTGGTCTGCTTTCCATGGCGATCTTCTCCCACCGGGACGGCCGCCGCGGCTACCTCATCATGAACATTGCAGGCGCCGCAGTGGTGGCGTTCACCCTGATCGCCAACCTCTCCCGGGGCCTGCCGATTATCAGTCTGGCCGCAGCCCTGATCATCGCAGCCGTCCTGTACGGGGCGTGGGTCAGCGCCGGCCGCCCGCGCGGCATCCGCAACGTCGAGGCAGAAGCTGAAACCGAGGAGACGTCCTAGTGAGCACCCGCACCGGCAAACCAAAAGACCCGCAGTTCCGTCAGGACAAGCAACGAAACGGAGGACGGCTGCAGCCACGGATCAAAGCCCAGGGCGACAGCGTCGGACGTGGGCTGCTGCATCCCGTCCGGTCAGTGCCTCTGGCGTTCCTCGGCGTGATCCTCCTGGGCTCCGGACTCCTCATGCTCCCCGCCGCGCGCACGGCTGCGGACGCGGACCCTGTACTCCCCGCGCTGTTCACCGCCGTCTCCGCCGTCTGCGTCACAGGCCTGATCACAGTCGACACCCCCACATTCTGGACGCCCTTCGGCCACGCCGTGATCCTTGGACTGATTCAAGTCGGCGGATTCGGCATCATGACCCTGGCAACCTTGCTGGCACTGCTCGTACGCAAGAGCATCGGGCTCCGGGGCCAGCTCGTCGCTCAGTCCGAAACACACACCCTGAACTTCGGCGACGTCCGCTCCGTCCTGTTCCGGGTGGCCAGGATCATGATCGCTTTCGAAGCAGTCACAGCTGTCTTACTCTCCGTCCGCTTCTGGTTTGCCTACGAAGGCAATCCAGGCACCGCCCTCTGGTACGGGACGTTTCACGCTGTTTCGGCGTTCAACAACGCCGGTTTTGCCCTCTACAGCGACAGCCTGATCGGTTTCGCCGACGACCCCTGGATCATCATCCCTGTCTGCTTGGCAGTGATCGCCGGAGGGCTAGGATTCCCTGTACTCATCGCCCTCCTCAGGGGCGGCGTCAGGATGAAAGACTGGACCGTCCACCTGCGCCTGACCGTCTACGGCACGCTGCTGCTCCTGGCCGCCGGGTTCGCACTCTTCGGTGCCTTTGAATGGAACCGCGATGAAACTCTGGGCCCCATGACGTTGGGCGGGAAACTACTGGCAACCCTGGCTGGCAGCGTCTTTCCCCGCACGGCAGGGTTCAACACCATCGACTACGCCTCCGCAGCCCCGGAAACCCTTATGGTCACCAACATCCTGATGTTCATTGGCGGCGGCAGCGCCGGTACCGCCGGCGGCATCAAGATCACCACGTTCCTGGTTCTCGGATTCGCCATCTGGAACGAGATCCGGGGCCGTGAACACGTGACCATCGCCCACCGCTCCATCAGCTCCTCCGCCCAACGCCAGGCCCTCTCAGTTGCGCTCCTTGGAGTCGCCGCCGTCGTCATCGGCACACTGCTCCTCCTGATGTTCACGGACCACAGCCTCGAGAAAGTCCTCTTCGAATCAATATCCGCATTCGCCACCGTCGGTGTCAGCACCGGGATCACTTACGACCTGCCCGCCAGCGCGCAATGGGTACTTATGGTTCTCATGTTCACCGGCCGCATCGGCACCATCACCGTCGCCTCGGCACTGGCACTGTCGTCCCGCCCACGGCTATACCAACTCCCCGAAGAACGACCCATCATCGGCTAGCCCCGGGACCTTCGCACCGCTATACCCTCCAGCGCGGTCACCGCTGCGGAGATTCCGTCCTCGGCTCCTATGCGGCCGCCCAGTTCTTGGGCAGCTCGCGCCATTTCCGGATTCGTGGCGGCGGTGGCGACCGCGGTGGCCAGGCCAGCGGCTGTGAGTCGGCGTTGGGGCTGTGCCGGCGCCCCCGTGGTGCACAACAGCTGCCATACGGGGGAACAATTTCAGGTATTCCACGTCCTCAACAACAAGCACGTCATCACCCTGTATGCGGCCGTCCAGTCCACCCCATCCCGCGCCGATGACCAAGCGTTTCCCCGCCCGTCGTGCGGCTTCCAACACGAGGGCGGTAGTGCGCGCGGGGTCCCGGCATGACATTGAGCCGAATCCGATGAACACCGGAGGGTCGCCAGCATCGAGGAATTCCTCGACCTGCGGCGGGAGGGCCTCGTCCGAGAGCGGAAGGAACCAGTAGCCGGTGGTGTGCACGGTGTCCGGCCAGTCCGCTGGCGGGGCAGCACCGAGGGACTGAACGCGTGCAGCACCGGAGCATGGCCGCTGTCCGGTCGGCGCAGCGGGTCGTGCCGTCCGCGCCGGCGCGGAAGCCCCAGGGTGTCCTCGCGCCACCGGTCAACCACCCGGCCGAAGATTGCCGCAGGGGCCTTCATCCCCAGGAATGTGGCCCGATTAGCCGCGGCAGGCAGCCAGGACGGCATGGGCGCGCCCGGCCAGGGAAACTCCCTGGTGGGCACGTACATCGGTATCGGCAGAGCCAGCACCGCCGGGATGTCCAGCTTCTCGGCAACGTGCTGCCCGGCGATGATCTGGCCGTTATGCACCACAAGATCCGCTCCGGCGCCCGCTCCGTGCGATGCGACCTCCCAGCAGTCGGCCAGCAATTCGGTGAACATCGCCGGCATAGTCCGCACCTGCTGCAGCCGCGCGCGCAAACCGCCTTCGATCACTTCGCCTGCCGCCGCCGGGTCGTCCATCAGCCGCATCGGGCCGTCGTCCACGCCCGCGAACGGCACGCCTTGGCCGGCAGCGAACCCTCGAACCGTTGCGGCGCGGTGAGTACAACTTCGTGCCCTGCGGCCATTAAACCCCGTGCCAGCGCTATGAACGGCTGGACATCACCGCGCGTCCCCAGTGTCATGATCAATACCTTCATCGGTACATCTTTCATTCACCGCCTACCGGCGGGCCAGTGCCTTCATCCCCCTTTTCGACAGCGACGAGCGCTGCCCGCAGTTGGAGCAGGTGATGCGGTAGCTGCGGGACATGGTGAAAATCGGGATGAAGAACAGGGTGAATTTGGACGCCCTTTCTTCGAGGTACTGCTCCACGTACTGGCTGCAGTAGCGGCACGCTGAATACCGGCCGGGCAATGCGCGCACAACGGTCTTGAGGCCGAAGAGTAGGAGCATCTCTGCCTTTCTGGGGTTCTCAGCCCACGGGTGGCGAAACACCCGGATGATGCGGGTGCTTACACACCTAATAGTAATCATGCTTACTATTAGGTGGAGGCTTTACCCGCAAACCCATTACCGTGCCCCAGCAGCGGTTTCCCGGAAGGCAGGCAACAAGCACATGGCTTTGGCCCAGCAGAACAGACCGGCAGGATGGTCCACCCACCGCCTTTTGTCGACGGCGGCGCGGTTGGATGAGCGCAGGATCAACCGCAGACTCGTCGGCCTGGGGCTCACCAAATCGTCCTTCGACGCGCTGGACTGCGTGGAGGAGCTTGGCCCGGCAACCCAGAACCTGCTGGCCGATGAGCTGGGCATTACAGCCCAGAGCCTGGGCAAGATCCTGGACCGTCTCAGGGACCTGGGCCTCCTGACCAAGGAGCGCGGCGCGGGCGACGGACGCAGCAGGAGTGTCCGGCTGACGCCCCGCGGGCGGTCCGTGCTGCGGACGGCCGAGGAACTGGTCCGCGGGCTGCCCCGCCCCGAACTGGAGGCCGAGGTGGGCCTCCGGCAGCATCTGGAACAGCACATTGCCCATCTCACGGAGACACAACACGACCAGAGGCAAAAAACGGAGGCCAAGTTGGGCGCGTCACGGGATGCTCGGACCGGTTCCTGACAGCGCTTCACTCCAGGCATCGTGTTACAGCAGTTACAGAAATATCTTTGAGTGAATCTTGAGCTTTCCTTGGTTGCCGCTTGATGCAGGCCAACAAGTGTTTACCTATCGGAACCGGCCAGGTTTCGAAGGTCTGCGGATACGCCGCAAAATTTCAAGGGGAGCTTGACATGAGCAAGGTTGCTGGACGCGAAAAGCGCATTGTTATCACCACCGCGGCACTCCTGGCGGTCGGCGGAGGTGCGGCCTTTGCATACTGGAGCGCTATGGGCCAGGGTGACGGCACCGCACAGACCGGAAACACCACGGACTTCACCATTACCAGCACCGTGACCAGCGGGGGGCCTCTGTCCCCCGGAGGCCCCACGCAGACGCTCACCTTCACGGTTACCAACCCCGGCTCGGGAGTCCAGAAGCTGTCCGCTGTTAACGTCACCGTGGCCGACACGGAAGGCACGCTGTGGGATTCCGGCAGCGGTTGCTCCTCTGCGGATTTTGCGCTTGGCACCCCCGCACTGACGGCCACAGAGATTCCCGCAGGCGGGACCGCCTCCGGAACGGTGACGCTGCAGATGAAGGACCGCGCAGGGATTAACCAGAACGGCTGCAAGAACGTCACTGTGCCCCTTCACTTCGTCGCCAGCTGACAAAGGAACGGCATACCAGCACTCCTCAATACGCCATGTTGACTCCCCAACGGTGAACGTGGCACCCCCTACCACCCCCTGAGCCAATGTCGAGAAGGTGCGAATGTCCGGCAGGCGCAACACCAGTTCCCCCGGAAGCCCACGGTGCTTCCGGCGGGGGCTGGTGCTGTTTCACCGCCGGTTTGGCCGGGGCATCCTGGCGGGCGCCGCCATGATGGCCACGGCCCTCCTGGGCGCTACGGCCGCGGCCGCCTACTGGCCAGGAATAGGTACGGGGAATACGACGGCGGCTGTCGCCACCCTCGCCCCACCCACCGGTGTGACGGTACCGGCTGCCAGCGCTACCAACGTTGCCGTGAGCTGGACCGCATCGGGGGGAGTCATCGCACCCACCGGCTACTACGTTGCCCGCATAGCCGACGCCACTTCAATTCCGGCTTGCGGCAGCAGCCCCTCTGCCCTCATCACCGGCACCAGCTGCGAGGACTCCTCCGTTCCGGACGGCACGTACAAGTACGTCGTTACGGCAGTGCACCGCACCTGGACAGCGGTCAGCACCGCAAGTGGAAACGTCATCGTCAACAACATGGACACCATCAATTTCTCAACCCAGCCGGCCGGTAGTACAACGGCAGGCTCTTCCCTACAAGCCTTAACAGTGGAGCTTCGGACTGCCTTGGGGCTCAAATTAATGAAGCCCGGCGTCCAAGTGACTATCGGCATGGGAAACAATCCGGGCGGCGGCACCCTGGCCGGCACTCTGACCGCCACCACGAACCTGTTCGGTGAGGCCACGTTCACCGGACTCTCCGTGGACAAAGCCGGCAGCGGCTACAGCCTGCTCGCTTCCAGCCCGGGATACGCGGGCGCCGGGAGCAGCAGTTTCGCCATCACCGCGGCCGCGGCCAGCAAGCTGGTGATCACCAACGCCGCGCCGCCCAGCGGTTCAGCTTCCGCGGTTGCCAATATCGGTCCCGTCACGGTGGAGCGCCAGGACGCCTACGGAAATCCCGTAGCCACAGGCGGCACCGCGCTCACTCTTACGCTCAGCTCGGATTCCAGCGGGACCACGGTCTTCGCCGCAACGGCAGGCGGCGCAGCCGTCGGCACTGTGGCCATCCAAGCGGGCGCCTCCTCGGCGTCGTTCTTCTATGGCGACACCAAGTCCGGGTCGCACGGCATCGCCGCAACCTCGACATATCTGGGCACGGCGACGACCCAAGTCATGGTGACAGCGGCAGCTGCCGCCAAGTTGACTTTCGGACAGCAGCCTACGAATACGGCCGCGGGCCAGAAGATTGCGCCCTTTACGGTGCTGGTGCTTGACCAGTTTGGAAACCTGCAAACTTCAAGCAACGCCGCAGTGACCATAGACAAGACCGCCAAGCGGGGCAACCTGGGCGGAACCCTGATCCAGGGCGCGGTCGGGGGCGTGGCCACCTTCAGCGAACTCTCCGCCAACCCGGCCGGTACATATACGCTGATCGCCACGAGCCCCGGACTCGTTTCCGTAACCAGCTCGGCGTTCACGGCGGGCTAACGCCTCGAAGCGTCCGAGGGGCGGCTCGGCCATGATTGCCGCCTTGGTTAGGACACGGAGTACGTCAGCGTTGCAGTGTACGTGTCCACCATGGCGTCTTCGGGCACATTAACCCTCAGTTCCGCGTTCCAGCTAGCGGCATTGTTGCCAGACACGCCGGCGGCAGCCTGAATAACGCGGGGCATTGAGAGATCGGTTGCCGAGGATGCCGTCACGGCTGCGGTGCCGGTGGTTGTTGCCGCCGTCGGCGTGTAGGCGGCTCCGGCGGCGGAAAGACGGTCTCCGGTCGTTGTGCCTGTGAAGTCGGTAAGGGTAACCGTGGCACTCCAGCCGATGGTCCCGGCGCGATTGTCAGCAACCGTAATGTCGCGGATTGTGACGGCGGCGTCGACGCCGGGATCGGGAACAGCAAGGGCTACAACTGCAGGAGCAGAACTGAGGCCCAGCGAACCTGACGTAACGGTGACGGTGGCCCGGCTGTCCGCCGCGGTAGCCGGCAGCGCCGGCCCGGCAACCGTCGCCGCCGAGCAGACAAAGGCAAGTGACGCGCGGAGAATCCTGGAAAGCCCGGGGGCACCCCGCCTGGAGCAAGCCTGTGGTTGCATGAGAGCCCCCGAGTCCTGGTGAGGCCTGGGGCTGGCAGTCCCAGCCCGGGCGCTTCACAGATTTATCATCTGCGGACTCTGACGGTGAGACCTACGGAGACCGTTGATTTCAGGCTGTCATGCGGCATTATGCCGCGACAACACTCGCCGGTACCCGACTTTCACCTTAAAGGAGTGGGCAAAAGTACTTGGGTTCAAGCAGGGTACTCGCGTGCAAGACCCACAGGCCTGCCATGGGAAACCACATGAAGAAGCGCAGTTGCCGCAGGATCGCCACAACTCCCAGACAGTCGGCTGAGGATTATCCCAGTTTATCCATAGGATGGATGAATTCGGCCAGAGCTGCGGCTACTTTGGATTTACCGGGGAAACCTGCTGGGGATCCCGCAGCATCGTCTAGAAGCAGGCGAATGGTCCTTGCCCGGGAAAATCCACGAAACATCCTCACCGAAGCAAAGGTCTCAACCCATGCGACACATCACCCGTGTATCCCTCGCCATCGCCGCCTCCGCCACCCTGGCCGGCTCCCTCGCCCTTCCGGCCTCCGCCGCCGACACGACTGCAACGTCTGCAACCGTCCAGATCGAGGCCGGCTCCCTGGCCATCTCTGCTCCGCTCGGCGCGAGCCTCAGCGCTCTGACTCCCGGCGGAAGTGCTGCTGCAACACTGACCGGTATTGAGGTCATCGATACCCGCGCCGGCACCGGTAACTGGGCCGCTTCAGTCGCCCTGACCGATTTCGTCGGAGCGACCCCCACCAACATCATCCCGGCGACCGCCGCCACCTACACCCCTGCTGTCGCAGTTGAAAGCGGGACCTCCACCGTTGCTCCGAGCACGCAGTCGGATCTGACTGTGGCTAAGCCGGTCCAGTCAGCAACCGGGGTAGTTGGCAACAACACCGCCACGTGGGATGCCAGCCTCAGCGTAATCGCGCCGCCGAACGCGTTGGCCGACGTCTACACGGCGACGCTGACCCACTCGGTCCTCTAAACCGGACACCCACAAAATGAACCGGGTTCCGGGGTGCCTGCCATGCGGGGGGCACCCCGGAACGGCCCCGGTTCCCGGCAGTCATACTTCCCTACGAACCCGAGGTCCCGTTTTGCGCTTCCTGATGACTGTGTTTGCGATGATCCTCCTCGCACTCTCCCAAGCCGGCGCCGCCACTGCAGCGCCCGTGGCAGGTCTGCCTGTAGCCACGCCGTTGACCGCCACGCCTGCCCCGACGCCCGCACCCGGAGGAGTTGGTATCCGGCTGCTCGATATCCCGGCGAGCACTAAGGATGATCCCCGTGCGCGGACCTACATCATTGACCGGCTCGCACCCGGCAGCGAGATCAGCCGCCGCATCCAAGTGGAGAACAACACCCGCGCCGCACAGTCCGTGCGTCTCTACTCCGGCGCAGCGCACATCGACGGCGGATCTTTCATCGGCGAAGACGCCGGCGTCAAGAACGATCTCAGCACTTGGACAACAGTCGCCCAACCGCAGGTCGAGCTTGCGGCAGGGGCATCGGCCGAGGTCCTGGTTACGATCAAGGTTCCCTCTGACGCCGCAGAAGGGGAGCAGTACGGTGCAATCTGGGCCGAAGTCCGGAGCGCGGGCGGTAAGGGTGGCGTCGTGCAGGCGAACAGGGCAGGCATCCGTGTCTACCTCTCCGTCGGTCCCGGCAACGGCAAACCGGCCGACTTTACTATCTCGGCCCTGACCCCTGCCCGTGGTGCCGAGGGCAACCCGCAGCTCAGCGCCCTGGTGACCAACACCGGCGGCCGGGCTCTGGACGTCTCGGGCGAACTCAGCCTCACAGCCGGGCCGGGAGGGCTCTCCGCCGGGCCGTTTGCCGTCCAGCAGGCCACCACCATCGCGCCCGGTAACTCCCAGAATGTCACCTTCACGCTGCCCGGGGAGGTCCCCAACGGCCCCTGGACTGCCCAGGTTCGGCTCAAGAGCGGCCTGCTGGAACGCCAGGCATCCGCGCCGGTCACGTTCCCGGATGCCGGCCCCGGAGAAGCTGTTACGCCCGTTCAGGGGGACGGCGATGAGTGGCTGCCCCTCATCGCCATAGCGGGCACCATCCTTGTCCTCCTCGCCCTTGGTATCTTCCTCTTCCTTGCGAGGCGCAAGCGCCGACGCCTGGACACCCCGGCCCCCGGCACTCGCCGCAGCCAGCGTCAGAACGCCAATGTCACCCGATAGGGGTGTCCGGGGCCTGTCCTCCCGACTTCCGAAGGCTGGCCGCGAGGACGCGGGCGTGGAATACCTGAAGTTCTCCGCGGTCACCGGGCGCGCTCTGCCGGGCAACCTCCACCAAAACCCATCAGGACAACGCACGTTTGTCTGCCTGTTCGCTGCCTTGGTGGCCTTCGCGCTGGCCGCCGCGGCGGGTCTGATCCTGGTCCCCACAGCGCTGTTCCATCATCCGGAGCTTCAGGTTGCGGCCGGAAGCCTTGCCCTGGCAGTGGTCGCCGCCACCTTATGTGGAACCTTCCACTATGTCCGCGCCACCCGCCGGGACATGATGCTGGGCCGGGGAGCAGTGCACCTCATTGACACCGTCCTGTCCACTAGCCAGGAATGGCTCTGGGCAGTGGACGAACAGACAAACTTCACGTTCTCCAGCCGTGCCAGCCTGACGCTCCTTGGCTACACGCCGGGTGAACTGCTCGGCCAACCATGCGAGCTGGTGATGGACCTGGAGGATCTGGCCCGGGCCCAGCAGTCCATCGCGGCAGTGCACGGTACAGACGGGTCCGCCTGGGAGGGCCTGATCGTCCGCTGCCGGCATCGCGACGGCAGCCCGGTTTGGGTTGAAGCGTCCGGAAGGGTCCGCCGCTCTGCAGACGGCACACGTGCCGGGTCCGAAGGGACCAGCCGGCGCCTGGCACCCAGTACCGCGAAGGAAGCTGCCACGAACGCCAGCAGAACGCGCATCCGGGACATTATCAGCCAGCAGCGGCTGCTGACCGCATTCCAGCCGATTCATGATATTTCCGCCGGGCGTGTTATCGGCGTTGAGGCGCTCTCACGGTTCGTGGACGACGACGGCGCCAGCGCCGACTCCTGGTTCCAGGAGGCCCTCGCGGTGGGGTGTGCGACGGAGTTGGAGTTCGCGGCCCTGGAGACTGGCCTCAAGGCTGCCGAACAGCTGCCCTTGAACCTCTATGTTTCCCTGAATATCTCCCCGGAGACCTGCTTGGACCCCCGGCTGCCCGGGCTATTAGGTGACTCGCCCGTACCTTCGGACCGTATTGTCCTGGAACTGACTGAACGTCTCCAAGTCGAGGACTACGGCCCGCTTGCCGCGGCGCTGGAACCCTTGCGGCGCCGCGGCGTCCGCATCGCCGTGGACGATGCCGGCTCGGGGTTCGCCTCCATGCGCCATATCCTTCGTCTCCGGCCGGACATCATCAAACTGGACCGCAGCCTCATCGCCGGAATCTCGGACCACGCCGGACAACACGCCCTCGGCGCAGCAATGGTGGAATTCGCGAAACAGATCAATGCCACGATCGTGGCCGAAGGCATCGAAACGACCGACGAACTCGCGGCCGTCACTCGTCTCGGAATGTTTGCCGCTCAGGGCTACCTGCTCGGCAGGCCCTCTATCCAGCCAGCGGACTGGGCATCATGGCTGCCGGAGGATAACGCTGTCGGCAGCTCCGCACATCAAAATCGCCCAAAAACCTCCACGAGGTCCCTGGACGGAGGCCGCATTCATGACACTCGGAGGTAGCACCGTGGGCGGGGACCTGCCCTTGCTGGATCCCACCGTCCTTCGCGATCTGGAGGAACAGCTGGGCGGCCCGGAAATCGTCTTCGCTTTTGCCCGGGATTACGCCAGTCTGTGGATCCAGCGGCACCAAAAGATAGCGGCCGCGGTGAAGCGTGCGGACCGTGATCAAGCCCTTGACGCGGTAATCAGCCTGAAAGTCTCGTCTGCCATGGCCGGCGGAACGCGCATCACCTGGCTCGCAGAGGCACTTGAGGCACTCATACGCGCCGGGGACTTCTCGGCCGGACTGACGCTTTTGGGGGCCGTCAAATACCAGGGCTCTGCAACCGTGGAGGAACTGCAGAGCACCTACCTCATGAGCGCCGGTTAGCCGCCAAAGCCTGCAGCGATCTCCGGCCTTGCCCGGCGCAACATGGCCGATATCCGAGCCCGCAGTTCCTGTGGCCGGAATGGTTTGGTGATGAAGTCGTCGGCTCCGCCTTGCAGGGCTGCCAGCTGGTCAGCTTCCTCAGTCCTGCCCGTGAGGACCACAACGTAGGCGGTGCTGAACTGTCGGATGCGCCGCAGAACCTCGAGCCCGTCAATGTCCGGAAGCCCGATATCCAAAATCACCACCATGGGTTGTTTATCCCTGACGGCTTCCACTCCCTCGCGGCCGTCCGAGGCTGTATGGACTGCAAATCCGCCCTGGAGAAACAAGGCCTCCAAAAGGTTGCGCACGTCGTCGTCGTCTTCTATGACTACAGCCACGCTTGGATCGCTCATGGCACCCTCACTCAAGTGGGCAGTCCGCGCTGGCCCAGCACCACCGCGGCGTACATGCCACAGTTTCCAAGCTACAAGGAACGGGTCCGTTTGCCTACCCCTCCGGAGGTGCCCTGGTTCGGGCTATCCCCGGAACAGCGCCACAGCCACGACGCCCGCGGTCACCACGAGGAGTACGCCGAGCAGCACGTAGCCGCGCCATTTGGGGCCGGAGCGGTGCGGGTTGATATCTACATAGGGCATTACGGGCGCACCTTCACAGGAACGGGCTTCGCTGCGGAGCCGCGCTTAAGGCGGAGCGCAACGTACAAAGCGGTAAACGGAATGACCAGGGTTCCCATCAGGGCACAGAGCGCCACGGCATAATCGGTCAGGGACATGAGAATACCTCCAAGATGCGCCGGTGTGATCGAGGCTGGCACGCCATGTGGGACGTCATCCCACTAACAGCCGGCAACGAGCGTGAGGATCCCCCATAGTCGGATCGGTCACTACCCTAGTGGGGCGAGGTCAAGTTTGTCCAATTCCGTAAACCCCTCGACAAGTCTTGTCAACTAGCGGCGGCTAGGGCTGGAATCCGCTGGGGTCGTGCAACCCCGGGGCAAAGGTGATGCGCGGCTCCGGGGGCATGTTCTGCTGGTCCAGCCAGGATCGGGCGGGGTACGGATCATCAGCGACGATGTTCCTCGCCACAAAGCGGCGGAACGCTTCCTTAATGGCTCTCATCATGCACTTACGCTAAAGGCCGGCAACTCTTCTAGACAGAGTGGTCTGTACTCGTCTTTGTCGGGTTTAACCACTCGGTTAGGGCGAATTGCAGTACTTGTTTGTCACGGATTCACAAAATACCGTTAGCCGGCATTTCAGGAACGGATTTATCCCGAATTCCGCCGAGACTGAAACATTTTTCCGAGCATCTAGCGCCGGTTTCGCGCGGAGGAGCATACTTTTAACGCCGCCCCAATCGATGGATGTTTTCCAACCGGACGGCCCATTTCACCGGCAGTGCCCACCGGGCCGGCCGGCATCCTGGCGAAGGCGGGGCATCCCGCTTCCGCGCTTCGCGTCCCTTTCCGAACACAGAAAATCTCGGGTCTCAGAGGGTTGGAAGAAGAAAATGAGGAATCGCACCACAACAGGACTGATGTCCATGGTCGCCGCGGCCGTACTGGCCGTGGGGCTGGCACCCGGCACCGCCGTCGCCCATGATGATGGCCACGGGCGCGGCGGCGACTCGGACAAGAGTGACGACTGGCGCAAGAGTTCCGAGCAGCGCAAGCTGGTACGGACCCTGCGGAGCGTCACTGCCGATTACCACCGGCTGCAGAACGCGATCGATGACGGCTACGAGAAAGCCAGCGAATGCGTCGAAAAGGCGGACGGCAGCGGGGCCATGGGCTTCCACTACCTGAAGAAGGACCTGCTGGACGACAAGACCCAGGCCCGCAAGCCCGAGGTCCTCGTCTACATGCCCAACGATCACGGGCGCATGAAGCTGGTGGCAGTGGAGTTCCTGTCCACGGCAGCGGAGGCCCCCGAAATCGCAGGACTCGAGTTCGAGAAGGGCCCGTTCCCGGGTTCCTGGGCCCGGCACGCCTGGGTGTGGAAGGACAACCCGGACGGGATGTTCGCGGCATACAACCCCGCCCACAGCTGTCCGAAGTAGAAGGGCGCAGGCAGCGGAACGCTAGTACCGGATCACTAGTACCGGATCACCGCGAGGGGCCTCAGCCCTTCGCGGTGATCAGTGCCTTCTGCAGCAGGGGAACCAGCTTGCTGTTCCTGCCCCAGACGGGGTCGAAGATCTGTAGCTCCCAGCACTCGGCCAGTGCTTTGGCCAGGATGTCGTTGGTCCAGTCCGTGTAGGTCTCGTGGGCGTAGGAGGGTCCGCCGGAGCTGCCCAGCCAGGTGAACTCCCTGGCCCCTTCCAGGGTCACGCAGATCTGTCCGCTGCCCGATTCGCCCGGAGGGAACACCATCACCACCAGGTCCGTTTCCACCAGCACCGCCGAGATGACGGCTGCGGACTGCTCGGTGCAGCGGCCGGTCACGAAGGCCCGCTGCCCGTGACCGCCGGACACGTCCTTCCCGGGCTGGGAGTCGTCCGTGAGGAAGCCGAGCCGGTTGATGGCGGCCAGGGCCTGGCTCAGGGGGCCGTTCTCTCCGGCGTACTGTGGCGTGGCATAGCCGGGCACGTAGCTGAGCGAGCCCTCCAGCCAGCGCGCGGTCAGTTCACAAGCGCCTTCGAGCGTGGTGCAGTTGCGCCACGCATCCTCGTCGGGGACACCTTCAAACATGCAGAGTCTCCTTTTGATCCCCCATTGGTAACTAGCAGAATGTATCACTGCTCACACTGTTTATGCTCTGTCACTTCCGTAACAAGGCGGTGCGCAGGCCCTGGAATGCCGGCATCACGATGCCGTCGTCAGGACCTGGTGGCGTAGCGGTACATGAAGGCGGCCATCTGGTCACGCAGGATGGACACCGACGGCCGGAAGGTCTGGGTGCCGTCCCCTTCGCTCCAGCCCCTGGAGATGCCGGTCTTCCACACCCAGGAAATCTCCCGGTAGAACGGGTGGCCCGGGGCGACGTCCGCAAAGGGCGGCTGCGCCAGCGGCACAAAGTCGGGCGATCCCGCATGCCGGTACAGGAACGCCGCCATCTGGTCGCGGAGAACGGGTTCGGCGGGCCGGAACGTCCTGCCGCCGTCGGCCTCGGTCCATCCGCGGCTGATGCCGGCCGCGGAGAGCCAGGCGATCTCCTTGTAGAAGGCGTGCTGCGTGGAGACGTCGGTGAACGGCGATTCGGCCGGCGGGACGAAGTCCGGGCTGCCCGCCAGCCGGTAGAGGAACGCCGCCATCTGGTCGCGGTTGACGGGCTGGGCGGGGCGGTAGGTCCGGGTGCCGTCCGCTTCGGCCCAGCCTCTGCTGATTCCGGCGGCGGCCATCCAGTTGATCTCGCTGAAGAAGACGGTCTCCGGCCCTACGTCGGCGAACACCGGGCCCGGCACCACGGAGATGCCGGCGGATTCGGCGGTCGCGGTTCCGTAGCCGGACGCGGTGCCAGTGACCCGCACGCTGATGGTGGTTTCGAGGTCGGCATCGGTCAGCCGGTAGCCGGCCGAGGTGGCCCCGGCGATGGCGGTTCCGGAACGGTACCACTGGTAGGCCAGCGAGTCCGGGGCCGGTGTCCAGGTGCCTGGGACCGCGGTCAGGGTGCTGCCCACCGCGGGTGCCCCGGAGATGGTGGGCACTGCGGGTTCCAGGGCGCCCTTGAAGGCCAGGGTCCACTGGGCCGTGGCGCCGGCGGCGAGGACGTAGCCGGGTTTCGCCCGGGCCGTCACCGTGACGGTGCCGGAGCCCGGATAGGTGCCGGCTTTGACCACGGTGCCGCCCACCAGGTAGTCCACGCCTTCGGACACCGGGACCGTGTAACTGTCGTTTGCCGTGCCGTCCCGGTCCGTAAACAGGACGGCCGACGGCGTGACCACCGTGGAGGTCGAAACGCCCAGTGCTTTGCCCGCATCCAGCAGGCCGGCGCCGCATCCGCCCGGGCACGTTCCGGGCAGTGCCCGCGCGGTGTCCTTGAGCCGCTGTTCCACGGTGGCCGGGGACGCGGTCCGGCCGGAGGCGGACATCACCAGCGCGGCGGCGCCGGCCACGTGCGGGGCCGCCATGGAGGTTCCCTGCGAGTACACGTAGTTCTCGCCGGCGGGTCCGTAGGTGCCGCTGTTGAGGGTGGAGGCAATCCCGTCCTGTGCGGTCTGGGAGAAGTCGCCGCCGGGGGCGGTGAGGTCCACGGCGTCGCCGTAGTTGGAGTAAGGAGCCCGGCTGCCGCTGCGGGTGCTGGCGGCAACGGTGATCACGTTCCGGCAGTTCGCGGGGCTGGAGTCGGCCGCCGGCCGGTTCGCGTTGCCGGCGGCAACCACCACGGCTGCGCCTGCTTTGTAGGCGTAGTCGATGGCGTTCTGGTACGTGGCGGAGCAGGGGGTGATGCCGCCCAGGCTCAGGTTGATCACCTTGGCACGGTTGGTGTTGGCGGGCGCCCCGGCCACGTTTCCGCCGGCGGCCCAGATGATGGAGTCGGCAATGTCCGTGGTGTAGCCCCCGCAGGCGCCCAGGGCGCGGACGGGCAGGATCTTCGCGTCCGGGGCGACGCCGGCCACTCCCCTGCCGTTGTTCGCGACGGCGGCCACGGTGCCGGCCACGTGGGTGCCGTGCCAGGACGACGGGTCGCCCGTGGTTCCGGCGCCGCAGAGTCCGTCGGACGTCCAGTCGCCCTCGTCACGCGGGTTCGCGTCCCGCCCGTCGGAGTCACGGGCGGCGGACGCCTTGGAGATCATGTCGTAGCCCGGCAGCACGTTGGCGTTGAGGTCGCTGTGGCTGGTGATGCCGGTATCCACCACGGCGACGACGATGCCGGCACCTTTGCTGACCGGCCAGGCGGCGGGAAGGCGGATGCCTCCCGGTTCCTCCCACATGTCCCACTGCAGGGGGTAGAACGGATCGTCCGGGTCCGCCATCGGGAACATCCGGGTATCGGGCTCGGCGAAGTCCACGTCCGGGTCGGCCCGCAGGGTTTCCAGTGCCCGGTCGGCTTCGGCAGGCGTGAGGTTGCGGTCTGCCCGCACCACGCGGGCGCCGCCGGCTGTGCCGCGGACGTCCTGCACGCTCATGCCGAGGTCCTTGGCCAGCCGGCCGTACGATGCGTTCCGCTGGGCCGGACCGGCCTTCTCCTTGAACCCCACGATGAGCTGGTCCGTGGGCAGGTCCGGCGCGGTGCGCGGTGCCGCCTGCGGCGCAACGGGAAGCGGCCGCCCGTCGTCGGCCGCGGCGGGCGCCGCGAAAGGCGACATGCCCGCGATGGCGATCACCCCGGCAAGGACCAGGCGCGAGGACGCGTGCGTCCTCAGCGCGGCAAAACTTCTCAGCGCCTCAAACATTTCGGATCCTATGGTTGGTGCTTTGCCCCCACAGGGCGCGGGACCGGAGAGAGTGTCCGCGTCAGTATCAATTCTAGCAACGCGTCACTCCCTGCTCATAGGGCTACTTGGTCATCATCCGTAAAGAAGCCGAGGCGCCGCTCCCCCGCTTCCCTAGGAACGAAGCAAGGCCGGAGGCTAACGCTGCATCGCGTAGCGGTACATGAACGCGGCCATCTGGTCCCGGAGGATGGACGCGCCCGGCCGGAACGTGCGCGTGCCGTTCGCTTCCGCCCAGCCATTGCTGATCCCCTTCCAGGCCAGCCACGAAATTTCCTTGTAGAAGCCGTGGTCGGTGGAAATGTCCGCAAACTTGGACTGCGCTTCCGGCACGTAGTCGGGCGACCCGGCGTGGCGGTAGATGAAGGCCGCCATCTGGTCGCGGTTCACCGTGGTCCCCGGCCGGAACGTCCGTGACCCGTCTGCTTCCTTCCAGCCCGTGCTGATGCCCTTCCAGGCCAGCCAGGAGATCTCCCGGTAGAAGCCGTGGCTGGTGGGAATGTCCGCGAAGGGGCTCACCGCAGGCGGAACAAAGTCCGGGTTGCCGGCCAGCCGGTACAGGAACGCGGCCATCTGGTCGCGGTTCACCGGCTCGGCCGAACGGAAGGTCCGGGTGCCGTCCGGCTCGGCCCAGCCCTGGGTGATCCCGGCCGTGGCCAGCCAGTTGATCTCCGGGGCGAACGCGGTGCCGTCCGTGATGTCGCGGAAGACGGCGGTGCTGAAGGTGTGGCTCCAGGTGGCCGCGTTTCCTGCCACCAGGGTAAAGCCGGCCAGGGCCCGCGCATCCACGCGGACGAACCCGGCGCCCGGGTAGGTTCCCGCCGCCACCACCTTTCCGGCCACCAGGTATTCCACGCCCGTGGCGAAGGGCACCGTGTAGGTGTCGTTCGGGGTGCCCAGGTTGTCGGTGAACTGGACGGCGGCCGGGACGGCCCCGGTGGCTACGGCCGCGGTCTGGGCGCTGATGCGCTCGGCCGGAAGGTAGGCGTCCCTGGTGCCCGTCACGCGGACGGAGAGGGCCTTGCCCTTGTCCTCCGCGGTGACCGTGTAGGTGGCAGCCGTGGCGCCGGGGATGGGCGTGCCGGCCAGGTACCACTGGTAGGCCAGTGCCACCGGCGCCGGCTGCCACACGCCCGGGTTCGCGGTCAGGACGCCGCCGGTGATGGCCTGCCCGGAGATGACGGGGTCGTACGGCGCCGTCACCGGGACGGGCACCACCGGCGCGGTGGGTGCGGAGGTGAGGGTCACGGTGTTGCCGAAGAACCGGCTGCCGGTCACCGTGACGGTCAGCGTGCCCCCGACGTCGGCCGCCTGGACCTGGTAGCCCGCTGCCTGCGCTCCCGGGATGGCGGTGCCGTTGCGGTTCCACTGATAGGTGTGGGTGACATCGCTGGGCGTCCAGGTGCCGGCCGCGGCGGAGAGGTAATTCCCGACGGCGGCCTGGCCGCCGATGGTGGGCGTGCTTCCCGTTATTTCGGCGTCAGTTTCGAAGTCGAGTGCCGCGGCTGCGTTGAGGACGCCGCTGCCGCACGTTTTGGTGACGCAGGCCCAGGCGTACTTTGTGGCGGTGGTCTTGAGCCTGGTTTCCACGTTGGCGGGGGTGGCCAGGTCGCCCAGCCGGGCCATCAGGAGGGCGGCGAGCCCGGACGCGTGCGGGGCGGCCATGGAGGTGCCTTCGGAGACGGCGTAGGCTTCGGTGCCGGGCGTCTGGGTGCCCGTGTTGAAGGGCACCACTATTCCGTCATAGGAGGATGCCGCCAGGTCTCCGCCAGGTGCGGCGATGTCCACGGCGGGCCCGTAGTTGGAGTACGGCGCCAGGAGGCCGCTGCGGGCAACGGCGGCCACGGAGATCACGTTCTGGCAGTTGGAGGGGCTGGAGGAGGAGGCCGGCATGTCCTCGTTGCCGGCGGCGGCCACCACGGCGGCTCCGCGGGCAACGGCGAAGTTGACGGCGGCCTGGAAGGTCGGCGAGCAGGGAGCGGTGGCACCCAGGCTCAGGTTGATCACGCGGGCTGGGGTGGGATTTGCGGGCAGTCCCGTGATGCTTCCGCCGGCGGCCCAGACGACGCCGTCGGTGATGTCTGAGGAGTAGCCGCCGCATGGGCCCAGGGCGCGGACCGGCAGGATCTTCGCCTGGGGTGCCACGCCGGTGGTGCCGGTGCCGTTGTTGGAAACGGCGGCGATGATGCCGGCCACCTGGGTGCCGTGCCAGGAGGAAGGGGTTGCCGGCCAGCCCTCCCCGCACATGCCGGCCGAGGTCCAGTCGCCCGGGTCGCGCGGGCTGGGGTCGCGGCCGTTGGCGTCCCGGGTGTAGGTGGGATCGGACATCATGTCGTAGCCGGGGAGCACGTTGGCGGTCAGGTCCGAGTGGGTGGTGATCCCGGTGTCGATCACGGCCACCACCGCGCCGGCTCCCTTGGTGGCGTCCCACGCATCGCCGATGTTCATCGCGCCGGAGCCGGTGTGGAGGGCCCACTGCTGCGGGTAGTAGGGGTCGTTGGGGGTGGCTGCTGCGTACATCCGCACGTCCGGTTCAGCGTATTCGACGGCGGGATCCGCCCTAAGTGCCGCCAGTGCCTTGTCTGACTCGACGGCATCGAGCGGGCGCTCAGAGCGCAGGACGCGGGCGCCGGTGGCCGTGGCGCGGACGTCGCTCACGGCAACGCCCAGGCTGCGGGCCAGCTTGCCGTAGGACTCCGTGCGCAGGGCGGGGCCGGCAGCTGCCGGCTCCTTGAACTTCACAATGAACTGGTCCGTGGCCGAGGGGCTGGCCGGCCTGCCCGCGGAGGGAGCGGCGGGAGGCACCGGTGCATCGTCGGCCACAGCCGGGAGCGGCAGGGCCGAGCCGCACAGCAGTGCTACCACTCCGGGTATCAGAAGACGGGACGATAAACGGGTGCGCAGAAGGTGCAGCATCGCAAAATCCTTGGGGCCAGGCGTCGACCCCCCCAAGGAGCCGGACCGCGGGAAATATAGACCGCGGAATCCGCGTCAAGCTTGAGTGTAACAACGACTTTAGTAATTGCTAGGGCCTTCAGGCCTGCCCGTCAGACACGGTACAAAATACTCCTTATGGCGGCGACGTTCGTGCTGCCAGGTTGATTCTCTGGAAGCTGCCAATGACATCGCCTGCTCTGGTCTCTAATACGGCAAAGGTCTATCCTCATGCTAGGTGTCCACGCGCGGATGACGCGATGGGAGGCCAAACGAGACAGTCCAGGTAGTTGAGGACTGACCGCGTCCTGTGCTGGGGGCCGGTAGGTCGGCTTAACGACGCGCGAATGGCGCATATTCGTATGGCTAACCGCATATTGATCACATGCCATGGGCACGCGTCCGTGAAACGCGATGCCCTCGAGTCAGGCAGGTTAATGCAATGAGAACTAAGGCTATTTCTGCAATTTTTTTCGCCATGTTGTTAGGTCTAGGTGGGATCGCAACCGCCGCCCCAGCATTGGCTTCCGCTTCGGTTGTGTCCGTGAGCGACGGCCAGATTTCAGGTAAGGGAACCGCTGTTTCCGGAACCTACACGGTCACATGTTCATTCTTCGACGAAAACATAAACATCAGCATGGAGTTGAGGCAACGCACCGGGAAGACGGTCAACTCAACTAGCTTCTATGACTCCTTCCAGTGCGCGGGCGACGGCGTGCCTGTCACACGTCCGTACATATTCGCCGGCTCCTCCACAATATTCAAGCAAGGAGTTGCCACCATCACGGGCATAGCCAATGGAAACGTCTGCTGCTACTACAACGTCAATGAAGTGATAAACGAAGAGATCCAACTACTTAAGTAGAGCCAGACTAGTAACCGCACCCTGAAATGGTGGACATTCGTGGCCATCCATTCGGGGTGCGGTTTACGCCCGCCACCCTCGTATGTTTAGGCCGGATCTTGGCCACGGCAATCGCTGTGGACGTGCCATTTCGTCTTGGCGAAGCACTCCACCCCTGCCACTAGTGGTGCGCGCGGGTCTCCTGCAGGCGTTTGATGAACCATCGGGACTGCTCCGGTCCGTACGGCAGCACCGGGATGGCTTTGGTGGCATCGCTGGGAGTGTCGCGGATGGACTGGATGGCCTGGCGGACCGCCGTGGACATCGTGTTGGCCATGGTCTTCACGAACTGGTCGCTGCAGGGTTGGCCGTGGCCGGGGATGAGGAATTCGTAGCGGTGGCGAAGCGCGGAAATGTGCCGCAGGCCGTCTGCCCATTCCTCGGGAAAGGCGTCTTCGAAGGACGGGTGAGCGCCCTGTTCAACGAGGTCGCCGGCATACAGCGTGGTGGAGGTGCCCACGAGAAGGTCCCCGTCGGTGTGACCGCGGCCCAGATAAAAAAGAGTGACGGTCTGCCCACCGAGATCCACCAAGACGGGCTGGTCCTTCACGATTGCGTTGGGAACCACCAGTTCGGCGTCGGCACCTTCGCCGGCTGCCATTTCCGGTTCCAGGGCGGCGACCATGCGGCGCTGCCGGTCTCCGTTCTCCTCAATCTCGCGGGCGCAGTTTTCGTGGGCGTAGAACTCGGTGACGCCCTCGTCCGCGAAGACGGCGTTGCCGAAGAAGTGGTCGTAGTGGGCGTGGGTGTTGACCACCACCAGCGGCAGCTGGGTCTTTTCGCGGACGGCGGCCAGGATTTCCCGGCCCTGCCGGGGACCGCAGCCGGTGTCGATCACCATGGCGCGTTCTGCGCCGATTATGAGTCCGGTGTTGAGCTTCGAGCCTTCGGTGGTCAGCAGGTGGTTACCCTGGCCGACCTCCATCCATCGCGACATTATGTTCTCCGTATTCATGCGTTCCGGCGATCCTAGGCCTCGATTCTACCCACGCTGAGCTGGTGGAAGCCTGAGGAAATGCCCGCGGCGGCTGGAGCAAAGTGGCCAGGTTGTTCAGCACTCTACGAACCTGCCAGCTTGGTTCACATCGTTCGAAAGCCACTTTCCGTAGGCGCCCGCCGCGGTGATAGCTGCACAAACCGTCGCGGGGTCGCTGCCCGCGGGCCTGTAGACGGCATAAATGTACTTCCCCCCGCTGTTTGCAGCCGACGGCCCGGCGAATGATCCGCACGACAAGTCGGTCCGCAGGTACGACGACCCGGGAAACTGTTGAAGCAGCGCCGCAACTTCGGCTTCGTATCTGTCCGGGTTGTAGCTCGTGCCCAGAACGACGATTCCGCTGCCATCGCAATCCGGGTACGTCATGGGCTGGCTGAGCCCAAGATCCCCCGGCCGGTCCAGAGCCGGATCCCCTGCCGGCCACCAGTAGATGACGGCCTCGGCGGTGCGGTTCCCGGCATCGTCTGTGACTGAATACTCCGAACTGGTCATCTCATAGCTGGTATTTGGGGCGTTACGGGCTATATAGCCCGACGCAGTTCCCGACGCCGCAAGTTCGATCGTTCCTCCGGACTGTTTGTTGAGACCGTAGTAAACCAGCGCCCCGTTTACGCTGCAGATCGCACCCCGGAACGTCACGGTGGCCGCCACCTGAACGAGTTGCCCCTGGCCTCGACAATATGCTTTGTCCGCGTTGGACTGACTCCCGCCGCCAGCAGGCTGGCCGCCTGCCACCGGCGCGGCGCTGTTCGGGCCTGAGGCTGAAGATGAGCTGTGCGGCCTGGCACCGTGTGAATTCGGCGGAAAGCCGAAGGCGACACACAACGCACCAACCGTCCCTGCAACCGCCACAAAAGCCGCTGCTCGACGCCAGAAAGCAAGTGAGGCGGACGGAGGCCTCTGGGGCCGTGCGGTCAAAACATCGGGATCGGAACTCACGTGATTACCTGCTTTCGGACGGAATTGCCTTCGACCAGCGGCCAAGAACTGCACGGAGAGCCCCGAATACCCCAAGGAAAGTCACGATCAGCGCGAGCGAAGGACCGGTTGCCTGCATGAAGCCCCCTACGCCCGGAACGTCGGAGGAAAGACCCAGGATCGTAAGAGCGCCGAGGGTCATTACCGCGGCAGCGGTAAACTCAACAAGTTGTTCGTTGAGCGACGACATCGCTCCGAAGAGCATGGCGCCGCCGAGACTGAGAAGGAACATCCAGCCGTTGTCCAGCTGAGAGGCTTCCAGTGGTCCCGCGATGTGGATAAGAATCTCGGCCCACGCGTACAGGAGCAGCCCAAGCTTCCACTCAATTCGTCCGGCGAGGAACCCCACAATGGCGCCGAAAACGGCGAACGTCCAGACAAGGGCGAGCAACGCCCACCGCTTCCACAGCTCGCCCGGATCACCGTCCGGAGGCGAGAGGTACTTGGACGCTGCACCGAAAGCCCCAATGATACCCAGAGCCGAATAGAGGAAATGGACGGGTATCCGCACCGTCTTGGGCATGATCGCGCACACGGCTGCCAGGACGGCCATCAGTCCGCCCGCCATCATCGATTCGGATGTCCCCGTGCCGAGTGGCAGCGTGGCCAGGCAGAACGTTGCCAAGAGACCGGTAATAAATTCCGGACCTTTGCGTTCGCCGGCAACCTTCCCGAGAATCCACCGGGACGGGCCTTTTTCGTTTCTGGTGCCACGCAGGATGAACGTGTAGATTGCGGACATCGCGAGGACCACGATGACAGCAGCGGCTATCTCATTCACCCTGCCACGACCTCCGCCACAGCCACCGTCACGTTGTCATTCCCGCCGGCGTCGAGAGCCAAGTGGATGAGCTTCCCGGCAGCTTGCTCCGTGTTGAATCGGTCCTCGGACGTCGAAAGCGCGGCTACTATTCCAGCGATGGCTTCTTCGGGCACGAGGTCGGTGAGCCCGTCCGTACACAGGACGTATCTGTCGCCGAGTTGCGGAACTATTTCGAAGACGTGCGGATCCGGGTCCGACCCTCCCCCGAGTGCCTGGGTCAGGATGCTGCCTTGTTCGGAGCGACGATCGTCAGTAGTGAGGCGGCCAAGCATGCCTTCGGTCACGCGGTATGCCCGCGAATCACCAACGTTGTAAGCGGCCGCAGTTCCCTCCGGCGAGAACTCAATCCCAACAGCAGTTGTGCCCATCCCCTGCAGATCCGGAGATGCTTCAGCAGCCCTATCGAGTCGGCGGCCGGCTTCACGTACCCGCCAGATAAGGCCGCGCCTTTCCTCCGGGCCGTCGGCGGGGCCGCCGTCGTGCGCTGAAAGGAACTCGGCAGCCAGCCGGCTCGCCGTCGCCCCTCCGCTGTGGCCTCCGAGGCCGTCGCAAACGACGAGTCCAAGATGCGTCCTGCCGAGCGGCATTGACAGCGTCAAGGGGTTTGGCCGGTGGCCCTGCAGGGCCCAGCCGAGAAGACCTATTGCATCTTCATTGCCGCTGCGGACCAGCCCCACATGCGTTGCTAAGGAGATGATGATTTTCACGGGCGGACAACCTCGTCAGGCACGGACATTCGCCTTGCTTCGGCGTCCACGCGGTATTTCTCGCCGCTAAGGAGGCATGCGGCTGCGTGCCCGCCAGCAACCCAGAGAGGAAAGGCGAGCCAGTCGCCGATGTCCAAGAAGACCTCGAACCCCGGGACGAAAGCCGAGTCGAGCCCAAACCAGAAAAATACGCCAGTGACAAAGCCGATGACGGTGAGGAACTTTGCCCACGTAGGCTTGCCGAAGGCCGCCCTGGCTGCCACGCAAATTGCCACGGCGGCCAGGAGTGCCACAACGGGTTGCAGAAAGAATCCGACGGGGACAGATCCTGATCCGGTGGAGAAAAAGTCACTGCCAACTGACTGGGCCGCCTGCACGTTGGAATGGCCCGTGAGTTCAAGGATTGAGGCTCCCACGAGGTAGGCGATCCAGAAGGGGATGCATAGTCCCAGCATCATGGGGATGGCCCGGAGTTCCTTTCGGGTGATGGCTTGGCGCCTTGCCACGAACCCCTGCTGCGCCGTGTTGTACGCGGAAAGCGCAGCGTTCCGGCGGGCTCTGTCCTGCGCCTGCTGTTCACGCACGGAGCGGAGATTAGCTGCCCGCGCGGCGGTCGCTTCGTCTCTTGCGCGCGGCGCGAAGCTCAGGGCAAACACGAAGCGGTTCACTGCCGGAATCGACATGTCGTCCCAGACTTTCGTGAACCATTCGAGTTCAAGTCCCCCGGTCTCGGCCGCCGCTATTGCCTCGGTTTCCAGCGGTCCGGTCTGGTCGGCTGACAGTACGGCCAATAGTGAGAACCGTCGAAGGTACTCCCGCTCCTGCTCCGAAATAGTCAAGCTCTGCGGAAACAAACCAAGCACATCCGAATGCAATTGAACCCAGCGCTCCTGAAGCAGGATCAGCGCGTCCTGTTGCGGTCCGCAAGCCAGGCGGGAGACTACCCTGCCAGCCAAGAGGTCCTTCACCACCGACGCGGCCTCGGGGGACTCATCCAGTGCGAGCCCCGTCAGGCCAGCCGCGGATCCGACGTCGAACCCGCCGAAGACCGTCGGTCCGGAGGGATCAAGGTGGGCCGCAAGGAGTGCGACAGCAAGTTTTGCCCTGCCCCTCCTGGACGCGTCGGCAATCGGCGCAACATTGCTCCTGCCCGTAGCCTCGACGGCCCACTCCAGGACGGCGGTCATCTCAGCGCCCGCCCCAATCCGGGTCGCTGCCTCGCGCCACTCGGTGCGGAGGGCAGCCGCGAACGCTTGTGCATCCCGGAACACCGTTTGCCCAAGGGAGACCGGGCACGGCCGCAAAGGGACAATCGTTGCCGCAGGTGGAGCCGCCAGGGAGACGTCCTCTGCGATGTCCGGCGTCTTTCCGTCGAGCCAGGCCCGGGCTTCAGCGGCTCCCCATCTCCCCTTCGGATCCCTGGTCAGCAACCCGCGCAGAAGTAGCCGGAGTCGGGCATCCTCAACGTCCTCGAGAGGAACACTGCGTCGCGCCAGCTCGGACCGAATCGCCGAGTCGGACATCCACCTGCCGTCTTCTAGTTGAAACACATTGCTGCCGCGAATCAGATCCAGGAGCGTCATCCCCAGGCTCCACCAGTCTGTTTGCGCCGTAATCTGGTCCGAGTCGCCCGGTCCGAGGTAAGCCGCGGTTCCTTTCTGTCCAACGTTCGTTACCCGGGACCGGCCTTCCAGGGCCACCGTGACCCCGAAGTCCGACAGGACAACGTCCAGCGGCTCCTCCGACCGGATCAGGACGTTGGACGGCTTGAGGTCAGCGTGGACGTAGGGGTGCATCCGGTCCAGCGCCTCCACGAGCTGGGAGGTGATCGCAACCACCTGGTCCACGGGAAGCCCGGACCCGCGCGTCTCGAGCAGATCCTGCAGGCTCCCTCCCCTGCAGAACTCCATCAGTTCGAAATGGACGTCGCCTTCGTTGCCGCGCTCGTCCACGCGCACCACGTGCTCGGGATCAAAATGGCGGGCATACTCCGGGTCATCGAGGGCTACTGCGTAGGTGGGAGTGCGGGAGAAGACTTTGAGCGCCTTCGGCTCCCCGCCGTCAAGTGCCGAGCATTCCCAGACAACCGCCTCGCCGCCGACCCCGATCCGCCGTACGAGTCGGTATCTTGGAGCCAGTTGCGGCGGCAGTACGAAGGGAAAGTAGGTCTGCGGCCTTTCCGGACCAGGCGGAACGCCGTTTTCAACGCGCGTACGAGCTTCGCCGGGCGGGTGCTGAACCGCCTGGGGCTCGACGGCGGTGACGCCGCCGCCCGCTCGGGGAGCGGCGGGCGTCTCCACTCTCGTCGCCGCGCCCCTCTGCCCGGAGATCGCCGGCTGGTCGTCGCCTGGATGGGTGTTGAGCGTCATGTGCTGCCTTCCTTTGCTGGCTGCCGACGGGCGTCGTCGTCGGCTATCAGAAGAACGGAAATGACGACCTTCGACCCGAGTCGCAGGACATCATCCGGGCCCACATCGTGCAGCGCGTTCGGGGCGAGGCGCTCATTGTTGACGAAGGTCCCGTTCGTGGAATCCGCGTCGCACACCTGAAGCCGGTCCGCGAGGGCGGACACCGTGCAGTGGAACCTGGAAACCGCGTCAAAAGGGGCAAACAATGGGCTCGAGGCCAGATCCGCGGAACGGCCCAGAACCACTGTCTCACCGGCAGGGACGAGGAGCGTTCCTCCGCCCTGGACACTCAACTGCCAGGCGTTTGCAGAGGGTTGCAGCGGCTGGGGGCTGGCCGCTACGGCGCCGGGTCCTCCCTCGATGTTCGACTCACTATCCGGGTGGACTAAATTCGCTGCGTCGTTGGGGCACTGCCAATAGTCCGGCGGCCAAAGCTCCCGGCAGACCGGGCAGACGAGGTCATCCACAGAACCATCTGTCATGAAAACCACGATTTTCGCCCCATGGTCACACCTTTTTGTCTCAATGCTGCGTCCAGAGCCTTAAGATCTCCCTCCAGGGGGATCCCCGTCATCCAAACGGAGCTACCGTCAACCTGCACCCCGATTTCACGGCGTTGAGCCATGTAGACGGTCGCCAGATCGTCCTCGGAGTAGCGCTCCGCTCCCAGCGCGCTGAAGACATTGACGCGCTGATTGGATGAACCCCTGAGCCCCAGATCCGTTGGCGCCTCCTGCTCGAAGGGGTCGCTGATGAGCACGTCCACCAAGGCAGGTATCCACGGAAGTTCGGCCACTACTTCTTCCAGCGGGCGCCCCGAATAGAGCAGGATGTCCAGCGGGTTTTCCAGGGCTTCTTCCCACAGCCGTAGTTTCTCCACAAGCTCACGCAGGGCCTCGGGCTGCTCGCTCGGCTCGCCACCGGAAATCGTCACTCCGTCGACGTGGCCACGGAGGTCTCCCAGCCACTGGAGTATTTCCTTGACGGCCATCCGGCTCTCCGGCAGCGAGGGCCAGGTGTCGCGGGACATGCAACCCGGGCAGCGCACGGTGCAGCCTTGGAACCAGATCCCCGCCCGGCGGCCGTATCCCAGCGATGTCACCGGGAAATGGAGTCGGGATATTTCAGGCATGCTTGAGCCTCACTTCCCATCCGTCGTCCGTGGGTTCTATGCACGTGACTTCTGTGTCAGATGTTCCATCCGGTGCGTCAAACAGCGCCCGTGCCAAGGGATTCACGAGCAGGCTCTCCACAACCGACGAGACCCCGCGGCCCCCGTAGTCCAATCTGTTCCGGGCATGGCACTGCAAATGCTCCACCACAGCGTCGGCGAAGGTGATCCGGATGCCGGTGGAGGCCAAGACCCTCCCTTGGACGTTTTCCATGAACAGCGGCACCAACTGGTCTGCCGTCTCATCCGAAATGAAGTTGAACACCACGATGTTGTCGCCCAGTCGGTTCAGGAGCTCGGGTCTTCCGATGACGGATGTGAAGTGTTCTTCAACGCCTTTCCTGATGGAAGCTTCCACCTGGTCATAAGGCGCACCCCGGTGCACCACCGGAACGCGGCTGCCCGATTCGTCGGAGTCGTAGACTCCCAGGTTGGAGGTGAACACCAGCAGTGTTTCGGTGAAATGCACGGTCACCCCGTTGCCGTCCGTCAGCCGCCCGTCCTCCAAAATCTGCAGGAACTTGTCCAGAATCCTGGGGTGGGCCTTCTCGATCTCATCAAAGAGGACCAGCTGAAAGGGTTGCTGCCTGATCGCGTTGGTAAGTTCGCCGCCGGCGGTGTGGCCGGTGTAACCCACGGGGGCGCCGATCAGCCTGCTTTCGGCATGCTCGGAGGCAAATTCGCTCATATCGAACCGGGTGAAGGCGTCGCGGCGTCCGAAGACGAGTTCGGCGAGCGCCTTCGCAAGTTCGGTCTTTCCGACGCCGGTGGGTCCCGCGAAGAACAAGACGCCTTGCGGCCTGGCTGTTTCACCGGCCCCCTGCGCCCCCGTGAGGCCCATCGCCGAGCGGATGAGAATGTCTACCGATTTTCGGACGGCGTGTGGTTGTCCCAGGACGCGCTTTCCGAGGTACTCCGATCCTTCGCGGATTTTCTGCCGCAGTTCGGCGTCTTGCCACGGGTTATCGGGCACCCCGACACGGTAGGTGCGCACAGCGTCGTCGATCCGGTCGAACGGGATCCGCCGGTCGATGGCCAGCCTGTTGATCTCCTGCAGGGCCTTGATGTTCAGGCCGGCGGTGGCTGCCGCAAACCGGCGGGCGGCGGCTTCCCGTTCCGGCTCGGTCGACTCCCTGCCGCCGGCCAGCGACCGGACAAGCAGGGATGCGGCCTGGTATCGCTGAGACTGCGACGGTTGCGGTACGGACACCACACGTACTGCATCCAGCCCAGCGAACCACGGCGGTAGATCATTCTCCTTGTCAACGAGCCAAAAGACGGAGTTATACACAGCGGCAGCATGACTTCCGTTGAGGAGTTTCGCTACAGCAGTGTCAGCCAGCTTTTCAGCCGTGGACATGACTTCGTGGAAAAGCCCGTCGGTTGCTTCACCGTCCGTCGTCAGACGCGATGCGTTCGTCACCATCAGTGCGCAGCCGGGAAAGGCGCCAACCACCCTCCGCAGGAGCTGCGGGAGCTGCGCAATGGGCGATGGGCAGGGTTCGACGTCGTTGGTTACGGATGCCGCGAGGCCCGGTGCCGCTTCGTACATCACCGATAGGCCGTCCACTGAATCGAAGGCGAGGACGCATGAGTATCCGGCCCGGCGGAGGACCGCCGTGACGGCCTGGGTGGTGGTGGGCCACGGTGACCGGTGCCCACGGCCGTCCGTCAGATGAACATCGCGAAGGTTCCCCGTCAGGATGTACTGCGGGTTGGAGGGCAGCACCATGTCGATTTCACGAAGCCATGCTGCCGTCGGGCCGGAGTCGACGTGTGACTCGCTCACAGGGTTTTCCCGAGGCGTCGCGTGGATTTCTTGCGTCCGGACGGGGACGAGCCCGCGGTTTCGACGGCCCCTCGTCCAGCGGTTGCCTTCCCCGCGGACACTACCGGGGCGGGGACGATTCCCGGCGGAACGCTGCGAATGCGCCGCAGGGTCACGCCGGCATCACCCAGAAGCGGTGTCAAGGCCGCAATGGAATCACACAGTTCCACATCGGCAGCCATGTCAGAAGCCCCGTCCCCGGGTCCCGCGATCCGGACGGAGCGCACGGCTATTTCGCTGCCGTCGACCGCGATCTGAACACCGTGACGTTTGCTGGACGGCGCGGAGAGCACCGTCCCGCCGGTGACCGTCGGGTCCAGATCCGTAACGGCGTAGCCGAGCGCAGCAAAGCTTTCCTTGACGGCATCCTCAACGAAGGCCCGGGCACGCTCAGAATCTCTAACCGATTTCAGCTGGTCGACGCGCTGCAGGCAGTCGCCGACGTTTTTTTCTGCATCGGCAACGCTCTCCGCGAGTGAGTGCGAGTAGCCCGCCTCATCTATTCGCATTACCAGGCTCTGAGCGGCAATGATGCTTGGCGGCAATTCTCCGTCCTCAAGGTGAGCGGTCAGTCCCAAGCTGTTGTGGGAAACGGCCGCAGCCCGATCATAGAGATCATTGGCTCGACGGACATCGCTGCGAAGCTGCCCCAGTAAGGCTTCATGGCGGAGGGGTTTGGCAGTGATCGCTGCATTTGCAAGGACAGCCAGGTCGCCGACCGGCATTTTGAGGTCAGCAAGTACTTCTTCAACTCGGGCGCGCTCGGCGTTGATGTTGTGTCCAGGGGAAGGTTCGGCAATGACCTCTGCAGGCTTCGCCACCGTAACTTCCTGGGCTTCAGCGCCGACTGAAGACGGCAGCTGGGCGGCCAGTGCCCCCAGCGAGGCACTCAGCGAACGCCGGCGTTCGAGGGCCAGGGTGTCTTCCAGTTGCTTCGATAGACCTTCCACGCTCTTCCGAACGCTGACAGCCCGGGCCGTGACCACGTCGGTGGGGGTCTCTTCCCCTGGCTGCTGGGTCCCGGCACGCAGGCTTGCTGCAACGATGTGCGAATGGCCCAGGTCGTCGCATCTGGTAATCAGGCCCTGAAGCCGGGAATCAGCCGCCCGAAGATCCGCAAGTGATTCTTCACGCCGGCGAAGACGCTCAAGCACTTCCTGCTGGAGAGCGTAGGAAATGCCCTTAGGTCCACTCATCCGTATCCCCCAATTGCCAAGTAGACGCCCTGCCCCCAGCGGCGCCGCGTCACCACAGATTCGTCGTAGCCCCCGCCGCCCTGACGGCAAGTAGCCATATCTGATCACAGACACCTTTCCCGGAATAGGCATTTGTAGAAAATTTCCGTTTGTGTCGTGGAGAAAGGCGAACCGAAAGTCGAAACATTGACACAGGAAATGCATTGCCAAACGAACCACAGACCCGAATAATCTTGCCTGTGCTACAAACCGGCACGCTGGATCAAATTGGGAGATCTCTATGACCTGCAAGAAATGTCAGCGACCGCTCCACGACTGCAGCTCATGCAACGGCGGGAGGAACCGGGGGCTGCTTGGCACTGCCCTGACCTGTTCCAAGTGCAACAGCTCCGGCTTGCAGTGCGCGACACATGGCGGCGGCTGGAAGTAGCCAGCAAGGAAAACTGATGCTTGACAGCATCATTTGACGAAGATTGTTAAGATAGCTGCTTTATCCGAACTTTCCAGGAAACTCCCGTCAATTCCTGTCATCGAATTCTTTGTTTAGAACATGCGCCGGAAAGTCAGCGCCTTATTTCAAATTTCTGCGTGTTGAATTTCTTCCTAGTTTGCACCGTTTAACTAGACCGACCGGAACAGCACTAGGGTTGCCCGGTTGGTGTAGTTAAGGGCTTGAAAGGTTAGACGAACACGGCCTCCAAGGCGGGCGTGCTGTTGTCCGGCATCGGGGGTCCGCTCTCGGGCCATTGCCAGTCCCGCCCGGGGCATGCCCGGCCGGGAGGGAGGGCTGGCAACGGTGGAGATAAGACGGAATTGCCCGGCATGAAATGGGTATGGCGCCTCAGATGTATGAAAAAGCCAGAGCGAAAGGGTCCGACAAGCCTCCCAGTAGCCGGGTTTTTACCTGCAAATAGGTGGTTTGTGAGCCCTCCGGGGCGGGTTGTTTCCGGACTCAATGACGGTGACCTCTTCCCGTCACGGCGGGGCTGGCCGTCCGTTCCGGCGCCGGTGATCGGGTCGGTGGTGGTGCTGAAGGCGTTACTGGGCCGCTCTGACCGCGAAACGGCCGAGGCGTTGACGTGATGTCCCTGACGGGCAGGAACTCGTGGCCGCCCACGCGAGCGAGCATGACCACACCCGCACCGGCAAACCGGACATCGACTGGGACAACCAGGAGGCCACGGACGGGCTGGTTTCGACGCTCGTCACAGACGCGCTGGGGCTGCTGGCTGCGAAACTTAGGCGTCGGCGGCCTTGCCGTCATGGCGCGTCGCCCGCAGGGTCGCCCCGGACCGGATGTTCTTCACCGTCGACCCAGACACACGGCCGCGCACAAGACCAAGTCCCGCCAGCAACACGGATTCAAGGCACACATCGTGATCGAGCCAGGTGCCGGGCTAATCACCGCCGCGGAACTGACCAAGGACTCCGGGCCTGAGAACAGCGAGGGCGCCGTCGGTGCCCGGCGCGCACCAAGGATCCCACGATCACCGGCACCAGCGTGGACGTCTTGGCAGACTCCGCCTACGGTTCCGGCGAAATGCTCGCCGCTCTCGCCCGCGCCGCGCATACCACGGTGATCAAACCCTGGGCGCTTCGCCCGGCTGTCGAGGTCGAGTTTACGCTGTATTATTTCACCGCGATGAGGCCGACGGGACCGTGACCTGCCCGAACAACAGCACTAGTACGATCACCGCCAAACGGCGGGTCATGTCCTGCACTGTCTGCGCCGGCTGTCCTTCCGGGGCCGGTGCATCGCCTGCGCTATGGAATGTGGCCGGCGCCCTTGGACCAATCGCACGTGTTCGGATCCGGCGGTCCGGACAACTGTGCTCGGGTAAGCTTGTTGGCGACGACGGCACTCATCTGAGGGGGAGGACCAATGTCATCACCAAGTTCCACGCCGCTGTTTTCAGGAGGAGTCCAAAAATATGCGTGGGTAGACCTCGGCAAGGGCGTGTGCATGATCCTGGTCGTCCTTCTGCACGTCTCACACTGGTTCGAGCGGGACATTTCGCACGGCGCTGTCGGACCTTGGATCCACCTCAGCGATTTTCTGACCCCCCTCCGGATGCCCCTGTTCTTCTTTATCTCCGGATTCCTCGCGACACGGGCCATCCGGCGGCCCCTCAGGGAAACGAAGGCGCGGACTGTAGGGCTGTATTATCTCTACATTGTTTGGACGCTTGTGGCCGCATTGCGGCGCATCGTGCTGTTCGCTGCCGGTCAATCGGCTTGGCCTACATTCATTGATGTAGCCAGCGGTCTGTTCTTTCCAACACTGTTTTGGTACATCTGGGCGCTGGGCGCCTACTTCCTCGTCACGAAGGCGCTCATGGGCGTGCT